>JAHDID010000089.1 GCA_020630975.1 Verrucomicrobiota bacterium
GCGACCAACCTAGTGCGACTATCGACTGGATTTTGATTCCGACTGTCTACCAATTTACCGACTACCGAGTGTGGCCTACCACACTGTCGGATCACCTGCCGATTTCAGTGGAGATCGAACTACCAAAAGCTCCAACCGCTCCATAGTTAGTTAGCTAGAAAACAGTCATGGTAGCGGCATTTCCCAAAATGCCGATCTGCAGGGCTTTGGCTAATACCCCTGCGGACGGAAGATTGAGATCTTCCGCTACCTTTTGCAACCAGCTCAGCCTCCCCGGCGGTTGAAAACCGCCGCTCCCAGTCCAAGTAGCGGCATTTCCCAAAATGCCGATCTGCAGGGCTTTGGCTAATACCCCTGCGGACGGAAGATTGAGATCTTCCGCTACCTTTTGCAACCAGCTCAGCCTCCCCGGCGGTTGAAAACCGCCGCTCCCAGTCCCATTAGTAGCGGCATTTCCCAAAATACCGCTCTGCAGGGCTTCGGTTAATGGCTCCGCGTTCGGAAGATTGACATCTTCCGCTACTTACTTATTCAGAGCTACTCTCTTTGAGCCTCATAATGCTCCTCAAACCACGCATTCACCGCCCCACTCATACCTATAGCACTGTGATAGGGCACTGAGGCCTTAGGCAACTGCTCTTGAAATCTTTCGATCACGTCTGAGTAATCGGCAGCGGATTCTCCGTTTAACAGGTTTCGCCACTCATTAGGGTCGTTCTTGTGATCATAAAGCTCCGCAGAGCCATCATCATACTGGATGTAGCGATACCGCTTACCTCGGAGACTATAATTTCCTCGACCGTAGTTGCACAGAATCGATGACCGCCATTCGGTATCATCCCCAGTCATCAGCGGCACTAGGCTATGCCCAGACAACTCTTCCTTCTCCGGCAGCCCACACATATCGATCAGTGTAGGGTAGATATCGATCAGGCCGACAGGTTCATCGATGGCCCTTTCTCTATTCCCATCCGGCGATACCACGATCATTGGGACACGCGTCGACTCTTCCCACAGACTATGCTTGGACACACGGCCTTTCTCTCCCAAGTGATAGCCATGGTCAGACATCAAGACGATAATGGTATCCTGCGCATGAGACGAAGTGGCTAGCGCCTGAGTCAGCTTACCCACCTGTGCATCGACAAAAGTCGTACACGCCAGATAGGCCTGCGTGACGAGGCGCAGTTGCTCATCACCATTGGCATGGAGAAACTCTGGCTGCGGATAGCGAGGCAATTCATGCACACGAATACCGGTTAGCGACACATCCGATAGGTCATCCTTCAAAACCTTCGGCAGAGTGATCTGATCCAGAGGGTATCTCTGGAACCACCGCTCTGGCACATAAAAGGGCACATGCGGTCGATGAAATCCCGCTACTAGCAAGAACGGCTTTTCAGTCGTATCGATCTCGGACAGCTGAGATACCGCCCAATCCGCCGTTTTATAATCCGGCATCTGGTCATCTCGCTCAGGAAAGACTCCCCAGTCGGTCTGAGTACCGGTAAACGGCCGCGAGTAATCTGGCGTGAAATTAAACCGCACATCGTTCGGCGGCTTAGGGCCCTCGGGCTTTGGCCCCGCGCCCCCTTCCGGCCCCGTTACCTGAAAGGCGGTGTCCAGCGGGTAACCGTGAGTGATCTTACCACCACCAAAAGTCTGGTACCCATGCTGCGCAAAATACTCGGGCAGCAAGTGCCCATGAAAATTCACCGTATCATCCACCATCCTGCCGCCCTTCTTGCCACCTCGCGGCTGATTGTAGAGTCCTGTCTCGTGGGGATACCGGCCCGACAGCAGCGAAGCCCGAGAGGGTCCACAGATCGGACTCTGACAATGAGCATTAGAGAAAAGCGTCCCCCTCCCTGCCAAGGTATCGATATGCGGCGTGTCAGCGTCAGGATGCCCCTGTAGACACCCCACCCAGTCATTCAGGTCATCGACCATGATCATCAGCACATTAGGACGACGGCCTTCCGCAGCATTCCCCCACAAGCCACTTGAACTAGCAACTAAGACAAAAACCGCAAAAAGATACCTGAGCATAGCTCAGCCTACCAATAGACCTGCCAAAGCACTAACAACTTTCCAAAGAAAACCCTGTAATTTTATGGAAATTATAATAAGTTTCTGAGTGCACAGTTTTTCATCCTTTATTCGACGTCATCCACGCAAGCTTGGTGCTCTGTGCTTTTTGGGGCTTCTGTTCATAACTTGGGCTATGTGGACATCGCAGGTCGCAAAGCACCTTACAAGTCTCGAGCAGGTGTCGTGGGCGGGAGACACGGCCTCGATTGCAGCTGACATTGAAGATCTAGAGGCCCACCGCTTTTGGCTGCTGCCTCCTCAAGCGCAAAGTCGTAGACAGGGTCTGTTGGGTGATTGGCATCACGACAATGGAAGGGCAAGTACAGCTATGGTTAATTATGCGCTGGAGTTTGGCCTGACTTACTGGAAAGACTATCTATCTCTAGAGACAATTAAGATCTTTGAAGACTCTGACTCAATTCTCCCCGTATCTGTCAACCTGCTAATCGCAGCAGATATAGAAATCCCAAAGGGCGAACCTATCGACTCGAGCCATCTCACATCCAAGCTCAAAAATGTCCCCTCGGCAGAGAATGCTTACTATGCCTTAAACAACCTTCCGCTCTTACCCCCGCTGCAGTCGACAGAAAAGATCACACTCCAAGCTGTGATTGACAGAAGCGACGCTGACTCGATAAGTTCGACCAAGTACTGTCTGACAACGACGAATTGCTAAGATCCTGGAATACTGTGATAGACCAGTACAACAGATTCGAGGAGCCGCATGATTACCAATACCTAATGGATCTAGACCCATTGGTTAAATATAATTATTGCCATTTCAGAAAGAGCCTCACGATTAATGATTACACAGCGGCTGAACAATATTGCCGATATATTTATAAGGTAGCAGCATTCTACGAAGACGACGGATCGTTGACTAGATCTCTCATTGCGATCATTTTATCGCAAGAGAATGTTTGATGCGGTGGTCGCGAAGATCGAAAACGGTCACTCTGGATTTGCGCAGCCTTTTTCTCGTATTTTGGCGGAGTATCCTATTTCGATCGATTTTATGGGAAAGACTGCTGCTAAAGAGTTTCGCCAGCTTTGTCATGTTGCAAACCACCAGTTAGAAAACGACGATTCTCCGGAAAATAGAAAAGGCATCAGGGCTAGAATTATTAATGAGAATCAAAGATCCTTACTAAAGATGACCACAAGGATGGATCAACACTTCACCAGCACCAACCCGAGTGCGACCTTTGAGAACCGGAGACTCGAGCCAGTTATTACTGGCCATGTGAGAAGTTTTCGTAGTATTTATTACTGGGATCTTCCTCATTCGAGCTCTACTAGTAAAAGGGATGCTCAAGTGCAACTAATGGAGAATATTCTGATAGGGTGGGCCGAAATAACATCATTGGTTGTTGAACCCAATATTGGTAAAATCAAATCCGAGATTCAGGCAATTTACGAAAGAGAGCAAAGCTGGTTGAAGCAGAGCACCGGCCATTCTTTGACTCAAAATAGAGGCTAGTCTAAAAGCTGGCCTGATGCGACAACGAGAGCGATCAATCACGCCGGCTCAGTGTGAGTCTAATCTAACGGGACACTATTTCATTTCTAGCTCTCACACCTGCTTACTCGCCCCTTCCCCCTAAACCTCACTCTGTGCGCAGGGCATCGATCAGCTTACCGCGCAGCGCCATCTTCGCAGCTACCCAGCAGAATACTAGGCCACCGACGAGGATGGCAGCATTGATACCTAAGATCAGGCTCCAAGGTAGCTCTGAAGCGCGGCTGAGTAGCTTGGGCAGAACAGCTATCATCGCTGCGCCAAAGCCGATGGCAACTCCACTGACATGAAGAAACCAGTGCTCGCTGAGTACCATCTTGGCCAGGGCGTCGCGGTCGAAGCCTACTGCCTGCATGAGCCCTAGCTGGCCTCGGCGCTCCATGACATTGCGCCCGACTACGATGGCCAGACCTATCGTGCCTAGGAGCAACCCCAAACCGCCTAGGGTGGAGAAAATGCTCAGGTAGGTATTCTGCACCGCATTGAATTCGTTGAGCTTGTCAGAGGCCGGACGCATCTCTAGACCACGATGCTCGAACATGCGGGTCATGTGTTTGGCTATCTTCTCCGCTAATACGGCATCCTGACAATCGAGGAGGAAAAAACGATAACCTCCAGAGTTGGGAAACTGCCGAATGAAATGATCCTCTGAAATAATCAGATTTCCCTGTAGTAGAGACGTATCTAGCAGAGCGGCCATCTGCACCTGAAAGGTTTCGTCGGCAGTATTATTATACTCGAGTATATCGCCAGCCTTACCATGTAGAGCATACATGGCTGTATTCATATCGACGACAGCAGGTATCCCCTCGCCTTCTATCCAGTCGAGCACCTCCCAGCTCTTTGGACCTAACGAAGTAGTCATTTTGAAAGGCTGCTCATCGCCATTTAGCTTCAGCTGCTCAGGATCGACACCCATCAAACGTGGGCGTTGCGCACGGTTCAGGTTCAGACAACTAGCATCCTCGCCATCGCTGACGCGAAACTGCACGATGCGAAACGCACTGCTATCAAATTGATCGAGGAGAAACTTCTCTCTACCAGCTTTGGAATTCAGATCCACATAGATCGGTAGTGTCGACTGGCCGGCGTAGCTATACCCCCCAGTGCCGGAGTCACGTCGCTCCGCACCACGCGAACCATCTAGGCGAAAGGAATTGATCGCGGTGACCATGAAAACCCCAGCGGCCATCAGGCCGACCACTGCTAGGCTACGCCCCTTGCGCCGCACCGCATTCTGGCGACCGAGCTTATTGAGACTCGTTAGATCGCCCTGCGGCTTCTGCATAGCACGCAGCCATAGCGCCACAGCACATAGCCCAGCCATAGTGAGGTAAAAGCCTCCGAAGAAAAATAACATCTGCTCAATCATGCTACCCTCCAATTTCGGCGCGAGTAGCATCCCCAGGCCCATTAGCAGAAACAAGATCAGCCCCCAGAAGCTAAACGTCTTCACTAGGGAGCGCACACGGCCAGTGTAGTCGCTACTACCAGAGATGAGCTGGCTAGGGCGGACCTTGGTGACGAGTCGACTGGCAAACCACACCGTGCCTAGCGCCAAAATGATAGTCGCAACACACGCACCGATCAGCGTAGCTGGCTCGACATGATAGACAAAATCTATACCCGACGCCGCATCCTGCCAGGCGCTGGACATACCTGCTAGGGCGAGCTTGGTGTAGCACCAGCCTCCGAGGATACCGAGCAGTGCACCGAGTATCGATAGCAAAACAGCTTCGGATAAAAATAGGCGGCGCACCTTGCCTGCGCGAAAACCTGTAGCCAACAAAAGCCCGATCTGATCGCGCCGACTCTCGATACCAAAGATAAATACCAGCGCAGTCAGCGCCAGTGCTGCGATGATCAGGAAAAAGCTCATCGACGCAAACAAACCACCAAAATCCATACTACCTGCCACAGCCTGCTCCGCCTCTTTACTCACGTGCCGGGTGGTCAGACCGATATCGCCGAGAGTCAGGTTGTCTTTCAGTTTCGCCGCGTAGGCCTCAGCATCGGCATTGGGCACTCGGATCGAGGTGGCATTGCCAAAGCGGTTGGCAAATAAGCGCTGCGCTGCAGCCAGTGTGATAAATGCCTTGGGTGTAGCGCGATGGTCATCCCAGTAGTCCTCATCTTTGTCGCGGATGATCGATCGATCGATCGGGATACCTGGCTCCCAGTCATCGAGATCGTCTACCTCAAAGATGCCGGGAAACTCTGGCGTCCAGCTCTGATCCCAGCCTTTCTCCCCAAGCCTACCGATAGAGTGCACACGAAACTCAGCCGATGTCTCGACCAACTTGCGTCCCGTACCGACCACATAATAGTCGAGCGTGATCTGATCGCCCGGCTGCGCCGCTAGGTCATCGGCTAGCCATTGGCTGAGGATGATCTCATCGTCCTTGAGATTTTTCGCCAGAGGGGACGGCAGATTCGCCGCAGCACCAGTCACCATCGAGTAGGGTGTGAGCCGATCGCCACAGCGGATCTTGTTGGCGAGATAGGTGAGCACTGCACCAGACTGCTCGGCCTGCTCCTGAGCGATCTGCGACAGATGCGAGTCGATGAAAATGCGGCGACTGGTGAGCTGATTATCCTTTAGCTCTAGCGAGGCATCGTCGAGCTGCCAATGCTGCTCGACATCTTCTCGCAGAGTCGGCGTGGCCTCTGCAGGACCTAGCATCAGATTGGCCTGCCCCTCCTTTTGCAAAATCGTCTGCAGCCGCTGCAGTGGCAGATAGATAGTACCACGTGGCACCTGCTCGGCTCGCAGCGAGTAGAGGCCGAGCTGATCGGCCCCCAGCACAGCGCTGACTTTGCCGGTAAAAGGTTGTGTCTGCTCGCTCTCGCCTGAGAGAGGTGCGTCTTTGGAGAGCTCGCCCGGTATCTCGACGCGGCAGACCAGGGTCTCGCCACTTTTTACCCCGAGACGATTGGCCAGCACTTCATTGATGGCTAGGGCCTCACCAGTAGGTGCGCCCTCCGGCACGGCACCATCGACCGACATCGCCCAGAAGCGCTCCTCGACACCGATGATCTGCACCGAGTTCAGACGGCTACCTCGCCCACGGGTCGATACCGTGCCTTCTACCTGCAAGATCGGAGCCACACCATGGCCGACTCGATCGGCAAGGGCTGCGGAGAAAAAGCGGTCGCCACCGACTAGGACAGAATCGACACCTGAGATCCGCGCATGGGCATTGCGCAGCAGGCTTTCCTTCACAGAATCGCCCACCACCAGCGAGCCAGAGATGATCGCGCAGGTCAGAGCCACTCCGAGTAGCACCATCGCATTTAGCCACCGGTAGTGGAGCAGCGAGCGAAAGACGAGTTTGGCAAAGGTCATCCCTAAAAAACTAGGCTGATGGGTGAGAGGTTAGCTGGCCGGCCTTCAGCGTGCGCACATCGCCCAGCCGCTGGGCTAGCTCGACATCGTGAGATACCATGACCAACGCCAGATTCTCGGCCTCGTTTAGCTCGATCAGTAGATCCACGAGGTTGGCCGCATTTTCCTCATCCAACGCTCCAGTCGGCTCGTCGGCCAGCAGGATTTTGGGCTGATTGATGAGAGCGCGGATCACCGCGACCCGCTGACGCTCGCCGCCGGATAACTGGCTGGGCAGGCTATTGAGCTTGTCTTGCAGGCCGACTCGCTCGAATAATTCTTTGGCTCGCTCATCGAGATAACTCGAGCGCCCCTTTTTGGCTTCCTTATTGACTTTCTGCGGCAGAGCCAGAGTCGGCACCAGCACATTCTCCAGAGCTGAGCACTGTGGCAGCAGATGATGCAGCTGAAAGATAAAGCCAATCTCCTGCGCTCTCAGGCCTGCCAACTCCTTAGCCGAGAGCTTTTCAGTCGATTGTCCACTCACTTTCATTTCCCCTTTACTCGGCGAGTCGAGCGTGCCGAGCAGATTGAGCAGAGTGCTCTTGCCACAGCCAGATGGCCCGACGATGGCAAAGCGCTCTCCTGGCTGGATCTCAAGGTCGAGGGCACTGATGATACGGCGATCAGGATCGCTCTCATACCATTTGGTGACACGGTTTAGTTCGATGACGGATGCGCTCATACTGTGGTAAAATCTTACCGAGCTTTACGGCAAAACACCAGTTTTTCAAAGGCGGCATCGCGAGCAAATTGTGTCCGAAACCTTCAATTATATCCTTTCTCCCGCCCCAGCAAAAGTTGACGAAGGTTAAAAAGCTCCTTAACTTATTTTTATGAAGGTGTTTTCTGTCGTTTGTTTGGGTCTTCTGGTTGGTTCTATTTCACTCCAAGGAGAAGATAAACGACGAAAATTGCTCTCACCCGCAGCTCAGACTTTGGTCCAAAAACTCGATAGCTGGGAGGCCGAGCGAAAGGCAGCCTACGAAGAAGAGGTGAAGGGAAAACGCAAGCAAGTGGCCGTGCTACTAGAACAACACCTGAAAACTGCCACCCAGAAAGGTCGCCTCGACGAGGCTATTTATCTACGCAGTCTGATCGCCGACTTTCGAGGCATGGCGCCCCAGCCCGAGACTTCATTTCGTATGAACCTCGAAAACCTAGCCTGCCGTAGCGTAGGCACCAGCGCCGGAGAAGTGGGCCTGACAGTGGAGCTAGATGGCAAATCGCTCTACGAAAACAAGAAACAGCGCGGCTTTCATGTGGTGGCCATCCAGGGGACCAGAGTCCTCTCGACCGCCATCTTCGAGCTAGGCTACGATCCCGAGGCTCTTGATAAACTCGACAAACACCTGCGCAGCCTGCCCAACGGCGTGATGGTAGTCGGAGGCGTGGTAGACACCGCTGAAGGCGACCTACGAAAGGCGCTACAGCGCATCGGCGGCGTGCCCAACGGCATCGTCGGTCGCAGGCAGTCCTACCTAGTGATCGGCATGAAAGGCAGCAAACAAGACGACGCTATCGAGGTAGGCCCTTTTGACACCGAGTTCGCCATCTTCCCCGAGCCTGAGGCGAAATAACTACTGCCTAGCCCTCTTTCCTGTAAATCAAACAAACCCAGAGACTCGAGAGAAGCGCCCCTACGCGCTTAGCTGCGTCCCAGCGGATTGTACCCTATTGAATGAAAATTGTACCCTATTGAATTTTCGTCCCGAGGTCATTCTATCTTCTTAATAACTACCGCAGCCTCTCCTCCCCCATAGTTGACACGCACTTTCCCTCCTGCCTTTATCCGCTCGAGGTCGTGGCTGTGTATGTCTGAACCTGTTGGATCATATTTTTGCACGGCAAATTCTCCATCTACCTCGGTCAGATCGATATCGAGTTCAGCTTTCCCATCCGGCGTGTAGATCAAATACACCTCTCCCGGTTTCGCTAGACACCAGGGTCTACGATTGGCGCTTTCACTGTTGCCCACCAAATGATCGGCCGACTGCATCTCCCAGAAAGGAATGCCTGAATCGTGGAAGATGCCCAAAGCAGTCCGACAAAATCCCCACGACTGCTCCCGACTGCGAAAATCATTCAACCTCAGATCATTTTCCGGCAGCTTGTAACCAAAGTAGTACTCCACCCCTGCTCCACCAGCCATCAGGTTTCCCCAAAGGGTATCGCGACGAATGTCATGTAGATCGTAGCTTTTGCCATCCTTGGTCGCTTTACCCGAGAAGCCCTGATACCCCGGATCTGGAGGCACACCGAGGTCGGCTGGGTTTTGCTCGTCGTTCGCCACCACCCAGACTTTGCCAGCTGCATCAGCCTCGCGGAGCCAGTGCAGCGTCCTCTGGTGCACCCGATGCCATGGATTTTGCAGGGACGCGCCAGTCAACACTGACTGATCACCTATCAATCGGGAATACACTCGATCCTGCTGATCAGGATAAGTGTGAATCACGATGTGATGATCATAGGGATCGATCTGACGCACGTAGTCAGCCATGGCGCGCTGCTCATCTGGAGACTGGGTGTTTTCCTCGCCCAGATTCCAGTTTAAAGCCAAGTGATAGCCATACCTCGCAATAATCTCGCGTAAATAAAGCCGTCGCTCAGGGCCTAGCAACCCACCATCCAGCGATGTGGCTACAGGAGAATAATTATTCTTACCCCGTCGATTGTCGTCGATCTCAGTCTCCTGCAGTTTGAAGTGCAAATACAGCCCTCGACTCGAGGCATGATCAAACACCATCCCCCACTGGTCTAGCTTTGATACATCATATCGCATCTTATCCCCACGATCGACGAACGGCCATATATTATCCCCATCGCCACCAGCATTGTAGGTGAGAAAAGAAAACGCATTGAGCCCTTGGTCGGATAAATAGTTCACCGCACCAATGATGCCTTTTCCACGATCCCCCTTCCACGATGGGTCGCCGTCTCGCCAGTCTCGCAGATGTGGCTGCCAAGTCTTGAGAGGACCTTTGCCAGGACTATTCGCCCGAGTGCCATCGAATCCCTCATAGGCCAAAAAGGTCTCCGGCGCATCTGGCCCGGCTTTGAGAAAATAGCTCTGATCCCCTGCAAATTTCAAATAGCGCTCGCCCACATACTCCAGCCGGCCTCGCCCTCGCAGATCAGGGGCGGCCTTGTCTGATGCTTTGATCACAAAACTACCAGCCTGACCATCACCAGGCAGAGGTTTATCAGACTTGGCCTCGCGTAGCTCGACTCGATACTGCCACTGGCCCGGCAAATCAGGAGACAGGTGCGCCCGCCAAATACGTCCACTGACAGCCGAAGTCTCACCTGCCCTCCCATCTGCCGCGAAATAACCAGGCACCCGATAGCTCAGATTGCCAGACTCATGAGTGTAGATCACCCACATCTCAATATCCGTGAAGGGATTTCTGTCTGGATCTGACTCGTGCGCCCAGGGTCCATCGACAGAGGTGGTGATCTTGTGCCACACCCTCTTCTCACCACTGGTAGACACCGCTCCTTTACCATTGGCCACCCTGTCTACCTTTGCCAGCTTCTGACTACCTCCCGCCTCTCGGGAATACCCAGGCGGTCGATAGGCTATGTCTGTCGCTAGGATGAATCGATCCAACTCGCAACCATCCTCGCGCATCGATACCCACACCTCGTGCTCTCCTGCGGATGGCACATCCAGATACAACTGCATGGGCACACCTGAGTGGACCTTTGCCGTACGCTGCTTGCACTCCCAGTGCCAACGCCGCTTCACCACAGTCTGCCATCTGCGTCCACTCTCAGGCCATTCCCCATTCAGCCCGATGTGAAAGCCGTTATCCTCTGTCCCCGTGGAAAAGACTCTCGCCCATACGTAGTATCTACCCGCCACCGGAAAGCTCGCGCGATACTTCAAAATCGCCATCTTCCCTGGCTCAGGCGCAAAGTTCTCCCCGTGAATGAGTTTATCTGCATGAGTCCGCCTCGTATCCGGCAAAGCCTCTATGTAAGCGCTCCCACTAGCCCCCTCGAGGTGTGCCGGATCTGGATCCGGAGACAGCCTCGGGATACTCCCGTCTTCCACCACATACCAAGCCCGAACATCATCGAGATCCTGTTCGAAAAACGCCTCTGCCTCGAAAGAAACAACGCTCACATCGGCGGCGACAAACTGACCAAACCACGCGAAACCGACCGAAAGAATTAACCCAAAGCGCATGGCACACAGGGTACAAGATTACAAGACGAAAGCAGCCCTTAAAATCAAGATTTCACGAATATTCGTAACATTATCTTGTCTATTTTTCACAAAATCGCTAAAATCAGGGAAGCTTTACCCAAAGTCTCCCCTCCCGCCCTCCTCAGAGATTCCTCCAGTGAATCGATATGAAAGGCTCGAAAAGGAGAATACGGAATATAGTCCTGCTCAACCAGCAGAACAGGGGAGTCGCACTTGTAATTGTTCTAGCAGTCGTAGCACTTGCGACATTGGCCGTGGTTTCATTTTTTGAAATGGCGCGAACGGAGCACAATGCATCCTACCAATACTCGAAAGGCCTGCACGCCCAGCAAGTGGCCGAGCAAGCGGTAAATATAGTGATTGCACAAGTTCGCATGGCGACCACTACGAAGGATGCCGTCTGGGCAAGCCAACCCGGAGCCATAAGAACCTGGAAATCCGCAGAAGGGTCCAACGAAACATTCAAAGGGTTCAAACTCTATTCCGACGATAAAATGGTCGAGCTAAACGAAAATATCTTCGCGACTGAAGACTTTTCAGATCTCGAAGGTGATCAATGGATTCAACTAAAGAACCAGTATGTCGATCTAAACGAACCTGTGATACGAGGCAATCATGTCTACTATCCTATCGTCGACCCATCTGCAGCAATCGAGCCACGCTGGCCAAAACCTTTGAATGGTAAAGAGCGAGGCATCGAGGGATTTGAGTTTAACCAAGGTGACCACAAGGTCACGGGGAGCCGCCTATCGACTAGAGCAGCTGATACTGAGCATCTTCCTCTACCAGTGAAATGGATCTATCAGCTAGAGGATGGCACCCTCGGTCATCTATCAGATGGCAAGTTTACCGCACTAACAGGTACGAATCTACCGACGAAAAATAACCAGATCGCTGCACGATTCGCTTTCTGGACAGACGATGAAACCTCGAAGCTTAACCTAAACGTCAATGCCGGCGGACTCACTTGGGATACGCCTCGGGCGGGCGGACTCCTCGACCGAAATATGGGTCAATTTCAACCAGCCCAAAACGAATGGCAACGGTACCCTGGACACCCTGCTACGACCAGTATCGCTCCAGTGCTAGCCCCTGGCATCAGTAATATCGCCGAAAACAAAAACGCGATGGAACTCATTTACTCCGCCATCCCTAGGATAGTCGGAGGCGGGTCGGAGTCCGGCACACGACAACTCAACTTAACATCCTCCAAGGAAAAAAACGGGCTACAGCCTGACACAGACCGACTCTACCCATCTGTCCACGAACTAGCAATGCTACCTAACCGAGAGCCTACGCCTTACCCACAAGCCAATGGGCGCCCAGCTAAGCCCGAAAACGTCAGCAGAAACATAGAGCAGGCACAGTTCTTCTTAACGACCCACTCTCGATCACCCGAGCTCACCCTCTTTAATACCCCCCGCATCACCACCTGGCCGATCCATTTAGACACCTCTTTACACGATTTACCCACACGAACCAAATTCGACCAACTCATCGCTTATTGCTCTACCCTCGGGCAATCCGATACCGGAAAATTCGAATACTTCTTCAAGCGTAAAAATGCGGATAGTACCACCTACGATTTCTCCAGCCCAGAGATGGAACGAAACCGGCAGCTATGGGACTACATGGTCAACCTCATGTCTAAACCCATCCCCAAAAGCAACCAAAGCTTTGCCGACAAGTATGGAACCAAAGAAGTCCATAATATCGCAACTCTCATATTTGACTACATCAGGTGTACCAACCTTCATGATGACAACCTTTTTGGTGAGGGCTGGCAAGACGCATTCTACCCAACAAACTCAAACCAGCACCGAACCTATACCAACCCGCGAAAGATTGCTCCACCCAAAGATCCTGAAGCCGAAATCGATGTCGCCGGGAAGACCACCGTACACAAAGGACACGGCCAAGTGCTCCCCATCATAATCGAACGCAACGGACACATCTCAAAAGGGTTTGGTCGGTTCTTCACCCTGCTCAACATGTCGATCCAGGTACATTGCGTAGCAGATGGAGGCCGCCACGAGCTACCCCAAAAACCCGCCTTACTGGACTACCATAAGATGTTAGGGGGCGGCTATGTGGAACCACGAAATCCCGGCTACAAACTACCCGACGATACATATGAAAATAGAGATGATCGACCAGCCTTTTCCAATATTCCGCCGATGCATTCCTATTACGACGTCAAGCCATCACTGAGCCGAGAACGCCAGGACCACATCGATCAATACCCTGATTGGCTACTAGACTGGATGGATAGTTTTTTAATCACAGAAAAAGGAGCATGGCAGACTATCGATATCCCTCCCAAAAGAGGAGACAAACCACCTGAAAACTTAAAAGAGAAAGGAGACTGGAGACAACGACACCAATGGCGTAAAACCGAAGGAAGAGCAGTATATTGGCAGGAAGTCTTAAAAGTAATCGCACCTGCCTTTGACCGCGACCTATGGAACCGAAGACTCAACTACAATCGCGTCGACCCTAGTGGAAATGTGGTCTCGATTGACAGAAAAGTGGCTAAAAACCACTATATGCGGCTAGGCAAGAAAGAGCGGCTCCTCCAAGCCAGTCTACTTTTTAGTCTATTCTGCCCTAGTCAAGGATGGGTCCCCATCAATCCTGATATGTCACTAATCATCACTCTTGACCAGAATGACAGCCAATTTATCTTCGAGAATATCGACATAGGAGGCGGCATTGCCGGCAATAAACCTCGAACTTGGTTATCCAAAGATAGTGAACGAGAGTTTGGTCGATTTCTAGACTCCTACAACATTGAAGGGCAACCCGTAGACGCAAGAGAAACCGGGCGCAGCAAATGGACTGTGGGTAATAAATCAACGCCCATGAAACATGGCAACAGCGGCGTCCCCATCGGCCCTGGCTCTCTCCTAAAAGCCAGAACGACCCCGCTTCATAAAAAATATGATCCTAAGCGATCCGATCTTAGCTATGCATTCGTAACCAGACCTTTCCGAATTAAGGTAGAAAATCTTAAGGAGAAAACTTTAAAATTCAAAGGAGGACCTGTCTCTGTAGAGATTTTTGGGAATGGAACAGATTCCCCGCATTCTGCGCCCAGTGCAAACAGCGAACAAGAGTTGGTCCAAACGATACAATTTTCAATACCAGATTTTGAAGTAAAACCGCCCTTTTTACACTCAGGAAAACCAGGTTCAAAGAACAACGAAGGGAGACGATCAGGCCTGCAGATCCCGAAACATTACTGGGGATTCAAAGATCGTTACCCGGGTGGCCGCGATATCAGCGATGGCAGTGGGTGGGGATACAAAGTGTCAGTAGGCAACCGAACAGGAGACTTAAGAATATCAGCTGGCAAAGCTCTAGTTTCAGAAGAACAAGAAGATTTCGTAGAGCACCCCTACTTCCCAAAGAAGACGAACGAGAAAGAAGAGCCCATTTTCAGCCTGCTACCCGGCATAAATTACCATAGCTCCACCCCAATCAAACCTTATTCGACCAACGTTTCCTTCAATGAATACGGCGATTTCGATAATGGTGTAGGCTTGCTCCGGGACGGAGCATATATCAATAAGCCAGATGAAGGCAACTTTCACAACCTCATCAGCTCAGGATCTATCGACCTCAATGCCAAGAAATGGAAAGACCGTCGGAGACACGGAGAGTTACCGTACTTCGTCGGAGCCGGCACCCACGAGGCAGGCGGCCCATCTTATTTTTCACCCAATCGCATTACCAGTGGCCCCGGTATGTTCGGCTCTTTACCGTCTGGCATCTTAGAAAATAAATCATGGCAAACCCTCCTATTTAGACCCGCATGTGATTCCTACCACCCTGGGGCCCCTGCAGAATCTCAATCCATCCAAGTGCAATTGGGCACCCAAGGAGGCAATTATAACCAGTCAGGCCCCGCAGATCACCACCTACTTGATTTATTCTGGATGCCATCAGTTGAGCCTTACGCCATTTCAGAAACCTTCTCTACCTCAGGAAAGATTAACCTGAACTATCAGATTCTGCCATTCAAACACATCAAACGGAACACAGGCCTACATGGAGTCTTCCGGCCTGAGACGATGGTACTGATTCCGACTCAAGGTTACAACCCCAAAACCCCGTCGAAGAATAAACGCCACAAAAGACCTTCTGATCCGAGTTATTACGCTAGGCAGTATAAACATAACGTCGGGAAAGGTCATGGTTATCATTGGAAGAACAACCCGACAGGGGGCGTACTAGAGTACAAAAGCTTGCGAGGAGTCATACACGAAGACTCAACGCTAGAGCAATTCGAACGGCTGTTTCAGACTGGAAATATTTTTAGGTCGGCCTCTCAAATCTGTGAGATCCATTTGGTACCGCAGCAGCTTTCAGCAAGAATGGGCAATACTCAGCCAAAGTTTCTAATCGACTCCTACCAACCCAGCATCGATCAGATGGAGGATGGCTCTTTCTGGAGAGACCACGCCTTGGTCGGAGACAACTCACGAGAAAGACCCTATGCCAATATCTACAGCAGAGTCACTACCAAATCCAATACGTTCAAAGTCCACTATCGAGGGCAAGTGCTGAAACAAGGGCGTGGAGGTATCGATAGAGACTATTCAATCTGGGATGACGACTTAGACTCAGTGATAAGCGAATATCGAGGCTCTAGCATTATCGAAAGGTTTATCGATCCTAATGATCCGAATATCCCCGATTACGCGACAGATACCGACGCAGCACCCATTGGGGAGTTTTATCAATTCCGAGTCTTTAATTCGACCCGATTCTCACCGTAAAGCAAGTAAAGGGAAAGATTTGCCTTTTGTATGATATTTGTTAAATTTATAAAATATCATTATGAAATCCCCCCTGTTTTTCCTCTGCTTTGCAGCATTGCTATTTTGTTCCTGTTCGGAGCAAGCGGTGATCAAAAGCGACGACTCTTCCGAAGTATCCCCCGCTCAGTCTGAGCTGCGAATTTTGACTTGGTCAGAATACATTGCCCCGTCAATCATTGAGAAATTCAAAGACGAGTACGGCATCGCGATCACCGAAGTCTATTATGACAATCAGGAGGAAATATACGCTCTGCTAGAGGCGGAAAACTACAAATATGATCTTAGCATTGCTTCAAGGGCTACGGTAAAGAGACTCCAAGACCGCGATCTCATCCAGCAGTATGATCTCGACCGAATTACGGAGGCGGCATTCAGCCCTAAGTTTCGCAATCTAGATATAGATCCTGATAACCTTTACACCATCCCTTACTTTTGGGGTTCAACACTGATCGCCTACCGTAGTGACTTAGTCCCGAACGCTCCCGATACGTCGTTCTCTGCTCTTTTTGATCCTCAACTCTCCGGGAGAACGGCTCTCCTCAGCGATCACCTAGAGAGGTTTGCCGTAGCCAACAAAGTGAATGGCAAAGGTATAAACGATCGATCTGACGACGCCCTAAATGGCGCTTTTGATCTACTCAATAAATACTTTAACGAAATGGGGGGCGAGGTCCTCAGCGATCAGGAAGTCCGAGAACAATTGATAAGTGGCGAGCTATGGCTATCCCATTGTTACAATGGCGACGCCGCAATGATCGCAAAGGAAGAACCCGCAATCAAATATTTCATGCCTTCGGAGGGAGCTGGCCTATGGGTAGATCTAATCGTGATGACTAGAGAGGCAAGAAACTCGGATGCTGCTTATAAGTTCATCAACTTCTTAAATCGCCCCGACATCTGTGCAGAGAATGCCAATTACGTGTGCTACGCCACACCCAATGAAGCCGCGTTCCCACTGCTAGACGAAGAACTAATCAACGATCCTGCCATTTTCCCCTCAGAAGAGATCCTGAAAAATTGTGAATTTTTCGAAGACGCAACTCCCGAGATCCTTGGGAAGATGAGCGAACTCTCACGCTCAATCTTCGAATTCAGCGAAGTGACTGAGGGTGCATCAGACACACCTCAGTAAATGACAAAAAAAGGACCATTTCGATCCCTACACGGTAGATCGCTCGCCATTGCCACAGCCTCGGCAATGGTACCGATCATTGTATTGTGGACCTTCTTTGCCTACTACACGACACCTCGTATCGTAGAAGACAAAAGTTCATCGCACCTGCACGCATTGCAACAGGTGGCTCAACTACTGGAGTCTCACCTATCCGACTCTATCAAGGATCTAGAGATGATTTGTTCGTCTCCCCTTCTCATCGACGAATCCGAAGAGAATAGAGAGCAGCGCAGGAACGAGCTGGTCCGGCTTAACCAAATGATGTTTCGGGAGTTATTTCTTCTGAACAAGCAAGGCTTTATCGTAGACTCCTCATCACCATCTTTCGGAATGATTCAGGAGTACTCACCCTACTTCAAACAAGCCCTGCGGAGCGGCAAGACTACCGTATCCGAACCCTACCGCTCAGAAGACAAGTCTGCTATCCTACTATCTTGCTACATCCCCACACCTGGATCGAAGGAAAGATCTGTAAGAGCCATCAAGGCAGTACGTGAACTTTCCACCGAATGGGGATTCCTCAGGAGCGTATCGAAAGAGAGCGGCGGTGACCTAACTCTAGTCGACGCTGATGGTAATGTTCTTTACTCTAGCTCGCCGCTCCCCCTGTTTTCGAAATTCTCTTCCAATAATGTGCTAGATGCCATTCGCGCTGGCGAAACAGGGCTATTCGTCAACCAAGAGGAAAAGGAGATGCGCTACTTTAGCGTCCCAGTGAATTCCTACAAACGTGAAGAGAATGGTCGAGAATGGCTACTTATCAGCATGATCCCTGAGGCTGAATTCTCATGGAACCTCGCCAGAATTAACCGCGGATTCGCTGCTGTTCTGTTAGGAACGCTATTTTTCCTTATCCCTATCTGCATCTATTTCGTTCGAAAGACCACCTCGCCTCTCATCGTTCTATCCAAAGCATCTAAAGCTGCTGGAGAAGGCAACTACGGCTCCAAGGTTCCTCACTTTGGACTGAAAGAAGTCGATGAAGTCGGAGACGCTTTTAACTCGATGCTAGATAAAGTAGCAGCTTCACAGAAAGAACTCGAAAGCGAGGTCTCAAAACAAACCCGAAAGCTCTCTCGCACCTTATCGACACTCAAGTCATCTAACAATGCAATCGAGGATGGCCTACTGATCTTTGACCGTCATGGAGAGATCCTCGATGCCAACTCTGCCTTCAACCAACTATTTTCCGAGGAAAACCAAACCGGCATCGGCAATGGAACAAATATCGATGACCTAGATGAAACCCTTTCAGATTGGCTCGACGAACGATCCAGCCGTGAAATTTTCACCAAACCTCTATCCTCGCAAGAGGTGATCGAAGAAGAGTGGAGCCACGCCCAAGACACTCGTAGGGCTGTCAGTGTGGTATCTGCACCCATCATGAATCATAAAGAGTGTATCGGCAGAATCTGGGTTTTCCGGGACCTGACTCGCTATCGAGCACTCGAAGAAGAGCTCAGACAGTCACAGAAAATGGAGGCTATTGGCACTCTAGCCGGTGGTGTGGCTCATGATTTTAACAACTTGCTAACGGCTATATCGGGAAATCTCTCACTGTGCCTCCCACAGCTAAACGACAAAAGCGAAAGCTACGACCTGATCTCAACCGCTCTCAGCGTGACAGGACGTGCGACAGGTCTAGTCAAACAACTGCTTAGCTTTTCCCGAAAAAGCACCCTGGAGATCAAGCCTTGCGACCTAGGAGAGATCGCCAACGAAACCAGGAATATCCTAACCCACACGATGGATCCTTCTATCGAGATGGAATTCGATTTGACTAAGGACCTTTGGTCAGTCGATGCTGATCACAACCAGATGGCACAGATTTTAATGAATCTGTGCGTGAACGCTCGCGATGCAGTGGAGCGGGATGGAAAGATTACCATCCGAGTGAAGAACACCACACGAAGCGTTTTCCTATCAGACAAAGGCAAAAACGAGGTCGACGACCAATTTGTCTGTCTAGAAGTCATCGACACGGGTAGCGGGATGCCTTTAGAAGTTCAGAAAAAGATCTTTGATCCATTCTTCACGACTAAAGAACAAGGTAAAGGGACTGGTCTAGGTTTATCTACCTGTTACGGCATCATCAATCAACATAATGGGTGGATGGAATGCGACTCTGAGGCTGGGCATGGAACCACCATGCGAGTTTACCTACCTAAAGGAAAACTCCAAGTGGGCGAAGAGGCTCCAGTCGAGGAAATCGTAGAATCTAAAGATTTCGATCCATCGTCTCATACTGTGCTGATCGCAGACGATGAGCCTACAGTCCGTTCTATTGCAGAGATCCTACTGAAGCGTGCTGGTTACCAAATCGTCACGGCGAATAATGGGGCCGAAGCACTAAAGATCGTTCAGGAAAGAGACGGCGCTCTCGATCTGGTGATGCTCGACTACACCATGCCGATTATGGATGGCAAAGAGACCTTCAAACAAATCAGTAACGAATTCCCCGAATTGCCGGTGATGATTTGTAGCGGTTACCTCTGCGACTTCAAGGAGTTTGAGACCACTAAAGGGCTTATACCAAGAAGTTTCGTCCAAAAACCCTACCCTTTGAAAGATTTATTAAGTCAGGTCGAGGGATCAATACTGAACATCGCCGCATAAGCCCTGTCCCTACGCCACTAGAGCACATCAATTTGGATCCCGTCGTGCAGGGCCCTAAAATCGTTACCTTCGTAGTTCTCTCCCTTTGCTTCGATGCGAGATGGATTTACACCTAGGCTTTTCAGGTAGTTGAATGCCGCATCAGCTCGCTTTTGCCCTAGCCCTGCACCTCCATCCTCTTGTTTTCCCATCCCCCTCAACAAGAGACGATCATCCGGATATCTCCTCAAATATTCTACAATTCTATCTAGCTGTTGTTTCGCCCTACCCGTGAGCTCATCAGACCTATCCTCAAAGTGGCCTCCTTTTGTCAGCTTTACTAGATCCTGAAGGCGTTTGTTTTTTTCCTCTTGATCAAGTGTGCCATCTCCTTCCCAACCATCTCTCGGAGTACCGTTATCAGGTGCCGCAAGTGCGGCTTTGAAAGAAGTGTAATTAACATCCAATACATTGGCCAACTGCTGATCGTCGAGCGTGGCTAAAGTTTGGGTCAACTTTCGGCTATAACGACGATAATTTTCACGCGGATAGGGACTGCTTTCCGCAATCGCATCCAATATGTAATCGGCAGCAGCCTGTTCAGCTCCTATCACCAGAGCTTCAGCCCAAAAGATTACCGTTAAGAGCAGCACAGAATAGAATTTCATCCAAAAATGGCGGGGTATCGAAAAATCTAAAAACAACAGCCCCAATCTCATTAGTTCCACGCCAATGCGATGTGAAGGGATCTTAAAAGAATCGTGAAAAGTGAATTTAGCTTAATATTTAAAACAAATAAACCAAATTCTAAAAAATCTCAGTCTTGCGCCTAGATTGTGAGGAAATCTTCCCACAGCCGCTGCTATTTTGGTCTCCGCACCCAGCAACACACTCGCCAAGCAGCAGTCTTTTGAGGCGGCCTGCTAGTGCACAGGCTAGCATTTACTCTGGGTCTTAGCCCATCAGCGAAGCTTATTCTCACCACGATTCTCCTGCTGATGAATCAATACCGGCCAGCCAGGGAACTGGTTTTCTGGATTTCCATCGGTCGGATCGATCAAAAAACGAAACGACTCACAGAGATACGTCTTGGCCTCGGTATCGATGGTCACCAGCCCTAGCCCACTGCCTTTCATATGTGCGAGATCGTAGCGATTCTTAGCCTTAGGCTTTCGCACAGGATTTCCCACTGCGTAGACGTAGACCTTATTGCCCAGCCCATCGAGATACTCGCCGGTGTTATCCAGCCCATGGTCAGGCCTATTCTCATGCGACATATTGTCTAGCTCGTCCGGTAGCCACCATCTCGGATAGCCTGCCGCGATCGCCGGAGTGCAAAAGGCCCAATTGGCATCGCGCTGCTGCTCGACCCCATACTGCGATAGACTGGTGAGATGTTGATCGCCATTCACATGCAGAGCCATGGACTCTCGCAGGATGGAGATCGCGCGGTCGCGCGCTGTCTGCGGCCACGCCCCAGAGTCGAGGTCAGCTTTCAGATACTGGTGCTTTCCCCCATGATGAGTGGCGACACCAGAGAAGACCGTCTGACTGAGTAGGACTTTCATCTTGTGCCCTCGCCAGTCTTTCGCCCACTGCTCCAAAAATGCTTCCTGCCGCTCTCCTAGCAGGACCAGCCCAGGCTGGTCTAACACTGCGGTATCAAACTCCGGATTCGAGACATGATCCGCCCGGCCTTCGCCGGTATCGACATGCTGCGGCCCACTCTTCCACTGGCGATCTGCTATGATCGCAAAGGACACATCCCCATAGACTAAGTCGCCATAATACACGCTGATATCCTGCTCTACAGGAGCCGGATCGTACGGAGCTGGGTGATGCCCACAATTGGTCAGATGGACTGCTCGCACCATACGTGCCGGCTGGATGTAGCCGCCATTCGACGAGGTCCCTTTCTCCTTGTCCATCGGCTTGCCTGCCTCGCCCCAGATATTCCCCTGAAAAACATCATGATCATCAGGCAGACATACCGTAGGTGCCACCGCCATCGCCTCGCGGAAAGCCCAGGCAAATTGGTAAAACTTGCGCAGATAGTTGAGAATGGCTGGCTCAGCAGGCTCACGGATCACACCAAAGCCACCGTGACTCTCGTATAGCTGATCCCCTGAGAAATACAGCATATCCGGATCGAGCTTCCGCAGGCTAGTAGCTACCGGCTCGTAGGGAAATCCATAGTCATTCTGACAGGTCAATGCCACTAGCCGCAGTGGCCCGGCTGGATTCGCCCGGATGGTCCCCTGCCAGCCACTCTCTCGACTCGTACCATCACGAAATGTCTCTGTGTAAGTCGCCTCATAGTCGTGGCTCTGGGTCGCATCCCACTGTGGCACCTCGAAAGTAGCCGTCCAGGCATCGGTATCCAGCTTAGCTCG
>JAHDID010000145.1 GCA_020630975.1 Verrucomicrobiota bacterium
AGGGCAGCGACCACTTCACGGCCATCAGTGACGACCAATAAATTGCTTCCTTCTAGGCTTACCGTCGCAGTCGCGGTCGCTTCATTGCCGGAAAGATCGGTGATCGTGTATTCAAACGTGTCGGTAGCTGACTCGCCTTCTGATAGGTAAGTGAAACTGAAAAGAGGATCGTACTCCACCTGACCGTTGATTCCCACAGTGACCTCAGCCCCGCTAGGTAGAGTGATTGTCTGGCCCACTGCTGCGGGCCCACCATTGATCTTCGCTAGTCTGATAGTTTCATTCTCGGGATCGGAGTCGTTTGCCAATAGATCGAGAGTCACCACTGTGGTTTCGTCTGGAGAGGCTCCGGCATCATCCACAACTAACGGAGGCTGATTGACTGGTGCCGCGTCGCCACCACCGCCACCTGTAGCTGGCGCTCCACTGGATGGAGAAGGAGGCGCGCTACCTGCACCACTACTACCACCAATATCAGACGAGCGAATCAGGGAAAAACTACTGTTACCAGTCGCCCCAGCCCCGCCATCGACGACGCCTTCTGCCGAGCCAGCGCCGCCATCGCTACTACCGTCGCCAGGCACTGCCTCTGTGGGTTGTGCGTTAGGCTTAAGCGAAACCTCGATAGGGCTACCTAGAGGCAGGATCTGCCCATTCAAAGTGTTCACCTCTATCCCTTCGAGCTCGAGCCCCTCCATTGCCTGGAAATAGCCCTCCACTACGACGGTTTCGCCATTGGGATAGGTGATCACTAAGTTATCACCTTCTTGTGTGAGCTCTGCTTCAGAAGGATTTCCTTCTGAGTCTACGAGGAAGATGAGCTCTCCAGGCTGGATCTCTAGGGCCAGTCCATCCTGTACTTCATTCTGCGTGGGGGTACCGTCGGCGGAAGCGACGACAATCAGATTTGTCATAGTTAGCGGGGTTTGAAAAAATAGGGTTTTTAGGAAATTATTATTATTTTAAGATATTTTACTATGATTAAAATTAATATTTTAATCATAGTCACAACAAACTAAGTAACCCGCTCTAAATCAGTGATTTGTGAATAAAGAAAAATTTTTCACACCGTGGCTGGAGTGAAATTCATGGCCATATCCCACTTATATACCAACCTGAGCCGCGATGATTTCCTCTTCAGACAAGCTTAGCTGTGGTGGCAAAAGTGTGTTGGTATCGCTAAGTCTACCGGATGATGGTGAAGTTTGCCCCTCATCGATGATGAAGGTTATGTCATCATCCGTCACAATCTCAATCGGCTGATCTGCCATTTCGATCAAATCCCTGAAATCGAAAAGAGACGCAGACTCCTGGAAGTCAGTGATCCCTGGTACGTCCTCATAGTCTCCAAGCTGGGAATCTATAGAATAAGGCACTTCGAACAATCCCATCGCTTCGATGACCCCGTTGACAACGTCATTGGTCAGGTCTCCCGCATTGGCACCATCCCTGTGCGATAAGTCAAGCTCACTCTGCTGCGGCATCGCCATCACCTCGATCTCTTGAGTCCTGACATTGCCAAAGCTGTCAGTACCCGAAATCGAAATGGTATCGATTATTTCTCCCGCAGTTTTCGCTCCACTCATCTCTGACTGGGAATCATCGATGGCAAAAGTCCAATTGCCCAAGCTATCTAAGGAAAAGACACCCAAGCCTAGGTCTCCTGGTTGAGCTATGATTTCATTCCAAAGAGTCGCTCCATGACCTTCCTCAGAAAGCACTACCGCTCCTGCAGCACTAAACTCGGGGCTAATCGAAGTACTATCGATACCGCCATGAAAAATCTCACCTCCGCTAATGGCCTTTGCAACGATAGGCACACCATTTGCATCCACCATATGCCCATCTACTGGGCTCGATCCTATAGCCTGGACCCCGAGGTCAATATCCTCGACAGCCTCTATCCTATGCGAATCTACAGGCGATACATACTGCTCTAGATTCACACTGCCAGAATCTGAATCGACTAGGACTTCTGGATCACCATCCGTGCCATTAATCGTGATTGAAACGGTGTCCGACTCAGAATTTCCCTCGGCATCCGTAACCTTGATGGCGAACTGATCCACGATAGACTCGCCATAGCTCAGGTTATCAACCGTCGTGTCGAAAAAATTGATACTGTCGAAAAACTGCCGGTAGATACGTGAGTTCAACATCTCAACCCTCAAATTCCTTCCAAGAATAGAGGCATGAGCCTCTCGCGACACGGCAAAATCAAAAACGTAAGTATTCCAATCTCCGCTGGGAGTCTCTAATTTAAAGGTATTTGTAGGCGATACTCGATTACTCTCCAGCAGATCACCGCCACTCAAATACATTTCAGGTGCAATACGGGGAAAAGAAGTATCAGCTGCTACCTCGACATCCATTGTTATTCGGTAGTGCCCTTCTTTCACCTGTTCATTGACCTCTCGGACAATATCTTGACCTACTGGCGATGCAGCTAACCCATCAGCACCATCGCTCTCATCAAAACCACCGATCTGCCAGTCTAGGACGGAACTACTGGGTGCCAGACTCTCACTATCATGGGTGTCAGAGAGAATGATCTGTCTAATGCCTGGAAAAAGCGTGTATTGCCACTCCCCAGAGGCAGCATCGATCTCAAACTTCCCGTATTGACTGCTGGCATTCCCAGACCACACTTCCTCGTAGCCCAAATCGCTATGACTCAGTCTATCGACTTCTGCCATGTCTGATAGAGTAGGCTCTCTATCGTTTTCTATTACTGCAGAAGGGTCTATCTCTTCCTCACCCACTCCTAGAAGGGCATCACCTTTGGCTAGACCTGTCAGGTCATGATCACTTTGATTGCCAGAGACTCCTTGCAAGTCAAAAGCGATCGTTTCAGCCACTAGATCGATCGCCACCGATGCGGGCATAGCACCTGAGGCCAGTATCACGGATAATGAATTTCGATAATTTTGTAAATCTTCATCTAGACTCGGAGCGCCTCCTTCTAAGCCTGATCCATCTCTAGCTGCCACGATAATTTCGCCTAGATTAGCGACCTGAAAGCAGCCTAGTTCTACCTTATCCAACGACAGCGATAAATCCTTGATCACTGCAACCTCACCACTTTCGTGAGTCACTACCAGACTAACAACCTGCTCACTCGTGGATAGCTTTACTGGTTCAACAGATTCATCGGTTCTCCCAACGTATTGACCACTAATATCCTTAGAACTACCTGCATATGGTGCGTCAGCGCTTGGGTCTGTCATTCGTCTTGGGGGTAAGAGATATCTAAGAATTATTAAAATATATCACACCCAAGCATTGAATAAATATAAAAATAACAATTAGTAAAAATTATTACCCATCCGTTTCCTGTGCATAATAGGTTCGATTATTCAGCCACTCGAATACCAATCAAAACTGAACACAAGCGGCGAGTATCCATCACCCTAGGGCAATGAGTCTTCTACTCATCCGCTGTGTCCAGCTAGACTGGCTTTCCTCATCCTAGCCAATAACAGTCTCAGCTATTTAGATATTGCCCTGTGCCGCGATCAAATCATCGTCCGATGAACTCGCAGGCATGGCCCCACCATCAACAGTCGCATCCACCGCCCCCGAGCTCTGCGCAGGAGCCGGCGCCTCGTCATCGATCAC
>JAHDID010000090.1 GCA_020630975.1 Verrucomicrobiota bacterium
GAACCCGACTCCCGCGAGCGGTTTTCGCGCCACATGGCGACTCACCAGCGCAGGCTATACGCATTCATCTACGCACTGGTGCAGGATCGCCATGCGGCCGACGATGTCTCGCAGGATGTCTATGCCATTCTGTGGCGGCGGTTCGATACCTTTCAGGAGGGCACCAGCTTTTCGGCATGGTCGTACCAGGTAGCTCGACTGCAGGTCATGAATTGGCGGCGCAAACAGAAGCGCCTGCTGCTACCGATGGCGGAGGATGTGCTCACCGGTCTGATGGACACCGCAGCAGAAAATGCCGACAAACAAGACGAACGTATCGATGCACTGGACTACTGCCTAGGCAGACTACCCGGGGACAAGCGCGACTTATTGCAGAGCCGCTATCACTTCGGCTACTCGGTGGTCGAGATAGCCGAGCAGCGCAATCGATCGCGCCGGGCGGTCTACAAGGCGCTGGGCAAGATCCATGAAGCATTACTAAGCTGTATCCAAACCAAGATGAAAGGAGTCGACTATGGATAGCGCCACTTTCCACGAGATGCTGATCCGGCTAGAGGAGGGAGACCTCTCCGACACCGAGCGGGAGCTACTACTCGCAGAGATCGCTACCGACACGACCAGGCAGCAGGCATTTCTAGATCATTTCATGCTAGGCGCTGC
Organism: Verrucomicrobiota bacterium; assembly: GCA_020630975.1. Taxonomy (GTDB): domain Bacteria; phylum Verrucomicrobiota; class Verrucomicrobiia; order Verrucomicrobiales; family DEV007; genus Arctic95D-9. Next base: position 661 of record JAHDID010000090.1, read on the forward strand.
TATCGAGGAGCATCTGGCACACGCGGCGACCAGTAGCAGGCAGGCACCGACCAGTGCCACCTCCTACCATCAGCGCAATTGGTTTGCCCTATTGCCCTGGGCTATAGCTATCGCACTACTCCTGCTGATCGTGGCCCGATCTTTTCAGCCATCTACCGGGTCGACAGCTCACATCCATACGCATGTAGCCGATCCTGGTGTCGGTCGATTGATCGATGGCTCCGAGGTGGTATTTACTAGCGGATTCGGCCCTCGTGCCGATCGATTCGATGCGGGAGAGTACCGGCTAGAGACCGGAGTCATTCATCTGCGTCTAGACAATGGTGCCGATCTCGTCATGCGCTCGCCTGCGGTCTTTCAGCTTCACGATGCATTTCACATGGAGCTGCTGAGCGGCGACCTACGCGCTATCATCCCGCCCTCGGCCGAGGGCTTCACCGTGACCGCTCCACAGATCGACTACCAAGACCTCGGTACCGAGTTTGCCCTTTCCGTCGATCAGCGCACCGGCACCAGCGAGTTGCATGTATTCGATGGGCAGGTCGATGCCAAAAGGCCAGACTCAGACACCATCATCTCTTCCATCACCGAGGGGCAGTCGATCCAGTTTAGCGATGGCGCTCCCGCAGATATAGGCGCGCCCGATCCGCAGCGCTATCCCACCGCCGACCAGATAGGCTACCTCCGCTGGCAGCAGCAGAGCGATCGCTTTGGCCACGACGATCCCGACTTGATCGCTTACTACCCATTCACCCACTCAGAGGTGCTCAACAATCGAGCACCAAACCCCGCAGTGAGCGACGGGCAGATCCACGGCGCCCGCTGGGTGACCGGCCGCTGGCCTGGAAAAAAAGCCCTCCTCTTCGACCGCGACACCGACTATGTAGAGATCGATATCCCCGGCGAGTATAGAGACATCAGCTTCGCCGCTTGGATGAAGATTGACCACTACGAGCATAGCCATAGCGCCATCTTCAACTCCAACGGCTGGCAGCATTCCGATATCCATTGGCAGATACACCGCAGCGGATCGATGCGCATCGGCGGCCATGGCTTATCACCAGGCCAGCTACCCAGATTTGAAAGAGCCGTCCCCACGAATCGCTGGATTCATGTAGCAGGAGTCATTTCACAAGCAGAGGCCAAGACCAAAGTCTACCTAAACGGCGAGCTAGCCGGCTGGCAGCCGATCACGAAATCCATATCCACCCACCCCGGCCTCGGCCGCATCGGCGCCTGGCTAAACGATGCCACCACCGACCGCGATCCAGTCCGCAGTCTACGCGGCAAGATCGACGAATTCGCCATCTGGAAGCGAGCCCTCTCCCAGCAAGAAATCCAAGACCTCGTAGAAACCGGCAAACCCAGCGCGCTCTGGTCAGCCGAAGGCCCCAGGTAGCCCGGGACCGCCGACGTCCCCGTCGGCATTCTGTTGAGAAGGCTTCAAAAAATCCCAAGGAGCCAAGACATCCTTGCCGTTCGACTACCCCAACTGTACAATCGTGGACATTGCAAACAGCAGGAAACCTCATTTCCTTGCCTACACTACTCAACGCACAGCATTGTCTCCACAATGTACCCTATTCACGCTGGAGCGTACCCTATTCAATTGGGCTTCCTAGCAGTGAGTCTAGGCGAACAGGTCGCTCGCGGGAACTTGAGCACCCTAGATACTGGATAATTAAAACCATTTTTTTAATTGTCAGAAAATTACACCTGACCCCAAAACATATGACCCCAAAACCATCGAACGAACCTCCCGCTACAGCGCAATGCACAACCAAACCGAACTCACAGATGGTCGCACTGCGCTCAGTGAGATCATCGCATCAGTCCTGGAGGTTGAAAATTCTGGCTCCTTATGTCAACACTAGTGAGAGCGTACCCTATTCATTCTTGTGCACCCAATTCAATTGGGCTTCCTAGCAGTGAGTCCAGGCGAACAGGTCGCTCGCGGGAACTTGGGCACCCTAGATACTGGATAAATGGATAGAAGAGAATATTTTTGTAAAATGTCAGAAAATTTAACCTGAACCCGAATATTAACCCCATCCAACCCACCGCACCGACGGATCAAGCAGATCGCCCTTGAAAAAGCAAATTCCTATCAATCCAACCCATAGCCAAGCTGAAGGATAGTATCGGAGAGAATAGTCGGCTCAAATCTACGAACCTTACTCCACATAGATAGGTGCGCTCGCCGAGTGTGCATTGAAGTCTGGTGCATACATGCACTGGATAGCCGCTATACCGCTCTGGTAAGTGCCTTTATGGACGACCTTGGCTGGGTATTCGAAAACGTAGGATCCTCTAGGTAAATAGTCGATAAAGAAGTGGCTAGCAGTGTCTTTGGTGGACTCATAGTACCATAGACTGTTTTTATACTTATATCCCGATAGCACATTCACCGGCTCGCAGCCGCTGCCTCGCTGATCTTTCAGATGAACGTACTCAAAGTCGCGATCGGCAGTTAGCTCGATCCTGGTGACTAATTCGTCTCCCAGGTCTATATTTTCGCCAGGCTTAATAACTTCTATAGCAGATGTATCGTGACCGTGTCCCTTGCGTCGATATAGAGTTTTCTTTAGCGTCAGTCCATCCTGCTGCCCAGCTTTGACTTGGTTGACATCCTCGAAGTACTGCCAGCTCACGGAGCCCCAGGCTACGCCATCGCTTGTCTTGCTTATCGATATATCACCCATCTCAGCCGATACAGCATCGGCAGGTATTGTATGCAGATAATGCCCCAGCCCATTGGTCACCTCATCCGGTCGGGGCTCGATCGCTACGCCACCTAGGGATATCTCGGCTGTCTTATCAGACTCCAGTATCTCGGTATTATTTCCCAGTAGAGCGTAGATGGCATCGCAGGTGGCTTTGGTGGTCTTCCATGAGTTTGTCTGCCGCTGCTTCATTAGCCAGATGCGACACTCCTCAACAGCCTGGTCATCTTGCGTCACTTCCTGGAAAAGCTCGATCATTACTGCCTGTGTCTCGATAGGCGCATGGCTCCAGCGATGCCAGTATGAGCTACGTGACTGCGGCCAGTGCATACCCATTTCTTCGCTAGAGATAGCTGTACTGCGCAGATGTTTCACCACTGCTGCTGGTACTGGAGAATCTGGCATCATCCGATGTATAGCCATGGCCAGGTGGCCCTGAGCTAGCCTAGACAGACTTCTCCAGTGTCCGCTTTTTGCGAATTGGTGAACATGATCGAATACAGCTTGCAACTTTTCTCCCACCTCCAGCTCTCCATGAAAGAAGCTGCGGGTGTAGAGATATAGGCATAGAGTTTCACTCAGTTTTATGGGTTTTTTAGTATACTGGGATTCTTGATGCAGCATGATCCATTGCTTATCGATCCAGATTACGGAATTGGTTGCCACATCCATATCAATATCTTCTAAACCTATATGCCTGAGCCTAGCGAATCCCGAGGCTATATATAGGGTGATCACCTCATTCGGTGGACCACCCGAAAACCAGGGAAACGAGCCATTGCTATATTGATTTTTCTTAAGCTTATCAAAAGCACTGTTCATTTCTGAACCGATTCGGTTCACATCGAATAGATAGTCGATCCGGTTGCGCCCTGCAGATTCTCGCTGTGCAGCTAATACCCATGGCGTTTCCTCGAGTAGGATTTGTTTTAGATGCTCGTTGCGTTCTAGCGGACTCTGCAGCTGATCTACAGAAACCGAGATCGGATCAGGCGGAGCGCTCGATCTGTAGCTCTCTGAAGTGTTAGCATCGGACGCCGCACCCCCAAAAGGATCCTCATCGATGGAGGAGTCGCCCTGCCACTCCATGTACATTTCCTGAATCACTGGATTCGATCTTGCGATATAGCTGGCAAGCCGATTTGCATAGTACCGACTGAATAACTGCTCCGAACATTCGTGTGGGTATTCACTCAAGTATGGCAACGAGAGCACAGCTAGCCACGCAGGATTGGACACCGCTTCCACCTTTAGCTGGTGATGCTCAAGTGTATCGCTACTGCCCGCGTCGAGCAGATTAGCAAACTCGAAGTTCTTCATGCCCTCGCCTCGTATCGAGAGAGGCTGAGAATCGGTCACCAAAGTGCGTTTCGACAGCACTGGTAGGTAGCCTTCCTCTCCATCGGAGAATTCTTCCGTCTTCACCATGGCTTGGTACTTTAGCGTTGCTTGGCCTACGGATACTTTCAGAGGCCACGAGAATGTCCGGCTCTCGCCTGCAGGTACGGTGAAGGCTTGGATGGGGTTTAGATTTGCCAGGGCCTGGTCGGCATTTTTTTCGGAAACCAGTTCGGTCAGAGCTAGCGATGCATGGCCCTTTTGCTCTCGATCTGACTGATTGATTACCTTGGCGGTGAAGACTAACTCATCGCCCTCGCGCAGGAATCGGGGTGGGTGAGGCTGGATCATCACATCGAGCGCGGATACAGCGCTACCCTCTAGAAAACTTGATCTCATTTCCGTATCGTGGGCAAAGCCAAAGAACTTCCACGAAGTAAGCGTCTCAGGCATGGTAAACGAGAGAGTCACCGAGCCATTCGTCTGCGATTCGACATGAGGGAGGAACATCGCTGTGTGCGACAGATCTTTACGTATTTTGACACCGCTGAAATCCAGCCCTTTGGACTGACGCCCTTGCATTTCATGGTCCGCTGGGGCAAAGCGATCCACTCCGCCTGCTGCAAAACCGAAGCCCAAATGAGAATCGAGCCCGACTGGATAGCCGCCTTTCTTATAGCTAAATCCACGTGGATGCATCCCAAAATGATAATCATTGAGGTAAAATCTATTGTCGGGGCGAGAATACCATCTACCTGCTAAGGATAGGCGGTGATTGGACCGCCCCACCGTAGTAGCCCTATCCTCATAGAAATCGAAAGGCTGCCATCGGTGGGGGACCAATGCTTCCAAAGATTCATCATACAAGGTAGCTACCATCTCTGCTACCACGGTCTCGGCACCAGGGCCAGAGATATGAGCCGTCCATGTCACCTCATCTTTCGGCTTTAGCTTAGACCGCTGCCTAGTCCATTTTATTGACAACTTTTTATTATTCCATGGTACCGAGATCTGATTAAAAGCTGTGTAGAGCCGATTCTCGCGGACCATATAGACATTGGCAAAAAGCCCGCCTAAGTGCTTCTCTGCTATCGGTATATCGATCACTTGCTGAGTCACTCCGCGTTCGGTCCAGAAAGAATCAATAATCCGCCCTCGGTGAATAATTTCCACAAACGCCCTTGCTTCGCTATAGCCTGAACTCCACACCCCTTGCCATGAGTCGCCGGGTTGTACCTCATCCGAACGCACCAAAAAGCTAAACGGAACCTTATCATCAAATTGATCCGATGTGGGATCGATGACTTGTACCGGATGCCATGCCTCTACTACGCAGCCCGCCTTATCTACTGTTTCGAGCTTAGCACGATAGATACCTGGATTTAGATCGAAGGAGACCGCTGCAGACTCCCTTTCACTATTCTGATATGGCTGTTCCGCTACCACTTTTCCTAGCGCCCAACCGCTGGTGCTGGGGTAGCTATCATCACGGTTAGCAGAATGTAAACTACCACTTTCGTTCAGTGGTTTGCGATGTACTTTATCGGGTTGGTTTAGGGAATAGATCGTTACCCTCCCTTCGGAAGCAGCCTTTACACCATTCTGAGTGGTGGTCGATACATGGATGACTACTGGCTGGCCCTTTTCTTGCCATCTATCTAGAGATAAGTCGGCCACCAAATCGGAGTAACTTACTTTCACCGTCTGACTAGCCGAAATGGTTTCTCCCGTAGGGTCGATCACAGTCAGATCCACCGAATACTTGAAAATAGGATTCGTTTCTTTGTCTATTGTAGGGTCGCCCAGAGCGGCCAGCCAAAAAGAGAAATTGCCGGCAGCATCACTATACACAGTGCCTGAGGAGATCTCTTCGGCAGACCGACTGTAGAAATGGACAAACCAACTCCATGGCGAACGGTATATCCACGAGGGGAAATCTGTCTCGCGAGAGATCGTATACCTCACCTGGGCATCGCCCACCTTGGCACCCGTGTAAGTGCTCACATTGCCAGACAGCTCGATGATATCTCCGACCACTCCTGCTGGCGGAGGCGCAAGTTCCACGCGTATGTTGGGCGCTTTAAATTCTTCCACATAGATCTCGGTCTCGCCGACAAAGCCTGTATCGATCGTCATCCTGCCTCCGGCTTTTCCGTGTGGTGCGACAAAACTTCCGCTAAAACTCCCAAACTTATTTGTTGTCACTTCCAAGCTGTCTACTTTGGTTGAGTTACGATCTTCGATACGAACGGTGACGTGCTCATTCTCAATGGTCGAATACTTGCCTTCTACGAAAGATTTGTGAGTCAAAATGCCTTTGAAGTGAATCGTGTCTCCAGGTCGGTAAATCTTACGATCGGTGTACAAGTAGGCTTGCTTCCACCCATCGTCCCTTGAGTATTCGCGGTTTCCAGCTCCCTCGAATGTTCCAATTTGCTTTCCGTCGTGAGTGGCTAAAAAGAATCGGTCGTCGCCATTATCATCAGTCGACACGACAGCCCAGCCTTCGTCGCTAGTCAGGTACTCTCCCTCCTTGGTCATTTGCTTATCGTAATCCAGCTGGTATTCATACACTCTTGCTCCTGAGACTGGCTCGCCAGATTCAGCATCCAATACACCTACATGGATAAATCCGTCGCCATCGAGTTCTTTTGTGATGATGGCTAAATCGCTGTAGAAGATTGTATCGAGTTCAAAGTCCTCTAGATCTTCGAAATCCTCGCTGAAGCTAGAAATGAGGTAATAACCACCAAAGGTTAGGTCGTCTGGGATTGGCAGAGTCACAGTCTCGGTTTTGTAATCGGGCGTTTCGGGTAGTTTCTCCTCCCATTTTAGAATAGGTTCAGTGGCAACCAATTTAAGTTGCTGTTCAGCACTCGGGCTCAATGAAAAGCCTCCAAATGGGCCGATATTATCACTGCTTAAGATTTGCTCCTGATAATTAAATGAGTAGACTCGAAAAAAGATTTTTTCAGTATTTCGGTATTTGACATCTATCGTGCTCTGCGGAGTCCAGTACTTTTCCGCTACCACCTCAGCTACAGGTGCCTTTAAATACTCAGCCACCTCCTCGCAACCGTGTTTCTCAGCGAACGAGAGTAATTTTTTGGGTTCTTCGATATCGATTAGTTCTCGCGCCCAAATCGAATAGGCACGATCTACGTGAGCGGGCGATCCGGCAGATCGTTCGATGAATTTCTGTAATGCAGAGATGAGTTTATTTCGTTTTTTCGCGGGCGATGCGTTTAATTTTTTGTACGCAAACGTAAGTCTTTTTAGCTCGGTTCCAGCGAGCCATGAGTCCGGTTTTTCTTTGCTTCGTATGCGCTCGAGTTTCTGATACAAAACCAGTGCGCGGCTTAGGTAGCTTTCGACAGCTCCTTCTTCACTTTTTATGGACCAATTGGTGAAGACTTCGCTGGATTCAAAGGCAGGAGAATCGATACCAATGGTGAACCTGGATGCGCTTGGCTCCCACGAGTCAGCAAAGTAATAAAAGTCTATCGCCGAATTTGCGATCGACTCATATAGACTGAGGCGATTGAAAAGAAGGTGCTCCAAGCCTGGTGTGGATTCACCATCCATCTTCAGAAGCGTCGCTTCCTCTGCCAATGCGGCTTCGAAGTGATTCGCAATCTCTGATAGCATACGGCTCGCATCCCAGTGCAGAAAGCTAGAGTCCTGCAAGCTATCGATGCGAGATCGATTAAAGTACTCATACTGATTATCTTCCAGGTGCTGCCAATACCAAAGCGCCAGAATAGCACGGAAGATGGGCTGCGCTTCGTTTGCCCATTGCGAGCGTTCGCTCTCTAGCCGTTCGATCACCTGATGAGCATCCTCCCCGCCCTCGCCCGCTGCAGCGAGGATTTCGCATATTAGAGCCACTGCGGCCTCGATATTCTCGCCATCGTCGAGAGCTTGAACCTTAATCGACTGGAAAATCGGTTCGGCTTTTTCAAACATTTCACTGCGGGAAAATTGTTGGGCCTTGTTCCAGGCATCATTTCTAGCAATGAGGGAGCTGGCGCAGATCGCCAGGAAAAGAATACAGAGAGGGCGCAATATGGGCATGCCTCAGCATTCTAAATTCGCAGGATGGAGGCAATCATAAAATACCTCCATAAGCTATAAGCACAGGCACGACATACTGCGTAGCCAGATCTCGCCTAGGCAACAGCCATGTCAAGGCAAAGGCCGCCAGCACAAAACTGGCGCTTACCCATGGACAGGCCTGTAGCTTGTGCCACAGATAGACTAGACCAGAGAGTAGGTTGCCTATCAGGCGGCCAAGTGTAAACGGTGCCAGGTAGATTCTGGGTGAAATATCAGAGTGTCCGAGTCATGTGCATGCCCTGGTGGTGCACCCCTTCGCAGACGGGTACGTCTTTGGGCTCTGAAGGGAGTGGAGGAGGAGACTAGGGGTGCTTATGCGGTGAGATTTACGACCACGGATGGACACTGATGAACGCGGATCGGGTTGGCTCGAAGGGTGCTATTGGCATGGATAGCCTAGAGGCCGATCCTCCTACGCTAAAGCTCCGGAGCGCTAGCTGGATTTAGCTGGATTCACGGGGGCTCTTGTCTGATGGATCGGACAAGAGAATAGAGATTCCTTTGTCCCCATTCCTTTGTCACAAAGGAGACCACATGGGCTGATGCCTGGTCCGAGACATAAGATTTTCAAAAATTCCGGTGCACCCTTATGCCCCTCCAGACATTACCGTGTCTCAGGCAAGAGACTTCATGCCTTTTACTCCTATGACTCGGACCCTATTCAGTTCTATCGCCTCTTTGTGCCGCATCTCAGCGTTGGCTTTTCTATCGCTGCTGGCAGCTGTGTCAGCTAGCGGCCAAGATCGCGATGCTGCGAAACCTAACGTCATCGTGATCATGGCGGATGATCTGGGCTATGGCGATGTGGGCTGCTATGGGGCTAAGCCGGAGAACATCGCGACACCGCGGATCGATCAGCTCGCGGCTCAGGGGCTGCGTTTCACCAGTGGTTACTGCTCGGCAGCGACTTGCACGCCGACACGCTACTCTTTTCTCACCGGTACCTATGCGTTTCGCAAACCAGGCACCGGCATCGCAGGACCGAATTCCCCCTCGCTAATACAGCCGGGCACCGAGACCCTGCCTAGCCTACTGCAGCAGGCTGGTTACCAGACCGCAGTGGTGGGCAAATGGCACCTGGGTCTCGGTGCTCCCGGCAAAGGCCCAGACTGGAATGGCGACCTGAAGCCTGGGCCGCTGGAGATCGGCTTTGACTACTCCTTTCTGTTACCAACGACGAATGACCGCGTGCCTCAGGTATACGTGGAAAATCATCGCGTGCTGAATCTCGACCCCAGTGATCCTCTGTGGGTGGGGCATCACAAGCCTAGCGATGATCATAAAACGGGTATCAGCCACCGTGACACTCTAAAGATGGACTGGAGCCATGGCCACAACTCGACCATACACAATGGCATCAGCAGGATCGGATTTTATACCGGTGGCCACGCCGCCCGCTTTCGCGACGAAGATCTGGCCGATAAATGGGTCGAGAAATCCAAAGAGTGGATCACCCAGCAGAAGGACACTCCGTTTTTCCTCTTCTTTGCCTCGCATGATCTACACGTGCCTCGCATGCCGCATGAGAGATTCCATGGGAAATCAAGGACTGGCTTCCGTGGCGATGCCATCGTGCAGCTGGACTGGTGCGTCGGCGAGATCGTCGATCATTTAGAGGCAGAAGGACTCGCCGAGGATACACTGATACTTTTCTGCTCGGACAATGGCTCAGTACTCGACGATGGCTATAAAGACGGCGCAGTGGAGAAGCTACACGATCACCAGCCTGCTGGATCCTACTCTGGGGGTAAGTATAGAATTCAGGAAGGCGGCACCCGCACCCCGTTTATCACCTACTGGCCGGGAACCATCGAGCCAGGTATATCCGAGGAGGTAGTCTGCACCATTGATCTGGCAGCCAGTCTAGCTAGCTACCTAGATATCGATATCCCCAAAGATGGCTGTCTCGATAGTCTCGATGTGATGGGCGCTCTGCTCGGGCATACCGATGCCAAAGGCCGCAGTTACCTGATCCAGCAGGATAATGGACGCCAGGGGCCTGATAGTCCCATGGGATTCCGCAAGGGGGATTGGAAGCTGCAGCGGATGTTTGCCGATCCTGCCTCGATGCGGAAGTCCCCACCTCGGGATCACCCTGACTACGCTACCCCTGAGTATCGCTACGGGCTCTATGATCTGGCCACCGACCCTGCAGAGGCTAAAAATCTAGCTACGACAAAGCCCGCAGTGCTGAAGAGGATGCAAGCCGAACTCCAGAGACTGCTCGATGCAGGGCGCAGTCGCCCAGTAACCTACGAACACACCATAGGTGATCACGAACCTACGCAAAAACCCAATGTCATCTACGTACTCGCCGACGATCTCGGCTATGGCGACCTGGGCTGCTATGGACAGCAGAAACTGCGAACGCCCCATATCGACCGGCTCGCTAGCGAAGGGATGCGTTTCACCGATCACTACTCGGGCAACACAGTCTGCTCACCATCGCGAGCCGTGCTGATGACTGGTCAGCATCCAGGGCACGTTCATTGCCGGGGCAATGGTAGCGAAAACGGCGCGGCACTCGATCCCGATATGATTTGCCTGCCGCGCCTTTTCAAAAATGCGGGCTACACCACAGGTGCCTACGGCAAGTGGGGGCTGGGCTATACTCATGAAGATGGTGCGCCCAATCCGCTTAGCCATGGTTTCGATCATTTCTCTGGCTGGAAAAGCCAAGGAATCGCCCATACCTATTACCCTAGCAGTATCGTGCGTGATGGCATAGAGACACCGCTGGAGGAGGGCACCTACATACACGATCTGATCATGGCCGATGCCTTCGACTTTATCAAAGAAAGCGCCCAGTCCCAGCAGCCCTTTTTCTGCTACATCCCCACAGCCGTGCCTCATGCTGCGATGCATGCGCCCGAGGAGCTACACGACAAATGGCGCAAGGTGTATCCCCAGTTCGATCGCATCACCGCCAAATACGGAGCCCCTGCTGGGGAGCCCTGTCCACCGGTGCAAAATCCTGTAGCAGGTTTCGCTGGGATGATGGAGAACTTCGATAATCAGATCGGACAAATGCTAGAACTGCTAGTCGAGCTCGGAGTCGACGATGATACCTTGATTCTCTTTGCTAGTGATAATGGTGCACATCGCGAGGGCGGGCATAAGCCAGATTTTTGGGATTCCAATGGCCCATTACGCGGCCTGAAGCGAGACCTCTACGAAGGCGGCATCCGGTCACCATTTCTAGCGCGTTGGCCTGGCAAGATCGCAGCAGGTGAGACGAGCGACCATATCTCTGCCTTTTGGGATGTCCTGCCCACCATGGCAGAACTGGTCAACCAGCCCACACCTGAGCAATCGGATGGTCTATCATTTTTACCTACCTTACTGGGCAAGGGCAAGCAGCGAGAGCACGACTCTATTTACCACGAGTTTATCCTCGCTGGCAATCACTCCTACACCGGGAGATCGATTCGCTTTGGTAAATGGAAGGCCGTGCAGAACAAAGATAAGCAATCGGGCAAAATGCTACCCATCGAGCTATATGATCTCAGCTCCGACATCGGCGAGTCAAAGGACCTAGCTCATGAAAATCCTGATCAAGTCAAAAAAGCTGAAGAGCTGATGGAGAAGGCACATCGGCCTATTTCAGCACAGCCAAAGACATCTCCATCGGCAAAAACTCAGTACCCCACGACTAACGGTGTGGCATTTACCCCCAAGCCTCACTACCCGCATTTTTCATGGGACAAGGTGCCTGTGACGACGATGTTTGCGGATAACGACGATCTCTTGAATGATCAACAGATCAAAAAGATATCCAGCGAGACCACGCTAGTTTGTATCGAAAAGCAACATGGTAAGCAGACACTCGGGTGTGCTGGATTAGGTCTAGTCCATGAGACAAAGGCATTTAGAAAAGCTGCACCCGGAGTCAAAGTGCTAGGCTATTTCAATTCAGCGCTACCCTATCCATTCACTCGACACACCGAGATGTTTACGCCGGAGAAGATCGATGCGCATCCAAAGCTGAAGTCCTATCTCATCGCCGATCCCGAAACTGGGGAGCCCGTGATGAGTGGCAACCAATACTGTCTCGACTCGCTCAACCCTGAGATGCGGGCCTGGTGGGTGAACTCAGCCGCCAACCTGGTTCACGAGGCCGATGCGGATGGCATATTGATCGACCAGATGCATGGATTCGGCTGGCTGCGCCCCAAAGACAAGCGCAGCGCAGCAGCAAATGGTGTGGCCGATATGATGGAGCAGCTAAAGGCCCGGCTAGGCCCTGATAAACTACTAGTCGCAAACAATGGCGCCCATATCGATAGAGTCTTTGCCGTATCGGATGCCTTCATGTTCGAGCACTACAAGCGCGACGTCACGCATACCAAAGAACGACTGCTGCAAGACTGGCAACTGATGGAGAAAATCGCCGATGCGGGAAAAATCTGTATCTACCGATTTGGCGCTGAGCCCGAGCCTGGCACCCCACTCGCTGAGACCGACGATGCTGGCAGTAGAGTCCGCACCAAACGCGATGAATTTGCCGAGCTATCCAAACAACAGTTGGAGTTTTACCTAGCTCTATATTTGATCGGAGCTCAGCCATACTCGTGGTTCCAGTGGAACTGGGAATGGCACTTGGACACTGGCCCACTGGAGCGCTACCCAGAGTTCCATAGGCCTCTAGGTAAGCCTTTGGGTAAATACACCAGGCTCAGCCCCGATAAATGGGAGTTCACCCGTGACTTTGAGCACGCCTCGGTATGGGTCGACACGGAAAACTGGAAAGCCAAGATCGACTGGCAGTCTGCGACTCCTACCCCAGCGGAATTGCCAAAAAACCACGCTGCACCTACCCGCCAGGATGTGAAGTATGGCGATCATCCGAAGCAGTTGATCAATTTCTGGCGAGTCGACAGCGATCGACCGCTGGGAGTCCTTCTAAACATCCACGGCGGTGGCTGGATGGGCGGTAAAAAGAATCAGAGCATTCATTCGCGGGATCTGAAGAAGGGCTATCACCACGAATCGATCAGCTACCCACTGGTCAACGAAGGTGCCGTGCAGCCCGCCATGCTCGACTCCGCTCTACGCGCGGTCCAGTTTCTACGCTCTAAAGCAAAGGAGTGGAATATCGATCCCCAGCGCATCGCCGTATCCGGTGGCTCAGCAGGAGGCTGCTCCAGTCTCCTAGTCGCCCTGCACGACGATGTGGCCGATCCCGATAGTAGCGATCCTGTCGAGCATCACTCCTCTCGTGTGGTGGGTGCTATGGTAGCAGGAGCACAGACTACGATGGACCCGTTTGTGATCAAAGAGCGCATCGGCGAAAAGACCTTTGGCAATCCCATGCCTTATAAGCCATTTGGTGCTGAGACGGCTGAGGAGCTTATGCAGAATTGCCAGACCTATCGCGAGTTGTCCGCCCGCTGCTCGCCGATCACCCACCTGAGCGCAGACGACCCACCTCTGCATCTCTTCTACAATGTGAACCGCGAGTACCCGACCACCAAGTCCAGCAACGGTATTCATAGCCCGATCTTTGGGGAGATCATGCTAGAGGCGTGTAAAGAAATTGGCGTCGAGTGCTATCTGCAATACTGGGAAGAAGACCGGCCTAAACCCGCCGTGAGTCGGGAGGAATTTTTGCAGCGCTTGCTAGTAGACTAAAAAATACTAACGATTTCTATACACCTGCAAACAAACTAGATAGCAATGAAAATTAAACAAATGTTAACGAAGGTAGCTGGCTCTTCTCAATTATACCGCTATGCTTTGAGTGCTATTATCATTACACTTACCCCTTCGTCTTTTCGATACCAGGCCATAGCACAGCAGGAATCGCTCGAAAATTGGGATCATATCGATACTGCGAAGGCAGAAAAAACGAATCGACAAATCAATCTGTTGATTGAGCAAATCTACCGCGACTACGAGCTAAAGATTGCAAACATCCATCCGCCGGACCTAACACCGGTTGCGCTCGAACAAATTAGAAAGGATGCACAGGAGCTTCAACAGAGTTGGCTCGATGTCGCAAAACCTCAACGCACTGAGGATAAGCAAATAGAATTGTCGCTACTCGATGCTTACCAAAGCACACTGAAACGCTCCAGCCAGGTCAAAGCGTATCTGGAAAGTTCATCCAGTCGCTCCAGTTTGGAAGAAACCGATGAAGAAGTATTCCGAGTGTCAACAGCGTTCCCTTCATCATCCGGCCTGAAATTCAAACAAACCCGAATCACAATTCCCGGTTACGATGCTGAGACGATATCGGATGAGTCGATACGACAGCTAGCTGCTCATATTCAGGAGGTAAATCGAGCCTATTGGAATCTTTACAATACCCGATCAATCCATAGTCTTTATCAAAAGCAAATTGCTGATCTTGAAAAAATTCGTGAAAGCTTGGGCAAGCAGTTCGATTCGATTTCGCTTGCTGATGCCAACCTTAACTCCCTTCTGGAAAAACAAACCAGCGCCGTCAGAAATAGTGAAGATCGCCTTAAAACGATAATCGGTGACCCAGACAGTTATATTGGAAAAGGCTTCGAAGTAATACCGACCACAATTCCTGTTTATTCGTTCCTTGCCGAGGATGTGCAGGATTTGCTGCAACAGGCCTTTCACAACAGGCCAGAGATTCGGCAGGGTTTTGAGCAATTTCGGTCATCTTTAAAACAACTGATTTCGAAAGTCGAGAATCCTCAACCTTTTCTTAAATTTGCATCGGAAATTATGTCGGTGGATCCCACCCAAGATGAAACAAAGCTAGCCTCTGATCTACTTCGTGAAGAAATGATCCTCCGCAAACAGGCTTACCAGCTCAAGACAATTATCGATACAGTGATATTGGAGTGTATCGTCGCTTACCGCGACGCCTTAACTGCATATCAAGACGTGCATAAAAGAGTAGAATCCCTAAATAAAGTCCAAGCTATTTCAAGCAGCCAAGAGCTCGGAGAACACCTATCGAAAGTTGAGGTTCAACTATTGATTGACGAGTCACAAAGAGTTACAGACGCTAAAAATTGTTATCTTGATTCCTTAGTGTCTTACAATATCGCTGTCTCAAATCTAGCACGCGCATGCGGTAAACTGATAATGGTTAAAGGTGTTGTAAATGTTAATGCTCTAGTATTAAACCTGAAAGCCCAGTAAGCCTAGGGTATTTCAAACCTTAAGCAACTCGAGCAAGGCTACGCTGCGACCAATCCAGTAAAGGTGTTATTGGCCTCCATGGCCGCTCTATTCAGGAAAAGATTCAGGCGCAGCGCGACGAGTTGAAAGCAAGTTAATGTCGAGGTAATGGGTGAATTCACAAAAGACCTCCATAAGAACCCAACCTTATCGTACCTATGAAAACTTTTATCGCCGCGTTTATTACTTTAGTGCTCGTGCATGCAGCGCTGGCGGAGCCACCTCGCCCCAACGTGATCCTGATCATGACCGATGATCAGGGCTATGGTGATCTCGCTTGTCATGGAAACCCAGTGCTAAAGACGCCACATCTCGACCAGTTATATGCCGAGTCGATTCGGCTGACTAATTTTCACGTCAGTCCTTTCTGCACGCCGACACGCGCAGCTCTGATGACGGGGCGGCACCCAGCTCGGACTGGAGCCTACCGCACCTCCAGCGGCCGCAGCAATTTGCATCACGACGAGATCACCATGGCGACTCATTTTGCCAAAGCTGGCTATCGCACTGGTATGATCGGCAAGTGGCATCTCGGCGATAATGCGCCTTGCCGGCCGCAGGATAGGGGCTTTCACGACATCGTCTGGCACAAAGCCGGCGGTATAGGTCAGGCGCCCGACTACTGGGGTAACAACCAGTTCGACGATACCTACGAACGCAACGGCGTTTACGAGAAGTTCCAGGGATACGCCACCGATATCTGGTTCGCTGAGTCGATGCGATTTGTCGAGGAAAACCGGGAAAAACCGTTCTTTCTCTACCTAGCGCTGAATGCCCCGCACTCGCCCTACCGGGTGCCTAAAGAATGGTCCGATCCCTACCGAGAGACGGTAAAGTGGAAAGGTGGAGCCGAATTCTACGGTATGATCACCAATCTCGATCACAATCTCGGTCTGCTGCGTGAAAAACTCAACACACTGGAACTTTCCGAAAACACCATTTTCATCTTTCTTACTGATAATGGGACTTCCGCAGGTATCGCTCGCGAGGCACTCGAGGAAGGCGACTACCGCGGTTTCAATGCCGGTGTGCGCGGCGTCAAATCGACGCTCTACGAGGGTGGGCATCGAGTACCGTTTTTTATTCACTGGCCGGGTGGGGAAATCGTGGGTGGCGAAGATCGCTCCCAGCTCGCCGCTCATCTCGACGTATTGCCCACCTTGGCGGAGCTGTGCGGATTTTCTCTTCCCGATACCCTGATGCTCGATGGCTCTTCGTTTGCAGATGTGTTGCATGCTGCAGATGCACCAGCCCCGAGAGATCATTACATCACCCAGCTGCATGGCGGAAACCGCTTTACCAGTCAGCCGAAACCATTCCTGACCTCATGTGTGGTAAAAGATAACTGGCGGCTACTCGATGGCGAAAAGCTATTCGATATCAGCACAGACCCCATGCAAAACCGTAACCTCGCGGATAGACACCCGCAGGTAGTGGCGGAGCTACGCAGTCTGTATGACACGTATTGGGAGTCGGTATCGCCACGAATGACACCAGTCGCTCTCGATATAGGCAACCCCGCTGTAAACCCTACCACGCTTTGCTCTCAGGACTGGTACCTAGAGACGGGTAATCCACCCTGGAATTTTAGCGAGATCCACCAGCTTAAACGCATCACAGGCCCATGGCATGTCGACGTGACTAGAGCGGGTAGGTATCGCATCACCTTGAGGCAGTTCCCAAAGATCGCAAATAAACCGGTCAAGGCGGTAAAGGCTAAACTAAGAATCGCAGGCATCGAGAAAGAGCAGCTAGTGAGGGCGGGAACTAGAGGAGTCACTTTTGATCTGAATCTACCGAATGGTCCGACCACGCTGGAGACTTGGCTGTACGATGAGAATAACGAGGCCGGTGGTGCTTACTTCACTGAAGTGGAATGGTTGGGAGGATCGAACGGCAATAATCAATAGCGAGGCACAGCCTCAACCCATTAGTGTTCATTAGTGACAATTGTTTCATCTTGCTGAGTGAGTGTTAAAATCACCTGCCTGCGAAATTCTTAACACTAGTATTCACTAATCAATCGGCTTAGTAGCTAAACGTAGAGGTGGTTTTCCAACCGCCTTGCTCAACTAACGAAAAGGCGGTTGGAAAACCGCCTCTACACGATAACTCAGATGAAACTACTCAATACCATTACCCGCTGGTTCAGTATCACAGTCGCTTCCATCATATCGATAGCAGCTGCGACCGAACGCCCCAACATCATCCTCTTTCTAGTCGATGATATGGGGCTGATGGACACCTCTGTGCCCATGCTAGTCACTGAGGATGGGCAACCCGACCCACAACCGCTCAACGAGTGGTATCGCACCCCGAATATGGAGCGGCTGGCGAAGCAGGGCATGAGATTCTCTCAGTTTTATGCTCAGTCCGTGTGCTCGCCTACCCGAGTGTCGATCATGACTGGTCAGAACTCGGCGCGTCACCATGTGACCCAGTTTATCGCGCCGGAGAATCGAAATCCCGGACCAGAGGGCTGGCGCTGGGAGGGGCTGACGCAGGCTGATGTGACTCTACCCCGAGTGCTGCAGGGCTCGGGGTACGATACGATCTTCGTGGGCAAAGCCCATTTCGCTCCGATAGGCCATCCTGGAGAGGACCCGCTCACCTTAGGTTTCGGCACCAACATCGCCGGATGCTCCTTTGGCCAGCCGGGGAGTTACTATGGAGAGGACGCCTATGGAAATCTAAATCCCAAACGCAAGAAGCGAGCTGTGCCGGGGCTGGAAAAGTACCACAAAACCGATACGTTTTTATCTGAGGCACTGACCCTCGAGGCAAAGGCTGCCATCGATAATAGCATCGCGGAAGAAAAGCCGTTCTTCCTCTATATGTCGCACTACGCGGTCCACACACCCTTCAATTCGGATCCTCGGTTCGCTGCTAACTATGCCAACTCCAAACAAGCGAGAAACACTCAAGCCTTTGCCACTTTGATCGAAGGTATCGATAAATCGCTCGGTGATTTGATGGATCATGTCGCTAGCAAAGGCATCGCTGAGAATACCCTGATCCTGTTCACCGGCGACAATGGCTCCGACGCACCCGCGAAGACGATCCACGGTCACGGCAGCTCAGCCCCACTACGTGGCAAAAAAGGCACCTGCTACGAGGGTGGTATGCGAGTCCCCTTCATAGCAGGATGGGCCGAGAGCGGTCATGGCAATCCCTTTACTATAGAAAAAGGCGCCATCCATAGCAGCCAAATCGGCACCGTGATGGATCTGTACCCGACCATCCTAGCAGCAGCTGAAGCCAAGAACCCATCAACCCACACTATCGATGGGGTAAGCCTACTACCCCAACTATCAGGCCAGAGCGATGCCAAGCGCCCCGACCACTTCCTGTGTCACTTCCCACACAGCCATCGTAGCCCCTGGTTCACCAGTCTGCGTAAAGGTGACTGGAAAGTCATCTATCGCTACAGACTGACGCCACAAAGCGAAGGCGAGCTAACGCCTCGCTACGAGCTCTACCACCTAGGCAACGACCCATACGAAAAGCAAAACTTAGCTGATGATGAGCCGGGGCAATTGCGAGTGATGATGCAGGCTCTCATAAGCCAGCTAGGAGAGGAAGGAGCGCAATACCCGACTAACAATAAAGGCGAGGAGCTGCGGCCAACCCTGCCTAACGAACCCCAAAAATAGAAATCACGTCTAAAGAGGCAAAGTATGCTCAAACAAATCATCGAGGAGACGAAGAGCTATCAATTCGAACCCATCAAGGTTACAGGTTATGAAAGCAGCGGCGAGGTCGAGCTTTTTGGAGTCTGGCCACACAAGATCGGTTTGAAGACCGATGGCGACTGGCAATTCTTTCGATTCCAAGCTATGGATCATACGCGAATCGAACAGCGCAACTGGTGGCAAAAGACTCTACCTTTCTCCAGAGGCGGTTGTATAGGAGAGCGTGATTTTGGCCTTCCGGAGGGAGAACAATTTTTTCGGTGGTTCACTCTTCCAAGAGAGATAACAATCTACACACCTCGTAATGAAACGAGTGGAGACATATTCCCCAGAATTCACGAAATTATGAATCTAGGCCCATATTGGACGTGCGACTTGGGATAGTACCAGCCATCTGCTTGCTTCCGCCAGCATTGAGCCTGCCCAATCTCAAAAGCATCCACCTGCCCGAAGGGTGGCGAGCAGACCGCCTCTAGAACAGCAAATTCTTATCAATCATACAGTTGGGTACGGAATTTTTCCGCTTTAATGGAACCGACACATCGGTATATGCTTTCGTGATGGGTCAGAGGATTGGAATAGTGGTAGCTTTATGTCTCGGTGTCGTCTTTCAATCTTTCGCCGATAACGATGATCAATGGTTCTCTTCTCCTGCTGAAGTGAGGGGAAAGAAATGGGATGCTCGAAGTCATTCAGGCAACATCGGGGGGATGAGTGTCAGTTGGCGTGAGACGGGGCCGTATATCAAAACAGTTCAATTACACCAGAATATGGGCGGAAGAATCCCGGCGATCGTGGGCTCATTTCCTATCAATGTGCCCGACCGCGGAAAAATCGATTGGCTTGCCTATGCTGTAGTTTCTCCTGGGGGAGAGATTCAATACCGAGACCCTAACAGCTTCGATAGGCTGAGGAACTTTTCAATTGACGTACCCGATCCTAAGGTGAGTTCTCGAAATCTGATCTTGCGGTTGATTTTACGAAAGGATTTCCCACCTTTTTCCACCAGGCGCCTACTCGTTTTTGATGCGAATACCGAGGTAGAGGTATCGGCGGTAGGAAGCCAGACGATCATTTCGGAAGGGGATAATAATCTTGTAGTCTTAGACCTAGGAGTAGATCTAAGTCACCAGCCGCCCCTTAAGTTGATGATCGACCTGGTAAAGAAAGGCCATAAATACGAAGAAGACCACCGGCTATGGATTGACCTGCCTCAGCTGTTGCTTTCCCATGGGAAGGAAGTGGTCATGCCTGAGAATTTGTTCGATCAACCACTTGGCGCATCCTGGACGCAGCAACTGCACGTCCCTCTTTCGCTGATATCAAAGCGAGCCCATATGACCATATTTTCGGAGAAAAGGCTCCCCCTTCATCCCATGCAAATCAACACAGATTTGACGCCTAGATCTTTGCTCACTGAATGGCTAGAAGCCAACCCTGGATTCGACGTTCATATCGAGCAATCCCTTCACACTATCTTCATTTACGAAAAGGGAGATAAAGCAGTATTGGATAAAAATATTCGGGAAGTTCTAGTTAATCATTGACCCGTATCTAAACTTATTCAAACCGGTCGATAATTCTATTATCTCTACTAGCCTGCAGGCTTTAGTCGAAGTGAACGAAGAGCTTTCTCTTGTTAGGGCATAGGCAGGAACAGGCTTTCCGATTTCTTCACCAAGACCCTATTGGCCAAGAAGAGCGTATCAAGGGCAAGAGAGCGAGCAGGGGGCTGCTCGAGTATTGCCAAATGCACCAAAGTGTTCAGTATGCCTCCGACCAATACAAAGCCTTGAAGTAGAACGTGGTCTTCGATAAAATCCCAGACAGCTTTGGTATCACGAGGCAGCCGCATGGGAGAATCCAGTTTCGATATTTCGCAGGATCCGCTCTACAGTAGGACGGACGGCTTCCACTTCTGGAACGATGTCACTCTCGGCGCAGAGAGTCGACCAGGCATCTTGCAGCTGGGCTAGGCCGAAGTGATGTGCGATATCGAGCAAACAGTCAAACTTAGGCCTACATAGTGCCGCGTGTATATGTACCTGATCAGACGCTACTCGATTCGACCGAGCATAGCTCGGGGTGCTTCGCCCAGAAGTCGGTTGTATTAGCGGCGCTCCTCATCACCTTGTGAAAACGTAACGCCACTTATCGGTACGACAAGACGCAACTTCCCCGTATCGATATGCTGCTAAGCCCAAGCCTGAAACTCCTTCCGATAAGCCCAACGATGCTGGTAGAAGGCTGTGTATGACCAGGGTTAGTTTCAACTAAGACCATTTAAATAATAAAAACGGTATAATTTTTGGATTTCTGTAGTATG
>JAHDID010000091.1 GCA_020630975.1 Verrucomicrobiota bacterium
GCTCGGCGCCTTTCGGCACGATCCGCCAGATGCGACCGCTCTTACGATCGCGGCGACTGTCGCGCAGGCTGTACTGGGCGTGACCTTTGATCGGATTGTACCAGTCGCACACATACATGGCACCACGTGGGCCATAGCGCAGGTCGACGGGGATGAAGGAGAGGTTTTTCGAAAAGATCAGGTCGCTGACGTATTTTTCGCCCCAGTGATCGTCGTTTTTCACCCACTGGTGTATCTCTACCCGGTTGGTCGGCTTGTAGCGGACCTTGATCATATGGCCCTGCATCTCCTCTGGCCAGGAGGCGAAGTCGACAAACTCGTGGCCACAGACGCCCGAGTAGGCGGCTATGCCTGCTGCCTTGGGTTGCTGCTGGGGGTAGGGTGGATTCTGCGAGTGAAAGGCGGCGGCAAACACGGGGTGGCTGGCCACATGATGGCCCCAGTCGTCGAAGGTGACACCCCAGGGATTGGTGTTGGGGTAGTTGCCAAAGCTGGTCACCTTTTGGTTGCTAGGGCGGTAGGTGAACCAAGCTGAATTTTTCGCTCGGATCGGGCCATAGGCGGTCTCGACTTGGCTATTGTGAAAGATCGCCTCGCGGAATAGCAGATCGCCATCGGGCGTCCAGACAAAGTCGTGCAGAGCGTGGTGGCTATCCTCGGTGCCAAAGCCAGTGAGTAGTTTGGTTCGCTTGTCGGCGCGGCCGTCGCCATCGGTATCCTCGAGTAGGGTCAGGTGTGGCTCCTCGGAGACGTACGCACCGCGCTCGGTCAGGGCTAGGCTGAGTGGGATGTGCACGTCGTCGGCAAAGGTGGTGCACTTGTCGGCTTTGCCATCCCAGTCGGTATCCTCTAGGATCACGATCTTGTCATTTGGCTCCTGGCCGGGGTATACGTGCGGGTAGGTGGTGGAGCAGGCTACCCATAGGCGACCGCGAGCGTCCCAGCGCATCTGGATGGGGCAGGCTACCTCGGGGAAGTCTTCCTCGGAGGCGAAGCAATTTACCTCGAATCGCGGATCGACGGTGAAAGCAGCTAGCTCGTCGGCAGGCGAGAGCCACTCATTGGCGCCACGGCCCTCGCTGACTTCATCCAGCTCGGGTAGATTATCGTCCACCACTGGGCTGTCGAAAGTCTCGCCCCGTGCCATGGCCTGGGCGCGCTGCTCGCGATTGCTCGTCATGATCTCGAAATTCCGCATCGCAGGCAGGAAGTCGAGATAGCCGTAGCGCTTGTTGCGACCGCCGGTGTAGTAAAAGGTGTTCAGTGGGCGGTAGCGGCGGAAGTACTGTTTGTTTTTATCCACTAGCACCTCGCGGATCGCCTCATCTACAGCGGGGGCGGATTGGTCGAAAGTCGCGGAGAACAGCTTTTCTGAAAACACATCGTAGCCACGGCGATTCAGGTGTACGCCATTGATGGTCAGATCGGTATTTTTATCGCTCATCGCCGACTTGGTAGCGGCAAAGACATCGACAAAGCCGACCTTCATCTCAGCCGCCACCTCAGCCATCGCGGCGGTGTAGGCGGCCAGGCGTTGGTTGTTCATCTCAGCACCCTGCACACCTGCGGCGTTCTCATTGGCTGTGGGCGAGATCAGCACGATCTGTGGGCCTGTCTCGCCGTTGAAAGCCGAGCGGCGCAGGCCATCGAGGTAGGTGGTCAGACGGCCTTTGAACTCATCAAGTCGCGCCTCACCCGCAAACGACTCGTTGAAGCCAAAGGCGGCAAAGATCACATCGATCTTTTCGCGAGTCAGGTGCTGGGCCACGGTGGCGAAATTGTCGGGGCGCGGCTGCAGATCGATCTCGTCTGCGGACCAGGCGAAGTTGCGGATGAAAAGCTCGGCCTCGGGATGCGCCTGGTGCAGCATGGTCTCAAACACCGCAAAGTCCTGCGCCCGGTCGAGCAGCGTATTGCCCACGTAAGCGATACGAGTGCCTTGGCTCAGCTGCAATGGGAGCGTGGTCTCTGCAGGCTCGACCTGCTTCGGGTTGGGGGCCTCATTCTCGTAGATGCCATACTGAGCCAGTTCCGGATCTTTCTCTGGCTCAGCCTTCCCCGAGTCACGGTTTTTGCCATCCTTTGCCTGGGATGGGTTACCCTTGTTACCAGCCGCCTGGTTTTTCTGGGCGTGAGCTGTGGCGAGAGGGAGGCAGAGCAGGGCAAGGAGTAGATATGTCGACAAACGGTGCTGCATGAGGGGAGGCTGCCAGAAGGGAGCGTCACAGGCAAGGGGCATCATAGCGGCGACAGGGCGCGAGGCTCTGCTGTCTGAATTTTAGCAAATTCCCCTACGTTTCAGGCTCATACGTAGCGGAAGATGCCAATCTTCCGAGTTTTCGGAGCCATTGGAGAAATAGAAGTCCGGTCGAAAAATCAGCCAAGCAAAATAGCCCGGGAGATCTGAGCGTCAGCCTGTTGCTCATCTCCATGCTTGTGTAAACCCGACGGTTTCTGGCTTGCCTGTCTGAGAGGGCTTGACCCATCTCCCTAGATCATGGTATTGAAAGTGTCAGGCACCAACTTGTTTTCCATTTTTACCAGCATTTCCATGGCCGATTCGTCTTCAAAACCAACAGCTGAGACAACTGATCCTGATAAAGAACCAGCCCACCAGCTTTGGGTGGAGTTGACCACTCGCATCACCCGTCAGGACTTGCATGCTCGATCTGGGCAGGAGGAGGCGGCGTCGAATAGTGTGTATCAGGTCTTCAAAAAAGGTCGCGAGCTAATGGTCGAACATCCAGAGGCTACGAAGTTTTGTAAAGTGACCGAGCACATGCTCAACCAGATCATGCGTCCTTACACAGCACGTTGGCATGGCTGGATGGATGCAGACGAGCGTTTCATTTTGGAGACCAGCCGGCGACAGTTTCGGCAGGAGTTGGCAGAGTTGGCAGAAAAACTGGATAAACCTACGCGGGTGCTGGCTAAGATGAGTGGCAATGAGATGCCCGACCCAGGTTCGGCATTTGATGACCATGTCCGAACGGTGGACCTGCTTTTTGAAGACGATTTCGCATACCAAGAGATAAAAGGCGATCCGGCATACAAAGAGCTTATCGAGGAGACAGAGCACCCAGCGATCATACAGCGACGAGCCGCTTGCGGCAGATCTAAAGATACCCACGGTCTTTCGGGCCTAGCGCTCTCAGGTGGCGGGATCCGCTCCGCTACCTTTTGCCTGGGCATCGTTACCGAGCTGGCCAAGCGTGGTGTATTGAGCCAGACCGACTACCTGTCGACGGTTTCAGGTGGTGGCTATTTGGGCGCATTTATCACCTCCACTTTCAACTCGTATAAACGTGATGTCTGCACCGAATGGGATCCAAAGAATAGTCCACAAGACACCTGCGATCAGGTGTTCGGCAAAAAGGGAGAGCAAACCGATTCGCAGCCAGTCCGCCACCTGCGTAATAGTAGCAAATACCTGCTGAACAAGGGCACATGGGGTTTTCTGCTGATTAAAGCGATGATGCTGTATGGCATCGCGCTGAATTTGGTGACCTTCTCTGTGGTGGCGATGATACTTGCTATCGCGGTGTGGGCGATCACCGGGGCCCTAGAGCCGGGCGATTATGTCTGGCCTGTCTGTATATCTGGGAGTTTAGTGGCAGTTGCGTGCCTAGTCGTGCCGATCGTTCAACATCGCTGTCGTGGAGCAAAGCCAGATAGCGGATTAAAGACGAAGGTTGATAAAAAAGACCACACTACAACAAATAGTAAATCCGATGAGAAAGTCGGTTCTGAGGATCGCAGCTCTACCTCTCAGCGACCTAGCATCAATCCAGTTCGGCGCTACAAGTGGCTATCGCGAACGGAGGGGACAGCTGTCATCTTAGTACTTATTTTTGTAGCGATCCTTGGTCTTGCCTCTCTCCCGCTCATGGTGGGGTGGGCAGTCGAAATCTATAATGGGCGATACGATGAAGTTAGCGATGGTTTTACAGTTTTGGCTGGTGTGGGGATTGCTGTAGTTACCTTACCTTTCATCCTAGCTATCATCGCGACAGTTCTTAAACAAACCCGACTCGTAGTCAAACTGGCCTATTGGTCGATGGCTGTGGCGGGTTTTTCGGTTTCACTGGCCGTATTCCTACTCACTTATGGGTTCTTTTATCACCAGGGCTATTCGGGCTTCATGCCTATCGGGTTATACGTCGTCGGTGGGCTATTGCTCTTTTCTATCTGGGGATATAGTTTTGTGAATATCAACCTAACGTCGCCTCACCGGTACTACCGCAACCGTCTGTGTGAGTGTTACTTGCTAGTCGCTAGTCAGGCCGAAAAGCGGGTGGGCCGCTTATTGAAGAGTCTGCTACCCAATCAGGCAGCGTGCAGCGCGATAGCTGAAGATGAGCCCTGCTTCGTTCCTCGGTCGCGTTTTGAGTTCGATGAGATCGATGCCGAGGCCGCGCCACTGCACTTGATTAATGCCACGGTCAATCTCGGCTACGAGCGCAGTCCTGAGATGCGTGGCAGGCGGTCCGACTTCTTCTTGTTCTCAAAAGAGCAGAGTGGCAGTGTGGCGACTGATTACCATCAGACTGACGATCTAGCTGCGGAGGACCCGCATCTCGATTTGGGTACCGCTGTCGCCATCAGTGGCGCTGCGGCCAGTGGGCAGATGGGGTGGAAGACACCCCGCGGGCTAGAGTACCTGCTCGTTATTCTAAATGTTCGCTTGGGGTACTGGCTGCGGAATCCGGGCAAAGGTAGCAGTTTCTTCTTTAAGCCTGGTCCCTTTCATCTGCTCAAAGAGATGACCAGTTACCGTATGGATAGTCGTGCTTCCTACCTGAATGTATCCGACGGTGGCCATATTGAGAATCTGGCTATCTACGAGCTACTGCGGCGACAGTGCCGCTTTATCATCGCTATCGAGGGGGGCGGACAGCGCAAGTCTACTTTCTCTGATATGCGCAGATTGCAGCGCTACGCCTCGATTGATTTAGGCTGTCAGATCAGTATCGATATGAGCGATGTCGACTGCAGTGAGCGCGGCTTCAGCAAGCATCACCATGCTCTGGGCACGATCACTTACAGAAATGGACAAAGGGGATTTCTCCTTTACTTCCGCACCACGATGACAGGCGATGAGCAGGATCATGTTCACGATTACCAACGCGTTTGCCCCAGCTTTCCTCACCAGACCACTGGCGATCAGTTCTTCGACGAGGCTCAATTCGAGGCCTACCGTTCCCTTGGCCAGACCGCTGCTGAGTTGATGTTTGGGCAGTTGAATGCGCTCAAAGATTTCAATCCGGATGGCCTGATGAGTCCTAAAGATCTGTTTCGAAATTTAGCCAAGGTAGCTCTGCCAGATAACCATGAGGTGTTCGACGGCTTGCAAGAGAGTAAGGGAAGTGACTCTGTAACGAAGAATAAGCAAACGACCTAGAGCAAGGGTGCCGGACGCTAGTGGGCACTTTTGGCGGATAGGCTGCGCAGTTCCCTCGCTGGTGCTCGCTGCCACATTTCAAGGAACCGCGTCTGGTTAGCAGTTACCTAAGAGAGGCTTAGAGAAGTGGCGGCGAGCGTGAAGCGAGTGGGCCTTCACTAGATGAGGCGACTGTCCCTGCGTCCCGACTCTATTGACTCGCAATTAGAGCCTTTTGCCTCTACTAATTGGTTGAGGAGGATGACCGCATCCAATCATAGGCCGACTTGCATCAGTAGTAGATGTGAGGCTGGCCCGACCAGCGCCATGTTACCTGCTCTCAAAAATTCGACCGCCTCCGGCGGTCTAGGCTGAGCTCCGCCTGTTTCCTTGAGGCCTCCGGCCTACTGGATTTTCGGCTCCGCCGAGTTGCTTGTTTCTGGACCTGAAGCCTCCGGCTAACCTGCGGCCAAGCGGAAGCCCAGAGAGTCGATGCGGTTGCCGCGCTCGATCGCGTTGCGATAAGCGGAGCGGCAGTACCGCGCGCGGCTCCACGCGCCACCGCCACGAATGGCGCGCTTGGAGATTTTGTCGCTGCCTGTGGGCCCGACCGGATCGATTGCATGGTTCTCGGTGTAGGTCATCATGCCATCCGCACACCACTCGTAGACATTTCCATGCATGTCGTATAGCCCCCAAGAGTTGGCTCGCTTATCGCCCACGATGTGTGTTTTACCATTACTATTTTCGGCATACCAGCCGACTTCGTCCAAGCCTGGATCTACCCCGGTTGGCTGAGTACAATCAGTGCCATTGTTGAAGGCAGTGCTTGCTCCTGCACGGCAGGCATATTCCCATTGGGCCTCGTTGGGCAGCCGTATGTAGAGACCTGCTACTCTTTCATTTAGTCTTTTTATGTATCGATCGGCTTCGCTCCAAGAAACGTTTTCGACTGGTAAGTTAGGGTTCGAAAAATCTTTACTGGGATTGTCTCGACTTACCAGCAGCCACTGCTCCTGAGTCGTAGGCGTAGCGGCTAGCCAGTACCCCCGAGATATCGTCACTCGATGCTGCGGCCCTTCGCGATCATATCGGCCCTCTTCACTCTCTGGCGATCCCATCACAAAGCTCCCGGGCGGTATCCAGCGCCAGTGGAAGTCGACATCATCGATCGTCAGCACGGCATAAATGCCGTAGCGATCTTCGCCAAATTCGCTGCACCACTCTGGTGGGTAGAGAGGGTAGGGCGGCGGCGATGGGTGAGGCTGGGTGGTGGATGTCATGTCGTGATAAAAAAAGCGCTCCCCTGCAGACGTTCGACTCGGGCATCCACCCGACCTACCAGGCCACAGGGGAGCTGTGCGCCCCGACCCTGCTCATCAACTGAGCGGGCTAGGGCTGAGAGGATCGGGTCAGCCGGAGATATACATCTATCCAGGTGAGCTGCGGCCAAGCGGAAGCCCAGATTCTCGGTGCGGTTGCCGCGCTCGTTCGCGTTGCGATAAGCGGAGCGGCAGATCTGCGCGTTGTTCCAAGCGCTACCGCCACGAATGGCGCGCTTGGAGTGGTAGATCCTCAAATTTTTAGTGTCGTAGCTAGGCATAGTCGTAGCTGTTTTCGGAAAAATACTGCTGCCGCCAGCGGCGGCTATTGGCAATCGAGGCGTGCGCTAGCACCGAGTCCATGCGTCTCTGTAGCTCGGTTTCAGACAGCCCACCAGCTGCGTACTCTTGGTGATATTGGCGATGGCGACGTTTGATTCGCTGGCGGGCCTTTTTGCTGAGGTAGATTTGGTCGCCGAGCAAACGATAGCCGAGAAACTCTAACCCCTCGCTAGTTGATTTGACCAGGACAGGGCATTTCAGCGCTAGCTGCCGGTGCCCGTACAGCCACCGCTCCACTGTCCGGCCTACTTCAGAGAGTCGGGCAGCATCATCCCCCCAAACGACTAAGTCGTCCATGAATCGGGTGTAGCTGCCCAATCGGTATTCATCGACTATCAAGTGATCGACCTCATCCAGGTAGAAATTGGCAAAGTACTGGCTGCAGAGACTGCCGATCGGTAGCCCTTTTCCTGTCGTCGTGTGATAGGAGTCGATCACTTGCCAGGCTAGAGCCAAGAAGCGCTGGTCCTTGATCACTCGCTCCAGCAGGGTCGCGAGGATATCGTGATCGATGCTGTCGAAATACTTGCGCATATCCAGCTGCAAGTAGTAGCGATGCCTACTGTGATACGCGCTAGCCTCGCGTAGCGCTAACTGATTGCCATGGCCGGTGCGGCAGGCGTGACTACGGGCGATAGCGCCGCGCTCTAGCACGGGGCCTGTAGGTCTCATCATCGCATGGTGGAGCACGCGCATGGCAAATGGCGAAACATGGATGGTACGTACTTTGGGATCGCGTATGGCGAAACGGCGGTAGGGTGGAATGATCAATTGATCTGCGAGCAAAGTCTCGCGCATCTCTCCCAAACCGCTATCTAGCGCAGCAGCAAACTGGCGTACCTCCGGCAGCTGGCGTTTGCCCTTGGCAGCCTTGTAAAAAGCGTGCCGCAGGTTGTCGTAATCGACCACCTGCTCGAATAGATGCCCCACGCGCTTCATGGCAGATCCCTCCATTTCAGTAGGTCGGCTCCGTACTTGGCGAGACGTGTCTCGCCAAAGCCAGCAATCGCTCGCAGGTCAGCCTCGGTAGCGACACGGTTAGTAGCCATGCCTGACAGTTGTCCATTATTAGCGACAGAGTAGGGCGGCACGCCCTCGGCGTCGGCTAGCTGTTTGCGTATCTGCCGGAGTTTGGCAAATACAGCAAATGTCTCGCTATCTAGGACCTCGCGGTAGTCCAAGGCAGGGCGTCTTGTGCCCGGCTTCGGCTTGGTTGGTTCAGATTCAGTTCTAGCAGGATCTGCTAGATACTCCACACAAAAAGCCCAGTGCCCACCTCCTTGCGCAGCTCCGACAAACTCGCGGTCGATCTGAACGATGCGGTTTTGCTCCAGAAATTGGTTGAGAGCATTTTCAGCATCATCGCCATAGGCGGGCACTTGAAAGAAGCGAAAGGGCATGATTTTCTCAAAAAAATTTCGTCCGCCTCCGGCGGACTGGTTCTAGTCTTAGGCCTCTGGCCTACTGACTTTTCGGCTCCGAGTGGTACTGGTTTCTAGTTCTTGAGCCTCCGGCTGACCTATTGCGGCCAAGCGGAAGCCCAGATCGTCGAAGCGGAGGCCGCGCTCGAACGCGCGGCGAACAGCGGAGCGGCAGAACCGCGCGGGGTACCACGCGCTACCGCCACGAATGGCGCGCCCGGAGTCTTTTGCAGACCCTGTAGGATCGTGCACTGATTCTGTCGCATAATTTCTAGGACTATCCAGACACCACTCAAATACGTTGCCATGCATATCGTACAGTCCCCATACATTGGCAGTCTTTTGTGCGACGGGATGAGTTCTTTGGCCACTATTTTTATTAAACCAACCAACAGCATCCAGTCCTGGATCGTAGCCCTCAGGTGCGGTGCATTCGGTGCCGTTATTGTAGGCAGTCGGAGTCTCGGCGCGGCAGGCATATTCCCATTGCGCTTCGCTAGGTAGGGTTGCCTGGAGACCTGGCAAAAGTTTCTTAAGATAATCGAGGTACGTTTGCACGTCGTCCCACGATACATTTTCGACCGGTAATTTCGCCCCTTTGTGTTTACTAGGGTTCTGCCCCATCACCGCCTCCCACTGGTCTTGGCGAGTCGGCGTCGCTGCTAGCCAGAATCCTTTAGAGATAGTTACCTGGTGCTGTGGGATGTTCTTTTGGAAAGTGAATAAATCTTTTTCTGCTTCGCTGCCTCCCATGTGAAAAGTGCCGGGTGGTATCCAGCGGAAAGTAAACTGGCAGCTATTCACACTAACGTGCGCCAGTAACCCGCAGCCATCGATTGATACGCTGCTTGCCCAATTGGGACATTGTGACTCTAGCCACTGGCCACCTTCTATGTCCCATGTAAATTGGCTCAAATCAGGACCATGGGCAGTTAAACCTCTCGAACGATAGCTAAGTTTTTCAGCCCAGTAGGGTTTTTCGCCATATTCCAAATGTAGTTTTTGCAATCCCGTGTCGACGACCACTTTTTCAGCCCCTACGATTTCGATCGGGCTACGATGACAAGCGATATCGAACTGACGGAGCAGCGTGTCGTGTTTATCGAAAAACTGAATCGTAGCGGTGGTTTGTTTGGTGATGAGCTGTCCCAGCGCCCAGCGAGGATCATCATCAATACGGAGCCCATCTCTAACCGAGACCCATAGGGGGGTGGACTGCGACAGACCTGGCTGAAGAAATGCGATATTCTTTCGCTCAATGTAGAGTGGAATATCGCCTTGGTAATCTCGATGGCTCATCGCCCAAGCCACCTGCTGCCCCACCGAGGCACGCCTTTGCTCGGGCAGTTGGTCGAGTAGTTGTCGGGCATAGGACATCATTCCCTCTCGATTCTCTGCATACAACCAATGAGCGTAGGTAAGCCAGCGTCGATCGATAGTCTCGGGATCTAGGAGCTGAGCTATGTAAGGATCGTCCAGCAGCTCCGGACAAGCAGTCTCAAGTAGGAGTCGCAATGCCTGCGCCTCCTCCGGGCCATAAATATCTGCGATCGGCTGGTGGTGATAGATGATCTTTTCGATGAGATGGCGCAGGCACTGAGCACTAGGCTGACTGTCGGCTAAGCTCTGGCGCAACTGCTGCTGAAACTCACTATCCAATCGATAGCAAGAAGCGCCAGATAACACCCCACCGTGCTGAAGTGCATCGTATTCCGTGCCCACATCTGCCATCCCATGGGGTAACAGATAGCGACCATCTCGCAATAGCCCCGGCTCCACCCGCACAGCTGGTGATAGTAGCCTGAGCAGGGCGAGCGCCTCGTGGTGTGGACTATGCCGTCTAGCATGACGGGATGACGGCCGCTGGCCACATGGATGCCGAGGCAGTCGCTCGCTATGATCCCAGTAAGCGCGATGCCACGAACGCTCAAAATCCTCTAACCAACGATCCCTGGGGCAAGGGCAAAGCGCCCAAGTGTGGACGCCACGTGCACGAGCCTGCCGTCCCCACTCGCGCCATGCCTGGGCCTGCGGTGGATCGTATTGACCTAGATCGCCAAGCGCGAGCACAGTCACATCACTAGTCGGTAGAGGAATCACCTCTCCACTGCGCCTGGACCGAAGCTCATCGCCATCGACAACCACGTCGATCACTTCCAGCCCATGACTGCCGCGTAGCTTTTCAAGTCCCTGACAAACCTGCCGGTAGTCATGCCAGTACGGCACTAGGTCGATCCGGCGGTCGAGTAATAGCCAGACACGACTGGCCCAGCGGTCTTTCTGGAGGAGCGGTAAGCGCTGAATAGGGCGGCCTAGCGAAATCGAACGGAGCAGCGGTGGGAGATCGGGCGTGCGTGTGGCGCACGGCTCACTAAGTATCAGACGCAGGAAAGGCCACAACTGTGACCACTGCAATAATGTAGGAGGCGTCGGCGTATCGAAGTGAAACACCCAATTTTTTTCATCGTCGATGTCATCGGCTATGGTATCACTGGTGAGCTCCGCAGGAGGGCGGGCCAGCTGTTGCTGTTCGACATCACCAACGGTCTCAATCCTAGTCGGTATCCAGTGCCGTATCGGCGGGAGTGGCTGGTCCTCTGAAATGGTATCAGAGGGAGTGTCACTCATGCTACTCTCACCTTCATCACCTGAGTTGCCTGCTGCGACATCGGTGGACGGCTCTTCACTAGTCTGCTCGCGACCCAATCCGTAAGCTGCAGCGAGCTCTGCCACAGCAGCGTGTGTGCCATGCTCGTCGGCTAGAAAATCCGCCATCAAGCCCTGCTGCTGCAGACCTGATAGGAAGTCGTGGAGATAGACCGAGCCGGACGATGCCATGGCTGTTTTCTTTACTTGGGATATTTCTGGAAGAAGTAAGGTGCCATGCGATCGACAAACGTCTGATGCGTAGTGCCGTCGTGCTCGCTCACATACTCATCGACAGCGCGTAACAAATCGATCAACTCAGCCTGGCCTGGCTTAGGTAGACCGCGCTTATTCATGTCTTCTCGATGGGTAGCCAGCATAGCGATCGCTTGCTGGATAATGGAGTCGTCCATGGCAGCCTCTAGCTTGGCTTTCACCCGAGGGAGCAACAGCTTCTCAAGCTCCTCTGCTGAATCAGGCAAATCCATCTGATGAACCAGACAGCGACGGACAAACGCCGGAGGCAGCTCGCGATCCTCATTGGTGGTGATGATGATCAGCGGTGCTGGATCTGTGGCACAGACGTAACTCCCATCATAAGGCACTTGAAAACCGCCCAGTGACAGCACCTCTAACAGACTATTAGGGAGTTCGGCATCGGCCTTATCGATCTCGTCGATCAACACAACTGCTCCTGCCGAGCCATCGAGTGGATACCCGGTCTCTCTACACTCGGAGTAGTCCACGGCAGCACTACCACAGTGAGGTTTCGCCTTCCCGTAGCGCGCTTTTGCAGAAACAGGATTGAGCGCCCACCAGAGGATATCTGGCATTAGGTAGAGGTCGGGATCGAGCTTGGCATCCTTCTGACCCAACTGCGCGGTAGCCAGACGAGAAATCGCGTCAAACTTGTGCAAGAGGTCCTCGGGTTCGGTACGACCATTGACAATTCGATAAAGAAAAGGTCTCTTTAGGGCGCTAGCCACCGCGCGGGCAAGCTGGCTCTTTCCCGAACCCGGCTCACCACGCAGTAGCAGTGGCCGACCTGCACAGATGGCTGCATTTACAGCAGTGATCGAAGCGGGATCAAAGACGTGGCATCCCTCAGGCCAATGTCTCAGGGCTTTGAATGGAGTGTCTTTCTGGTCTGGAGAAAGAGTTTTGATTGGTTGAGTCATCTTTTGTGAGAAGTACCTTGGATTGTCTCGACTTTAGCGCCAATCTTGGGCCCATAGTCGCTTGGTTTCGATTCGTTTATCACCTTATCTGCATCCTGAATCGCAAAAATTGCGTTTTTGAAAATTTCACTTCTGATGATCTCTTGAAAAGTGTCTCGATCGTCATCCCCGACAGCCTTAAGCAGAAAAGTTTTGGGATAGCCTGCATCCTTAAATAGCTCTAGATCTGCCGCTATCTCAGTGTCGATATCCTCGGGTGATTTATCACCATGAATTGATGAGTATACCTCTTTCTTAAACTCATCTCTTTGCGCCACTGGATGTGCTTTTACAGCTGCAACTCTTTCTGCTCTGTGGTTGCCCTGGAAATCGATAGGTTCCTTACCTTGATGCTTGTTCCAAGCGATAATCATTTGAATAATCGAATCTGTTACCTTTGAAGGCACTGTTAGAATATTCGAATCATTTTCTTCGGCGGTTGTCTTGGCGAAGTTGCATGACATTGATAAGTACAAGGTGGTTGCAATAAGTTTGAGTACTTTATCGTCATCCATCTGGTGTTGAAGCTGTAGGTTGAAGAAGATACCTAATGCGCCGTTATAATTCGCGTAAAATCTTTCTATTAGTCGATCAGCCACTTCATTTTCCGATAAAGAATTGTCAATTTCGTACTTGGCTAATAATAATTTTTTTAGTTCTGAATCTTGATGAAGAATCTCTTCAAAACGATCGTAAACTTCCCCGAAGGTCTTTCGAATATCGTCGGATGAATGAGTTGTGTATCCAATATTAAAATCACTTAGTATCCGGTTTTGGAAATCTCCTAAGTTTTGGCTGTTCAAATTATCGGATACGAAAGCTAGTATATCTCGAATATTGTTAGAAAAATATCGGACCATATCCCGCTTCTCGATGTCTGCTTTGGCTATATTCGTCGTACCTTTCTCATCTAGTAAATCATCGATTTTTTTTAATCGTTCTGCCCAATAGTTAGCATGTTGATCTCGTTCGTCGATCTGAGATAGATCTCCTATAGATGCGAGTTGATAAACTTTAAGCTGTTCTCGGATTTCATTGGTAGCCCCCGTGCCTCGCTGCCAAGCGAGGCACAACTCGTACATGCAGTATTCTGATTTCAGATATTCGGGGCTTAAGAACACACAGATCGTCGTATGTTTACCCACCTCTGTCATGAATTCATTAATTGATTCACCACTACCAATGTCATCGCAGTCACGTAGGATGGTTAAACCCTTTTCTTTCAAAGTATCACAGAATTGCCGTACTTGGCCCTTATATGGGCCATTTTTCTCAACTTCCCAAGAGTAGGAGACTGCTAGTTGATGCTTCGACATGATGCTGGTGGATAATTGCTGACGGGGTCGCAAAGAAAGTAGGAGAAAACGAAAATCTTTGCTAGGTTAAACACATGAAAAAGCGGGATTTTCTCGAAAAATGGGGCCTGACGAGCCTGAAGCTGAGTACGGGCTTTCTCGAAGCGGATTTTCAGCCTAGGGACCCCGATCGGGCGGCGGCATGGGACTTGTACGTGGAGCTGCTGACACGGGTGACCACTCAGGGGCTGCCAGTGGAGGATGGCGATGAAAAGACTGGGCTGGACAGTGTGTTTTCGATCTTTCCCACGACACGCTCAATCCTGCGGCAGCATGGCTCTGGCTGTGGTGAGTTTGCCAAACTGGCGATCCCTGTGCTGAACCAGATCATCCGCCCATTCACGGCGCGCTGGCATAAGCGCTCTCTAGCTGGAGCCTTTCAGGATGAGGCAGCTTGTGCGGAGTTTCGTGCAGAACTCACTGAGCTGCAGAAGCAGCTGAGGAATTACACCAAGGCACTAGCTGATATGGCAAATGTGGAGGATCTAACCAACCTAGAAGTCTAAGCGAGTTCTCTAGGCCGGATGCTTTACGCATCTGGCGCAAAGCTCCCGCCATAGCCAGGCTCGTACAGACGCACGCCGCCGTGTTGGGACATGAGCTGGAAATGTTTGTCTAGCGAGTAAACCCGGATGCCTTTGCGGATCGATATCGATGCTATGAGCAAGTCAAACCAAGGTGCGCGGACACCTTTGGAAGAGAGGTGCCAGGCTAGCTCGCAGGCACGCTCAAAGTCGCACTCCTCGGCGCGGATGTAGGGCAGGATGGAGAAGTAGCTTTTTAGCTTCTTTCTGTCATCCTTTCGTGCTCCGCCTAGGACCTCGAGGCAAACGGGGGAGCAGAGCACGGCTTCGTACTCATTGAGTAGCCCCTCGATCGCACACTTCACTTCGAGCGCCCCATCGCGGCGGAGGGACTCGATCCAGGCACAGGAATCTACCAACACCATAGCGCTACCAGCTGAGGTTCTCGATTTCTTCCTTTTCTCCCTCGGCAGGGTAATCAAACTCTCCCTCCCGTATCAAAACGGCGAAGTCTCGGGCCTTGGCGCGCTTCACAAACTGCTCCACAGCCTTGGCCACTGCTGGGCTTTTTGCCTTTTCCCCCGTGATCTGTAACAACTCATCCAAAGTGCTTTCATCCACGTCGACTGTGATCCTCATAAGTTCAGCGTATGATAAATCCATCAATAATCCAGTCATTTTGATGAAATTATCAGCTTATCAGGGTTGATACGTACACAGTGCTCTTCGCTTCTGTGTCCAAAAGAGGATTATAGAAGCTAATGATATGTGATTCGGACTGCTCAAATACCTCGTTGAGAGCTGCCATAAATCGCTCCTCGGGTGGATCGTCTGACCACAGGGCGAAGACGCCTCCGGGGTGCAACTGACGCTCGGCCATGTGGCGAAGGCCTGCGGCACTGTAGAAATCGCCGTGGCGCTCGTGCAGCAGCTTTTCCGGAGAATGGTCGATATCGAGGAGGATGGCGTGGAACTTCCGGTCGGGTTGCTCGGGATCGAAGCCATGCTCGCTGAGCTCAGGTAGCGCTAGGCGGAAGAAGTCGCCATGCACATAGCGACAGCGTGGATCGGCATTTAGCCCAGCTCCGAGAGGGACTTTTTCCTGCTGGTGCCATTCGATCACGGGTTTCATATAGTCGGGGGCAGGATGCTTTGTGGGCTACTCGCTGACGCTCACTGCTACATTTTTTGGGTTGTGGGGTGTTTTTTGGGGCTTTGGGAGTTGATCTATGGTTGTGGGGCGGGATGCTTTGTGGGCTACTCGCTGACGCTCGCTGCTACATTTTTTGGGTTGTGGGGTGTTGTCGGGGCTTTTTTGGGGGGGCTTGGCTGGGGGAGGCAGAGGCGTCGCTTCTCTTTCTTGCTGTAGCTGCACCTTTTAAGTCCATTGATTTGTTAAATTATGTCACGGTTTTTCTCGATCCTTATCTTTTTCCTAAAGGGATTGTTTTTTCTGTTCTTCTTTTTGGTGCCGATTTGGAACACGGTGCAGGAGGCGTTTCAGAATACCGATGGTGGGTTCACTCTGGCTTATATACTGGAGGTGTTTAAAAATCCTCTCTATCTTGAGGGGTTAGTGAACTCGCTAAAGATGGGTGTGTTTTCGACGCTGCTTTCGATCGCGATTGCTCTGCCTTTAGCTTTGATTGCTAATACCTATGTGTTTCCCGGAAAAGGCTTGCTCAATTCGATGCTGCTGATCCCGATGATCTTGCCGCCGTTCGTCGGTGCGCTCGGTATTCGGCAATTTCTGGGTCAGGCGGGAGTGCTGAATTCTTTATTGATCGACCTGGGTGTGATGAGCGCCGATAAGCCGATAGACTGGCTCGGAGATGGTCAGTTGCTGGGTGTGGTCATCATGAATGCCTTGCATCTGTATCCGATCGCTTACTTGAATATATCGGCGGCTCTGGCGAACCTCGATCCGGCGATGGAGGAGGCTGCGGAGAATCTGGGCTGCCATGGGATCCGGCGGTTGTTCAAGATTACCATCCCATTGATCATGCCAGGCTTGTTTGCTGGCTCTACGATCATCTTTATCTGGGGTTTTACCGAGCTGGGGGTGCCGTTGGTGTTTGACTACTCGCGAGTGACATCGGTGCAGATCTTTCATGGTATCAAAGATCTGTCGGGGAATCCTTTTCCTTACGCTTTGGTGGTGGTGATGCTGGTGTCTACCGTGTTGCTGTATTTAACAGGAAAGTTCGCGTTTGGGCGGGACAATTTTTCCAGCTCTGGGCGTGCCTCGACTGGCAGAAATATGAAGACTCCCAAAGCATGGGTAGGCTGGGCCTGTACCGCCGCTTTCGCCGGGGTTACCTTCATCGCCATGCTGCCGCATATCGGTGTGGTGTTGCTATCGGTATCTGAGGATTGGTATCAGTCCATTTTGCCTACGGGATTCACTGCTGATCACTATGTGGATGCGCTTGGCCATCCGCTGACGATCAATTCGATCAGTAACTCGCTGAAGTATGCTAGTTTGTCGACACTGTTCGATATCGTGCTCGGTATCGGCATCGCTTATGTGGTGGTGCGTACGAGATTGCCCGGGCGGCAGATTCTAGATGCGATGGCTATGCTGCCGCTGGCTGTCCCTGGATTGGTGCTAGCGTTCGGTTACTTGGCGATGACACGTGAGGGCAAGCCTTTCCATGGCCTGATGCTTGGCGAGGATCCGATCATCATCCTAGTGATCGCTTATGCGGTGCGACGTCTGCCCTATGTGGTGCGCTCTGCAGCGGCTGGCTTTCAACAAACCAGTGTCAGTCTAGAGGAGGCAGCGCAAAATCTCGGCTGCTCGCCCCTCAAATCGATGCGCAAGATCACGCTGCCCCTGATCTCGGCCAATCTCATCGCAGGCGGTCTGTTGGCTTTCTCTTTTGCCATGCTAGAGGTTTCCGACAGCCTCATTCTGGCGCAGCAGCAGCAACACTTCCCGATCACCAAAGCGATCTACGCTCTAGTTTCGGCCCTAGGTAACGGCCATCATCTGGCCTCTGCTCTCGGCGTCTGGTCGATGGTCTTCCTAGGGGTGACGATCATTGGAGCTGGCATTATTCTCGGTAAGAAGATGGGGGCGTTGTTCCGGGTGTAGCGAGCTAGATCATAGCTATAGGTCCTATTCGGCCTATACGACCTATAGCAACGAAGCTTTCCTACTCAGGCAGCGGCCAGTTTTGCTCGATAGCGGAGTGGTGGACCCAGCCAATGAGGTCACCAGGGATGGAGGCGTAGATCCATGGGCCGGTATCTTCTACGATAAAGACCTCGGAGCCGACTGGCAAGGCTATCACTGGAGCAGAGTCGGGGGCTGGGGCAACGAGTGCGCTGGTGTCCGGCTCGATGATAGTGGCGTAGCGCACTGGGTCGAGGCGATCGGTGCGGTAGTCGAGCAACC
The DNA here is from genome assembly GCA_020630975.1 of Verrucomicrobiota bacterium. Lineage (GTDB taxonomy): Bacteria > Verrucomicrobiota > Verrucomicrobiia > Verrucomicrobiales > DEV007 > Arctic95D-9. The sequence continues at coordinate 17,608 of JAHDID010000091.1, forward strand.
AGAAAAGAGTGACCGAGGCGCACAAGGAAAAGAATGCTACCAAGTAGTAGGCGGGGCGCAGCTGTGGGCGAAAGCCCGAGCAGATGGCGAGCACGGCCAGAGCGACCAGCCAGAGGCACAGACAGGCAAACCAAGTGAGGGCAGTGGGGGACATCGCCAATAGTCTCTGCTGCCATTCTCCATCGGAAAAGCTAAGCATACCGAGCTGCATGGATAGAAATTTGAAGTTCTGTCGAACTTCAGGGCTATCAGGATTCAACAAACTAGCCCTGCGAAACCACAACACGGCCCGCCCTGGCGATCCATTGCGAAAGTGAGCGGTGCCTAGGTTCAGATAGAGTGTTTCGGAGGCTTTGCCACCGCGCACCAGTGTCTCGTAGTAGAGCACTGCTTTGGCAAAATCGTCTGACTCAAAGGCGGCATTGGCCCGTGCAAATAAACGTCCGCCGGTGCTGGGATCGCTTTTCAGCTTGGACTCGAGTTGGGGTGTCTCAAGTTTGATGACCGCATCTAGGCTCTCGTCGGCATAAGCAGTGAGTGCGGCTACTGTCGATAGCAGCACCCCTACTAGGGAGCAGACGGCGAGTGAAAGTTTGGAACGCAAAGGCATCATGCACTGGAAAGTGCTGCGAAGGTGGCGACTACTGGGACGAAAATCAAGGCGCGACTACTGTCGTTTTGGCACCGATTTTTGGTACTTCTCGCGGAGCTGGTCGATCAGCGACTTCTGCTTGGCTATGGTCAGCTCTTGGGCTTTGCGGGCCTCGACCATCTTCTGGGCAGTGGCGCTCTTTTGTTTCTCAGCATTGGTGCGCTGGGCGATCACCGCAGGTGTCTTGGCGGCCACGTCGGCGGCTTTCACCACGGTATCTTTGGTCTGGTCGGCTACGGTGTAGCTATCCGCCAGGCTGCGGCTGAGATCGTCGAGTCGCTGATGGATAGCGTTGATCTCTTTATCGATCTCTAGGCGCTGTTTCGAAGCGATGACACTGGCGATTAGCTGCTGTACTTCCTCCGATGGAGCCTCATCCACTGCCGACTCAGGACTGGCTGATTCTTCGATGGCTACTATGTCGGCGGTTTCTTCAGCGGTATCTACGATGGCTACTGCCGGGTCGGCTGGAGGCATCTTATCGGTGGGCGAATCCTCGATAGGCATCGCCTCCACCACTTCTTCACGGAGATCGGCAGCCGCGCGGGAGGCGATCAATGCTAGTGCCCGCTCGAGGACTGAGGCAGTGGTCTCTTCCAGCTTTTTGGTGCCAGTGGCGACCGTCTGTTTGGCCACGGCTAGAGTCTGCTCAGCCTCCTTGCGGGCCTCGACAGCGGCTTGGAATTCGACTTGAGCTTCGCTCTCATCTTCCATCATGTCATCGAGCTCGACAGTCATGTCATCGAGTTCCTCGGACTCGACCTTAGCCTCGTAGTTGATTGCCTCAGCCTCGTAGCGTTTGACCATAAACCGACTCTTTTCCAAAGTGGCTTTGGCTAGCTCGATTCCTTGTTTGGCCTTGGTCTCGCTGGCGACAATGGATGTCACGGCTTTTGCTTGGGCCTCCTTCTGTTTGGTGGTGGCCTCGAGATCTTTAGTGACTTTCGCTAGCTCGGTCTTGCCAGTTTTGGCCTTAGCGGTCAGGTCTGTGATGTGTTTGTTGGAGGAGGCGAGTCGTCCATTGTCTTGATCATACTTAGCCTTAGCCTTCGCTTCTTCGGCTTTCAGGTGGGTTACCTTGGCGACTAGCTCTTTGTGCTTTGCCTGTGCCTGGGTGAGCAGGGTGTTGTGGTGAGCCTCGTCTGCAGCGGCTTTGTCCATAGCAGCTTTCTTGGCTGGTAGTTCAGCCTTGGACTTGGCGATCAGTTGAGCGCGCGAGCCGGATTGTTTGATCAAAGCCTGAAGCCGGTTGTTCGCCGCTGTGTGTGCGTTGACTTTATCCTGACGAGTCTTCTGAGCAGCCTGTACCTGCTGTGTAAGGCCTGCGATTGGTGCCTCGGCGGCTTTGAGTAGAGCTTGCTGCTTCTTCAGCTCGGCAAAGGTTTGGTTAAAGCCGGCCTTCAAGCCGTTGGCAGTGGCTTCAGCCTTGGTCTGGGCTTGCACGGTGGCTTGTTGGGCTGCTGCCATCTCTGCAGTGGGTTCTTTACCCTCAGCCTTGGTTTCAGCGATAGCTTGATCGCTGGCCTGGCGCTTGGCGATAGCCGCTTTTACAGCTGCATCGGCTTGGTCTTTGGCTTGTTGAGATTTTTGGTGCGCAGCAGAAGCTGTGTTCAGTGTGTTTCGGGCCGCAGCTAGCTTTTGATTACCGGCCTGGAGCTGCTGCTCCGCCACCTGAGCTGCTTTCTCTGCCTGCTGGCGAGCGGCAAAAATAATAGGTACCGTTTTTTGCAGACTTTGGTACTCCTGGTTCAGCTTGGCATCGTCGAAGGCTGGCAGTGCAGCGTTCTTGGCTGTGGTTTGGTAGGCCTGGCCGAGGTCATTGGTGGTCTTCTGACGGGCGATGACGTTGGCATTAGCCGTTTTCAATGCAGCCAGAGCAGCTTGCTCCTGCTTGTGGGTATTGCTGCGGTCAGTGACGAGTTTTTGGTAGGCGGCTTTCGATTTGTTCGCCAGATCGGTGTATTCGGTTTTCTTGGTGGCGTGCCATCTGGCGCCGCCTTCGCTCTTTTTGACTTCCTCTTCTAGGGTCTTCTTCTGAGCGGCGAGCTCGCCGTTACGCTTGTTGACTTCGTCGAGCTTCTTTCGAGCTGCCTGAGCTTTGGTCTGGGCATCGGCGATCTGTTTCTCCATGGCAGGTAGCTTGGAGTTGAGATCTGTGATCCGCTGCTGAGCGTACTCGATTTGCTTTTCGATAGTCGGCGGGTTGGCATCCAGTATGGTCAGTTCGGTGCCATCCTCGACGTTCCACATCTTGATGGTGCCGTTGTAGTCTCCGGTGATGACTCGCTTGGAATCGTGGGTGAAAGCAACACTCATCACGATGTCGTCACTGGCATTGATGGTGCGGAGGGCTTTGCCGTCTGCCTGCCAGAGCTTCAGAGTTTTGTCCCTGCCGACCGAGGCTATGAGACGACCGTCTGGTGAAAAGTCGACGTAAAGCGCGCCACCGGAGTGGGCGGCCCACTTCTTCACCTGTTTGCCCTCATTCATCTCCCAAGTGATGACTTGGCCATCTTCGGATGCGGATGCCAAGATGTTTGAGTCTGGACGCCAAGCGATATTAGTGACCGCCTTGGTATGACCTTTTAGGGTGTAAAACTCGAGACCGGATTCGCCCTCCCAGATGTAGAGCCCGCCATTGCGGCCACCAGTGGCTAATAGCACTCCATCAGGGCTGTAGTCGGCGGTGAGCATCCAATCGGGGTGCTTTTTCACGGAGTGGACCATCTCGCCAGAGAGGGTATCCCAGATTTTAAAGACTTTGCTCGGACCACCCATGACGACTCGACGGTGATCGGGTGAGATGTCCGATCCCAGGACGATGTCGAACTCGCGACCAACTTCGAAAACCCGCTCGCCGGTCTTCACATCCCAAGCGACCACGCCGCCTGACTTACCGCCACGGCCGCCACCGGCCTGGATGAGAGCCCCACTACTGCTGAATGACAGAGACTGCGGGAAACCCTCGGGGTAGGGCAGGATGCCGAGGATATCGTAGTCCTCGGAGTGGTAGAGGATGACCTGCTTCTGACCAGCTACGGCTACGATCGGTGCCCACGGGCTGTGAGCGATCGCCGGAACGGTGGTCGAACGAGCGGTGATGACTTCTGGCTGGATGATGACTCCCTCAGGCATCGCAGCTGGTCCCTCAGGCTTGCCTGCCGATGTGATCAGAGACAGATCCATTTTTGGCTTATCGGATTTCTTTGCCTTGCTGTTAGCAGTCTCGAGCAGGCCACCTTTGATCCAGTCGGCGATCAGCTGGATCTCCTTGTCGCTCGACTTACCTCCCCGTGGCGGCATGATCGGCTCCTCGATATGGGCTGTAAGCGTGTAGAGGCGAGAGCCATTCACATCGTCGGGAACTACCACCTCGCCACCGGAGCCACCTGCCATGACTGCGCCGTAGGAGGCTAGGTCCAGCCCGCCTTTGGCCTCATCAGGATTGTGGCAGTTCAGACAGCGATTTTCGAGAAACGGCAGGACGTGATCTTCGTAAGTGATCTTTTCCTCGGCGGGGCAGAGGTATATGCTGCCTAAAACAAGTGCGATCGGTAGGTATGAGAGACTCTTCATCGTAGCAGTCGGGTTAATGGAAAATTGAAGCCAGAGATGCTCTGAAGGATACGAGACTATCCCAGTTTATCGTATCCATCACCGCGTAAAACGCAAATACGCTAGTGCGGGAGGGGCAGAATTTGAACGCAGGCAATTT
>JAHDID010000092.1 GCA_020630975.1 Verrucomicrobiota bacterium
CGCTACTTGAGCCAAAGACGTTTTACCGATTTAAAAGTTTAGATGGTCTAACTACGAGCGAGCAGCCTATATCTATGGCAATCTGCTAGGTGATTGGTCGGCTGCGGCCGAGATGTTCGAACAGTCCGGTAGGCTACGCGATGCGGTGGCGATCCATCTGCATAAGAGGCATGATAAGCAGGCAGCTGCCAGATGCTATGAGCGTGCCAATATGCTAGCTCAAGCTGCCGATCTATACGAGGAGACCAAAGCTTGGGAAACAGCTGGGGATCTGCATGATCAGCTAGGCAATAAGCAGCGGGCTCAAGATCTGTGGAAGACCGCTGCTGACCAGACTCATGATGTGCTAGTCAAGGGGCGCATCTGGTCAGAAAAACTAGCGAGTCCTGCTCTAGCTTTAGAGATACTCGACCAAGCCTGGCCCAAGGGAGATCGTTCGGGACTGATAGTCGAGGAGATGTGCCGCCTACTGGCTCAGCATGACAGTGGTGATGCCGCTATCGACCTAGCTAATCGCGTGCTAGATGCACCAGCGAGTATCCAAGGCTTTACAATGGTCAAGCGTGTTAAGCTGCTATTGAAGATAATCAAAGGCTGGAGAGATGAGCGGCTCACCTCAGAAGTTTTCGACCGAGTCTGGACACTTACTGCGACCGAGATAGCCGAAGATACCAAGGCTGGTAAGCAGTTGATTAACATTTTACCTGAGCTGGCCGTCAATGATAAAATACTAGCTCGTGATGTGTCTCGTTACACCATTCCAAAGAAGACATTTCAAGTACAGAAGCAGTCGACTCTGCAGGGCTGTCTGTCTCCGAATCAGGTGGTCCGAGTTTGTGAGAGTGGGCGATGGTATTCATTACAGAGATATCACCGCGGGGTGGCATTTGCAGGGCGAAATTATGATGCACCATACGAGTTCGCAGTTGGCTATTGGAATGAAGTAGATGGCGTTAGTTTTCATACGACAGCTGATCCCAAAGGCGAAACCGACACTGTGTTTACCCATCTCGTCTTAGGGCTTGCCAATGATGCTCTACAAGTGATCGCTTACATCGGAGATCGGCTAGTTACCACCAGAGTAGGAAAGCAGACTGTTGATTTGCTTGGCTCTGGTAATATCCTAGGTGCTGGATGTGATTACGCTTCTGGAAGACTCTACACACTGTCCTATAAACTAACCGGTTCTCTATGTATCGGAGCTTATGACAAAGAAGGTTTTTTGCAGAAAGAGACCCCAATCGATTTAGTCACAGAAGAGGTGAAAGATCTGAGATGGCGAATGACTGCCACGGAGAGATACGTTGCTATAGCCACACGCGGCATATTCGCCTGCGTAAAGGAAGGTGGAGAAATTCTTAGCATGGCTATAAACGGAAGTCCCTTCGATATCCAGGCATCGCCACGGTCGGGGAATGAATTTCTACTAGTAGCCGGGAATGAGGTGATATATGTCACTGTTGAGAATGATAAATCTTTGGGGACGGTAAATCTCTATACGGACTACACGGGCCGCTCCACGCCGGTAGTCAATTTCCTTAGTGATGGATCGATCGTCATCGTCTGGCGTGGTGGGGGCGAAGTCTATGCTCCAAATAAATTTCTCAAACCCAGAGCCACACTCGAATTACCTGAAGATCTAGGAACACCAGTAGGGCTCCAACCCTGCGGGCCCAACCAATTTGCTGTTATGGTGAATATTGGTAATCTCGTTGTATTTCGGTATTAAACCGGTTTCTAGAAAGGGCAGGGGTAGTACTAAAAAAAGCGTTATTTTATGGCGTTAGCACTGGTAGAGGCAGTAAAACCGTATCTAGCAGTTTGCTCGCCGATACTTAGTATCGCGTTAATGTGGTCGATGTGAGATTGGCGCTGGAGTGGCCAATTTTGTTGAGCTGTTTGAAGATCGCCTGATGCTATGGGCGCTTCGATTTTGTCGTTGTAGAGTATAGCGTCGACTCTCTTTAATCGCTGAAATTCTTCTGCCGCGTTTTTGTGCTGTTCAGAAGCCGTTTTGTAATTAATACTGGTGGCGTCAATGCCAGCTGCCTCTACGATATTATGGATAGACTCGGCGTCTTTATAGATTTCGTCGCTTATGCGTAGAATCGAGTCTATCGAGCTCTTGATAATGTTATATGTGTCAGCGCGCTTTTTCCTGTCTTGCCATTTCGGTTTGCCATCTTTGTAGCCATCAATGGCGATTAAATGCTCTGCTTCTGCATTCCGCATTCTAATCAAATCGGCATCAATAGAGGCAACGTTTTCGCGAATCTTTGAGGTGAGTTCCTTAATTTTACTTTTGTCGTCATCGCTAAGACTGGGCGGGGCTGACTCATTCTCAGCTTCGGGTGCCTTTGTGACTGTATCGGGTGTGGTGGGTATCGTGGCTTGTGGTGCAGGTGTTTCTTGCTCAGGAGGATTAGATTCGGTATCTGGCAAATCCCTGGGAAGGTCACTTTGCGGTGTTTCTGTGATCCGATAGTTGGAGTCGGGTAAAACGGCTTCGAGTTGCTCTGGTGTGAGCTGTGCTAGCACCTTCAATAGTTTGGAGGCGTATCTTTCGTAGTTCTCGGCAGGGTATCGACCACCGCTATCATTGGATATGATTCGACTGAGCTCCTCTCTGTTCAGATCTTGAGACCAGACCGATGAACTGAGGAGCACTACTGCTGTAAAAAGAGCGATTCTTAAGAGAAAAGACACCTTGTATAATATTCGTAAATTAAACAAATACAAGACTTTTTAGTTTGTTTAATCTTTGGGAGGTGAAGACGCGAGTCTTCGATTAGGGGGATTGGAAAGCTTCATTTTTGGAGGTGTGGTTTTGAGTGTGAGGTCGATACTCTTGAGCGTGGGGGGGACAAAAAACGGGCGGCCCATTGGACCGCCCGTTTCCGGATATTGAAATCACTAATTCAGTCTAGGGACTGAAGATAGTCGGGTTACGACTTCTTGCCCTTGGGCTTGGCCTCTTCTAGAGCTGCCTGCGCTGCAGCCAGTCGTGCGACTGGGATGCGGAATGGCGAACAGCTGACGTAGTCCAGACCTGTGCGGTGACAGAACTTAACGGAGCTAGGCTCACCACCGTGCTCACCACAGATACCGATCTTGAGCTTCTCCTTGGTGGAGCGACCGCGCTCTACGCCCATCTCGACGAGTTGGCCGACGCCTTCCTGGTCGAGGACTGCGAATGGGTTGTTGTTCACAACCTCTGCATCCATGTAAGCGGGTAGGAATGAGCTGGAGTCGTCGCGGCTGAGACCAAGACCTGTCTGAGTCAGATCGTTGGTGCCGAATGAGAAGAAGTCTGCGTGCTCAGCTACTTCGTTAGCTGTAAGAGCAGCACGTGGGATCTCGATCATGGTGCCGACGAGGTACTTGAGCTGGCTCTTCTTGAGACCATGCTTCTCGCGGACCTCGGCAGCAGCCTCGTCGATCACAGCGCGCTGTAGCTCGAGCTCGCGAGCGTAGGATACCAGTGGGACCATGAGCTCTGGCTGCACCTTGATGCCTTTTGCCTGGATAGCGACAGCTGCCTCGAAGATCGCAGTAGCCTGCATCTTGGTGATGGCAGGGTAGACGATACCGAGACGACAGCCACGGTGGCCGAGCATTGGGTTTTCCTCGTGCAGCTCAGCGACACGGCGGTCGATGAAAGCTGGCTTCACGTCGAGCTTGGCGGCGAGGTCTTTGACCTGATCTTTGGTCATGGTGCCGATGAACTCGTGCAGTGGTGGGTCGAGTAGACGGATAGTCGCTGGACGGCCGTCCAGTGCCTCGAAGATACCCTCGAAGTCGCCCTGCTGGTATGGCAGTAGCTTGTCGAGTGCAGCGGCGCGGCCCTCGTCGTCCTCGGCGAGGATCATCTCGCGCACGGCGTCGATGCGGTCGCCTTCGAAGAACATGTGCTCGGTACGTGTCAGGCCGATACCCTCTGCGCCGAACTCGATAGCGTTCTTCACCTGATCTGGTGAGTCAGAGTTGGTGCGCACACCGAGCTTACGGTGCTGGTCGGACCACTTCATGAGCTGCTCGAACTTCTTGTAAGTCTCGCCCTTCTGAGCGGTCTTGTTGCCCTCGAGGAGCGCCTGGATGACCTCGGAAGGAGCAGTGGCGATCTCACCACCGTAGACGCTACCGACGAATCCGTTGATGGATAGGTAGTCGCCCTCACTTAGAGTGACACCCTCGCCAGAGACAGTCTTCTTCTTGTAGTCGATGGTCATGCCGTGGGCACCACAGACACAAACTTTACCCATCTGACGTGCGACGAGCGCAGCGTGTGATGATGCACCACCCTCGGTAGTCAGGATACCCTCAGCAGCGATCATACCGCGAAGGTCTTCTGGAGAAGTCGCCTTACGGACGAGGACGACTTTCTCGCCTTTCTCTGCAGCAGCTACTGCAGTCTCAGCGGTGAAGTAGATCTTACCACAAGCAGCACCTGGGCCAGCAGGAAGTCCGGAGCCGATTACCTTGGCCTTCTTCTCCTCAGCAGAGTTGAAGATAGGTGACAGCAGGTGGCTGAGGTCGTCGGCTGGGATGCGGAGTAGAGCCTCTTCTTTGGTGATGAGCTTCTCATTCACCATGTCGACAGCGATGTTGACCGCTGCGAAACCGGTGCGCTTACCGTTACGAGTCTGGAGCATCCAGAGCTTGCCTTCCTCGATGGTGAACTCGACGTCCTGCACATCGCGGAAGTGGTTCTCGAGAGTCTTGCGGACTTCGAGTAGCTCCTTGTAGCTGTTTGGCAGGTCCTTGGCCATCTCGGCTACCTGCTTAGGTGTACGGACACCAGCTACCACGTCTTCGCCCTGGGCGTCGATCAGGTACTCGCCGTAGAATACATTCTCACCAGTGGCTGGGTCGCGGGTGAAGGCAACACCTGTGCCAGACTCTGTACCAGTGTTACCGAATACCATGGCCTGCACGTTCACAGCTGTACCCCACTCGGCAGGGATGCCGTATTTCTGGCGGTAGACGATCGCGCGATCATTCTGCCAGGAGTTGAAAACAGCGTTCACAGCACCCTTGAGCTGAGTCATTGGGTCCTGTGGGAAATTCTTACCAGTGCGGTCTTTGATGAGCTTCTTGAACTCTTCTACGACTACCTGCCAGTCTTCGGCATCGAGATCGGTATCGCCGGTGACGCCCTTCTTGGCCTTCACCTTGTCCATGATCGCCTCGAATGGATCTTCGTGCTCTCCCTCTTCTTCTTCGACGCCCATGACGACTTCGCCATACATCTGTAGGAAACGACGGTAGCTGTCCCAAGCGAAACGAGCGTTGCCAGTCTTCTCAGCGAGAGACGCGACGACTTTGTCGTTGATGCCGAGGTTCAGGATGGTGTCCATCATACCGGGCATCGACTCGCGTGCACCAGAGCGGACGGAGAGGAGCAGTGGATTCTCAAGATCGCCGAACTTCTTGCCCATGACCTTTTCGATCTTGGCGATGTTGCGGTCGATCTGGTTCTGTAGATCTTCAGGCCATTTCTTGCCGTTGTCGTAGTAGTGGTTGCAGACCTCAGTAGTGATCGTCATACCAGCTGGCACGGGAAGACCGATGAGTGCCATCTCTGCCAGGTTGGCACCCTTACCGCCTAGTAGCGTTTTCTGAGTACCTTTTCCGTCTGCTTTTTCTCCTCCGAAAAAGTAGACCATTTTCTTTGCACGCTTAGTAGTCGCGCCCTTCTTTTTTACGATTTTGACCGGCATAGCTGGTGTATTTGGTGGTGTATCTTAGTGACTTTCGATGAAAATCTGACGACGCCAAAGGGAGGCCTCGGGCAGAAATCGCGCAACTGTAAGCGGCTAAGCATCGATGTCAAACGAGCCCTCGGCGATATTTCGTAGAGCATAGAGGTTCGCTCTGGAAAAACACGAGTCATGCCGGAAACTACGCCGAGTCATGAATGAGTATGTCGACAACAGAGGTAAGCACAAGGCACGCAGGCGCTCCCGACGCCGAATAGTGGTGGTGCTGTTGGTCCTAGGCGCGGTGGCCTGGTATGGCTGGGGTGCCTACCAGAAGACCGATGGCTATCTCTCTGGTCAATCGATGAAGCAAGCTCTACAGGCGACAGAGGATAAGCGCTATGACGATGCCGTAGTAGCCTACCAGCGCGTGATCGACAACGAATGGCCAGATCAGCAGCAGGCTGGCGAGGCGCAGCAGGCGACCTACGCGCTAGGCTTGGCGGACACGAGTGCGGAGCAGGTCGCGGCACTGGTGGAGTATGCACCGCAGACTGGGAGAGATGAGCTGGTGGAGATGTCGATCACCAAAGGGCGCGGGGCTGTCGAGACATTCGAGCGTACGGATCTCCGTGGTGCCGCAGCTATCGTCGGAGCGCTGCGTTACCTCGTGCCAGCGGATAGCTCCCTACTGAAGCAGCGCATCTCGATACTGGAGCGACTGGTGGCCCAGGAGCCAGACGCCCTCGGCGCGAAAGAAGAGCTGGCAGAAGTCTATTACGACTCGGCGGGTTTTGATCGGGTGATCGACACCCTGGAGCCGGTGCGGGGGCAGTTGGGTGCTACGACTCGCGGTGCTTTATTTCTCGGAAAGGCGCTTTCTCAGAAAGGCCACTACGAGCAGGCGATACCGCTGCTCAGTGGCTATGTGGAGCCTGCTCTGGAGCAGCTGGCCCGACATGAGGCAAACTACACCAGACTGGCTGAGGCGGCTTACCAGAAAGCGTTTCAAACCTTAAATGAGGGGCAGGGTTCAGAGGCTTTCTACGCCAAGTATAATGAGGCTGGTGAGGCCGAGCAGCAGATGCTGCTGACTCAGGAGATCCACACCATGATGGATAGCGATCAGGCCTACTCCGATGCGATCATAGCCTATCAGGAGGCCAATGAGGTGGTACCCCACGCTTTTGATCTGGGTATTGCGCAGTTGTTTCATGCGCGCAATTTGCCTCCGGGGGATGATCAGACTCAGGGGCTCAAGGCTGCGGAGCAAACCTTCCTCGCACTACAGGGGGCTGCCGGGGAGAGCGATGAGTATCGCTTGTTCCTCGGTCAGGTGAAGTATTGGCTTGGTAAAGAAGAGGAAGGTAGTCAGCTATTTGAAAAGCTACTGGAAGCTAATGATCGCAATAGCGAGTCTCTGCTGATGGTCGGTGGGGTGATGCGAGAGCTCGGCGAGCAGCGCCGGGCTGGCGATATATTTGAAGAGGCTTTCGAGAAAGGCCAGACGGAGCTGGAGAAACAGAACGCCGCGACTCTGAGAGCGCTGACGATCTCTGAGCCAGAGGAGCAGATCGTCTGGCTGGAGCGCTGCGATCAGTCGCTACCCCAGACTCAGGTGCGCATCGCCAATGCTAAGGCTCGCATCGCCAAGGACGCCGGAGATATGGAGGGCGCCATCGAGCAGATGCGAGTGGCCGTGGATGGCTACGACAAGATGGGTGATGATCAGTCGACTTTGAACAATCGCAGTCTCGCCTATCAAGAGCTCTTCTCGATGACGGGCGATCCTCAGGACTATCAGAGAGGGGCCGAGGAGATGGCACGTGCTCTTGAGTTAAATCCGAATGACGGCATCATCGTATCGAATGCGCTGACGACGATGATGGATAGTGCGGTGATCCAGGTGCTAGGTGAGCGGTTCGACTTTCGGGCACTTCAAGGAGCCTACAGCAATCGGATGCTACAGATGCTGTACGCCGATCAGGCAGGTTACGAGGCGATCACCGAGCAGCTAGTCGCAGTGCCGGCCTTTGAGCGTGCCCGTGCGCTGGCGGACCGAGTGCGACTGATCGCGCCGAAGAGTGCTGCCTCCTACACACTAGGCATGGAGTACTACTGGCTAGCCAATCAGCCCCAACAAGTGGCGAAGATCGGGCGATCTATGAAAGGGCTCGATCTGGATACCACTGCAGTGGAGCAGAGTACTCGCGATATGTGGGCAGGGACAGATCGTGAGGATGATCTAGAGCAGCTGAGAGCTTATCTGAAGACGCTGGAAGATAGTCTGGCCGATCTGACCGAGGGCACGCTGGAGCACGACTATCAGATACTACGGCGGGCGCTAGGAGAGACCAGCTTGGCGACCTTTGAGGGTAGCGATCCCAAGTTGTTTGGCCAACTGAGAAAGGCGAACAAGATCCGCCTATCGCGGCCCTGCCGCTACGCGGACAAGGTGGTCTACGATATCTACCTGACCATGGCAGATCAGAAGCTCCGAGATACGGAGCCTGCCTATGCCGATATGGCGAAAAAGACCAACTGGGGTATCGGCGCCAAATCGCGGGTCTGTTGGGCTTTGGTGCAGGAGGGGGCTGAGGAAAAATGGCTGGAGGATGTTCACCTGAAGTCAGCGTTTGAGATACTGGCGGCACATATCGAGAAGATGCCGAGCGAGCATTCAGCATTCGATTGGGCGATGGCGCAGGCTTACGACGCGGAGCTGGGGCAGCGTGTGCGCGACGAGATCGTAGCTAGTGAGCATCAGCTGGCTCGGCTGATAGCGCAAAAGGCATTCAACCCCATCGACGGGGCGGCAGTGATCGAGGCCTACCTGCTGTATCGGCTGATGGGGGACGAGGCACAGGCCGACCAGGTGCTGGCCGCGGGGCGGGAGGCAGGTATTCCGCTACCGTGAGATGGCTCTGGGGTCATAAAGACATAGCGCCCCTTTGAAAATCCAGACTTGGGTCATTGTCGGGGGCATTATTTAAGCTATCTTAAATAATGCGACGGATCATCTTTCTGGTTTTCTCGGTGTTAGTTTTGAAGCTGGCAGCCACTGACAGTACGCAAGCGCAGCAGTGGCAGAACGTGGTGCCACCGCCAGTCTATCGGCAGTATGAGGACACCCGCCGCTACAATGCAGCCCCAGCCAGCCCCAACTACTACGACCAGAAACAACAGCGGTGCTACTATGTGCCCAAGCCGATCACTCAGTCGAAGACGGATTGTTCCCCGTGTAATGCGACGAAAGTGCGCACGGTAAAAGTGAGGCAATACTGCCAGTCCGTGCCGACTTACGATGCCTGCGGGTCTCGGATCTGTCGGCAGATGACCGTGACGCTATACAAGGACTACTACTCCGATGGCCGCACGCGCATCTGGCAACATGTGCGGTACTCATCGTAAGCTTGGTTATGATTGGGCTGGAACGTTAATCTGGTTCATCTCAAACCCGTCAGTATGACTTTGTCCGCATGCCAGTTAATCGCTTCTTTTTCTGCCGTGCTTTCATCTGGTAGCGTGGCGTGGGGTATCGGTTACTGGCATGCTTTAGCCGAATCAGATATCTGACCTCGGGGTTTCACCCCGGGCTACCAGCTGATAGCCCCTCTGGGGCTTTATCGGTCCCGGAGGGACTCAAAGATAATAGCCGGTGGCAAGCCTAGCGCAGCCACCGGATAGGGCAGAAGTGAAACCGCGCCCCGGAGGGGTGGTAGAAATTTTTGTTCAGCTACAGCGCTCCAGTGCCCGTCAGTCGTAGCGGAAGATATAAATCTTCCGTCCGCAGCCTATCGCCGAAGGTATTCGAATTCGGCATTTTTAGAAATGCCGCTACGCGCATCTCAACAGCGGAATGTAACTATGCTGAGGTCTAAGTTTAAATCTCGAAGAACCTTAACAACCTCGCAGCCACATCCTGAAATCCTATCCTATCTCCGAGACAGGCCCCATGCGACTCTGGGCCTTCACCCACCAGCAGTGGCACCTTTTCTCGAGTGTGGTCGGTGCCTCTCCAGGTCGGGTCATTGCCATGATCAGCAGTGATGATCACGAGTGATTCGCCATCGAGTGCGGTCGGCAGGAAGCAGCCTAACCACTGATCAAACTCCTCCAGGCAGCGGGCATAGCCCAGTACATCGCGGCGGTGGCCGTAGAGCATATCAAAATCGACGAGATTAGCGAAGTAGAGAGCTGGAGCATCATGCCCGGTGTGCTGCTGCCAGAGCTGCTCGATCATCTCCATACCGGCTTGGTTACTCTTGGTAGGGTAACTCTCGCCGATACCGCTATTGGCAAAGATGTCGGCTATTTTGCCGATGCCCACGGTAGAGATGCCAGCGCGCTGTAGCTGATTCAGCACGGTCTCTGGTGGCTGTAGGGAAAAGTCCTTTCGATTGGCAGTACGCTCAAACTTACCGGCTGTGCCGATAAATGGGCGGGCGATGACGCGACCGATCCGTTCTCGATCGGCGATCCCTCGGCAGGCGGTGCAGATCTCGTAGAGGCTCGGGAGGGGGATCACCTCCTCGTGCGCAGCGATCTGTAGCACCGAGTCGCTACTAGTGTAGAGGATGGGGTGACCCGTGGTCAGGTGCTGCTCGCCGAGTTCCTTGAGGATGGTGGTACCAGATTGCGCGTAGTTGCCGATGAAGGCCGTGCCAGCGGCAGACTCCAGCTCGGCGACCAGATCAGGTGGGAATGACTCGTAGGTCGCAAATGCCTCTGCGAGTGGGGCACCGGCGATTTCCCAGTGGCCAGTGGTGGTATCTTTGCCCGGGGACACCTCTGTCATACAGCCCCAGGACAGCGTGGCGGGACCGAGTCGATCAGAGATCTCTGAAGCGCCTGTGCCAGCGGCCAGTGCCTCGGCGTGTCTCAGACCGCATCGATCTAGAGTCGGGATGGCTAGCTCTGGCACCCGCTGGCGGATGTGGCCTACTGTGTGGCTTCCGTCGTCGCCAAAGTCCGCTGCATCGGGGGCGTGTCCGATACCGAGTGAGTCGAGGACGATGACTAGAGCTCGCTTCATGAGTCCATATCTCCCTTAGCTTTGCCAATCGATGTGATGGCCGAGCATGTCATCATCGTCGAAGTGGAACCAAGCATGGAACTTCTGCCCATCCAGCATCTGTGGTAGCCAAAAGATATCATCTGCCCACATGCGCTCGTAGGGGATCGCGCTGGTGGGAAACCACGCCGGCTTGGCCTCCCGAGTCTCCGTAGGCGTGCCCTCGAAGTGATAGCCGCGAAAGACTGTGCAGTGCAAAGCCAGCCCGTCGACGAACTGAAAGTGTAGGACTCCCATCTCCTCCAGATCGGTAGGGGTGATGTGTAGCTCCTCCTGCAGCTCACGCACCGCAGCCTCGAGAGCGGTCTCGCCGGGCTCCAGCTTTCCCCCAGGGCCGTTTATCTTGCCTTTGCCGAGTCCAGTCTTCTTGTGGATCAGGAGCACTTGATCGGTGTCGCGGTCGATCATGAAAGCAAGATTGGCGATCATATTGGGCTGCCAATCAGCAGAGAAGGGTTCGCAGCGTGGTGGAGAGGATAAGGTAAGCGACATCTCGATGACAAGTGTCGTGCCTCTAGGCGTCTATAGCTAGTGAAATTCAATAGGGTACAAAATTTTTTGAATAGTGTACAATCAGCATAGGAGAAATTCTTTTCCATTTTCTCTGCATAAGGGGCAGTATCTCAGTGTCTAACCGCGCGGGCGCGATGTGCGCGTCTTTAATCAACCACGTTTAGAAAAATCTAATCAACCTACCATCTTATGAAAACACCAACTCCAATGGATAAAGTCGGCCTCGCCCGATTGACGACTGGCCTGCTGGCCGTAGCGATCGCAGTGGGCTTCACTGTGGTATCGACTCGCTCTGCCGAGGCGCACCACACCCGCAGCTACTACTCATCGAGCCCTGTGAAGGTGAAAGTAAAAGTGAAGAACCGCCGGATCCTACCGCGCAAGCACAAGGTAGTGATCCGCAGTGGAAATCGCTGGGTCACCAAGTACACTGGCACTTCGTACCGCACAGCCTATTCGCTGGCCAATCGCTATCGCTCTCGCGGTATCTACGTGCGCCTGTACTAGACCAGGCGTCTGCTAAGCTAACCTATGAGGGGCTTCCTGTGGTCGGTCGTGTGCCGCCGCTCGGAGCCTTTTTTGTGTGCTCTGGTGGTTCGTTTAAGATTGTGCTCAGCCTAAAATTTCGCCAATCTTGGGCATGATCTATCGCACCAAAGGGTGCCCGGTGGGCAGACTGCTCATCGGTGCCTTTTCCGTCTTTGCGCTCACCACCACCTTTGGTGTATCCAAACCTCTAAAGGTCTACATCCTCGCTGGGCAGTCCAATATGCAGGGGCATGCGCGCACCCACACACTCGCGCACATCGCTACCGATCCAGCTATGGCACCGCTGCTGGCCGAGATGCAGACGGCAGATGGCGAGCTTAAGGTATGTGAGCCGGTGTGGATCTCCTATCTGTCGACCGATGGAGTCAAGCAGGGGCAACTGACAGCGGGTTTCGGTGCGACCGATGATAAGTTTGGCCCCGAGTGGGGGTTTGGGATAGGTATGGCCGCTGCCGCCACTAGCGATGAGCCTATCCTGATCATCAAGACAGCTTGGGGTGGCAAGAGTCTGCACACCGATTTTCGACCACCCAGTGCCGGGCCCTATGAGTTCCCGCCGTCGCTGATCGAGCGTTTGGAGAAACAGGGCAAAGATCTCGAAGCCATCCAGGCTGAAAAACGCGAAGCCACTGGTCACTACTACCGGCTGATGATCGGCCATGTGCGCGAGGTGCTCAAAGATATAGGTCAGGTGTATCCAGACTACGATCCCAGCGTGGGCTACCAGCTAGGTGGTTTCGTGTGGTTTCAGGGGTGGAATGATATGGTGGATAGCGGGACCTACCCAAGTCGAGACCAGCCCGGGGGCTACGATGCCTATACCGAAGTACTGGGGCACCTCATCAGAGATGTGCGCCGGGAGCTAGAGACGCCAGAGATGCCGTTCGTCATCGGAGTGATGGGCGTGAATGGCCCAGTCAAAGATTATGGGCCACAGGAGCAGCGCTATGCAGGTGTCCACCAAAACTTCCGCGATGCGATGGCCGCACCGGCCCTGTTGCCAGAATTTGCTGGCACGGTGAAGGCGGTGCTCACAGAGAACTGCTGGGACAGCGAGCTGCAGGGCCTGATGTCGCGAAAGGACGCAGTGAAGCAAGCGCTACGTAAGAAAGGGCTAAAAGGCAAAGAAGCCCAGGCCTATCAGGAAGAATTGATGGCGGCTGAATTCTCCCAAGCCGAGCGCAGGGTCATGGATACCGGTATCTCCAATTTAGGTTTTCACTATTTAGGTTCAGGCAAAATCATCGCGCGAATTGGTACAGCTTTTGCGGAAGCGATGCAGGCCCTCTCCACATCGCCATAGCTCGATAGACAGTCGCTGGTGCACTCGGGCCCAGGGAGTTCCATCGATGGCCGGGCACTGGGTATCCATTGGCTGCCTGACGGATCAATACGTTAAGCGTTAAGCTAAGGGAGTAGGGGATTTATACGCATGTGATTATGAACCTCTTAGTGCGGATGCGTATGCTTGGTGGTGTGAGGGTGGTGGGTTCAAACCTCGTCCCGTTAAGAGCCCCAGCAAATCCTCCAAGTACCATCCTGACAAAGAGATATACCTTCAAGCGCAATATGATGAATATTGATTCCACCAAACCATTCTGAATTCTCGCGAGTTGATTTCTCGGTATCCTCAATCGCTTGAAGCAAATTTGCGACTGTGAAATGTTGCTCGTTCGGAGCGGTATGACTAATAATCTCTTTAGAAACTCCAAATAATTCTATCGAGGGTTTATTGAATGCGATTTGGGATATTTCTGATTCTGTCAAATCCCTATGAACTCCGTCAGTAGGGTCAAATATGGTAGGAACTAACCGTAGTGATTCTATAGACGAGTTAGGCGGCGCTTTCAGATTATCGAGGTTGTTTAGGTTCTGCGGCTCATTATTCAGAACAATCTCTAGAATTCCGGAAATTGTATTAAAAAAACTCAGTCCAGGATGATTTGCAAGCCACTCGTCTTCAGGAATAGAAGGGGAGCTGGAATCGGTGTTTCCCTCCATAATCTTTGCTAATCGCGGATCCATCTTTGAAATTTATAAATGGCTAACGTTTGAGTACACTCACTCGACGGGCCGCGTTCCTAGACTGAATAATAGGTTCTCTAGTCGTCAAATCAACCGTCAACACGAGGCGTTTCGGCGAGTTCTGGTGATGCGTATTGTGTGTGCCTTGCATGGGCATGTGATTAATGGGGTTCGGTTCCCCTGAGTGATAGACCTAAATGAAGAAAAGAGAAATGTAAGTTAATGCAATTCAAAGTAACCATAAGAAGCTCTAGCCGAGGACAACTGCGCGCGGGTAACCTAGCGTGGGAAGGCAGTCTAGGCGAAACCTGCGAGCTAACGAACAGAAACCTTATAGAAGGCCGGGCGGCCCTGGGCGCCCCAATGCCCCGAAGCGTAAAGCTGGGGATAAAAGGGGGGGAGCATGACATTAGGGAACCGCCTTAGTTCGGACCCGTATGCTTGGTGGTGTGGGAGGGGCGGGTTCAAAACCCGTCCCGACCCGATTATGCCCGTGTATGTTACCAGAGGTCATGTTCATCTGAGAAAGTGAAATCGGGCTCACCTGAAAAGGTCTGTGAATCTGGAGAGGTCGAGGAGAATGCGATATTCAATACCCTTCGATGGTAGTGCCAACCACTTCCGTAACCAAACCGCCCATTCAGTGAGAATCTGCCCCAAGTCTCGGGAGCGAGTGTAAATATATTACGAATGATCGGTGGCCGCTTCGGTGCTCCAACAGCCCAGACGTCGTATAAGTATTCGACTACCAATCGACCGTCTCGAAACCTTAGCGTAACTGGAGCGTCCTTAAAATCGGATCGCGTCTCTAGATCGTGTTCTTCGAGCTTCTGGAGCGGCTCAAACTCGTCTTGTTCGAATGCCTCAACAATGTGAAGTGCCACAAATCGCCCCTTCAATGGGCAGTCCTTAATCGGCAGTAGATCGAACTGCTCCGGAACGGAAGCCCGCTTAGCTGCCATGGGCGCACCCCGAGACACCTTAAACCAACGAGTCTGGATGGTTTGCAACGTCGCGATCATCGGGATTTTCTAGGCATAAGGTCATAGCGCTGAGATCTGCTAGCCAGGAAGCGCCGAATTGACTGGATGATACACGATCTAGCAGCCAAATCAACTGACAACAAGAAGCGGGCTAGCAGGTTATCCAGCCGCGTATAGTTCTCCCGTTGGAGCACTAGATTGGTCCGTCACCGCGCCACTCCGAAATAGCTTGTCGCATACTTTGCGAAATCCACCATATCGCGTAAATTGAAGGCTCTCCTCCACGCTTCACTTCATACCTTCGAGCTGCGCTTTTCAAGGCGTCATGACCATACTCAAAAAGCAACTCTTGTGGGGCATTATACATGGCGTAGAATTCTTCAAGTAGTGCAATAAGGCATGTAAATGAGCTTATAAACTCTTCCCGATCCGGCTCCTCCTTAGCATACAAAACTTTGATATAATCATCTACGTCTTGGCTCGGCATCCGATGCCGATTTGACTCTTTAAATTCGGTGAACAATTGATCGAGAGTCTTTTCCATTTTATAGGAGAACGTATGAGGACCGATAAGGAATGACTGTAGCGAAGCGGAAGGAATTTCCTTACCTGCTCCGTCTTGTTCTGGCTTAGCGTTGCCTGCGGTGCTGATCCTCCAATTCGTTAACGCGCAGAGTCAATCTTTCGATTTCCTGCGCTTGATCTTCAAGTGCCCCTACCATCTTTGTGAGAACCTTGTGAAAGTCTTGCTCAACCGGTGTCCCGCCTTTGCTTCGCATGTAGTCAGCAATGGTTCCGAGGGTAATTCCAATTTGTGAATATTTATTTTTGAACATAATTAATTATTACTTAGTTGTTAAAACTCCAATCGTTCCCGATTTCAATCTGCTCGAAAAATCGAGCGAGGATCTGAGCGGGGGAATTTTGGGTGAACTTGATAAATGGGTGGATTCCGGAAACGCAAAAGTTGAGGTTGTTGTTGAGGATGATTCCAGCGAGAACGTGGTAGCACACGGACCCGGCTGGGCTAACGTGCTGGAAATAGAGTAGACTGTCGAATGGTCTGGTGACAACCGAAAAAACAAGGGATGTTAAGCCGGGTTCTGTGCTGCGACGTGGTATGCTGATAAGAATCTCGCCAGAGCCCTAGCCAAAGCGGATGGGTTAGGCTGAGCCGCCTTGATTTTAAGACCTCCCTCGTCCCTCTGTTTGAGGCTATGCCGCCCGCAATTTTCTATTTTAGCCCTGAATGAAAGCATGGGTGGTCTGGGAGAAATTTTTGTAGCATACCGCCCGCCCGAGTCCAGTTACGCACTGCCGAGGCGCGCTCTGAATCTAGGGTTAAGGTTTGAGTGTTCATAAAATCTTCGGCTCACGGCGCGCAGCGCGTTTATCTGCGACGCCTTGTTCTACTTAGGTTAGTCCGCGAGATCTGTGATCGGCCAATGAGCGCAAACCCTCTCGACCGCCTGCTCTACATGGTGAGCCTCAATGCTCGAGATTTCAAACCAATGCCGGAACTCGTCACGCAACCTCAGCAATGCAGCGTCATCGATCTCGTGGAGTTCGCGTGGCGAAAAATCCTTACCGAGAATCTTCACGAGCGGATCGTAGCAGTCCTGAGATGAAATGTCGTCGATCTCGGGAATGTCTGTGAAAGACTCGCAAAACTCTCGTCCAACGGTGGTCAGAAACAGAAGCCGATCTCCGTCAGTCATTGCAGTGAGGGCAGAACAGATCCATGAAATCGTCCGAAGAGATCCCTTCATCTTCGACGATACAGGTGACCAATCCGTGTTTGTCGCAGTTAAAGGAGGCAAATGCTCCAATCTTGATGGGGGCAATCTCTGTCCAGCCACACCATGAGCACTGGTTGGCTGGGGGAGCTGCTGCCGTCGCGATAATCTGGCTCCAGTTGCACTCAGGGCATCGGAACTTGTAAGTAGCGTGACCTTCAACGGGAGTCATCATGTGGGATATTTTTTAGTAGAACGTGAAAGGCCTGGCACCACCGTGGGAGCCGCGGCCATATTACATGTGTAGAGTGGCCCTAAACTTGGCGGTGTCAACACGGAGCGGGTGACGGGCTTGACAGCGCCGAGCTTGATCTGCCGGAAAGAATCTCCCCCAATGCCCTAGGCGGAGCGGGTGAGTCGGGTGGAGGGCAAATTCAATAGGGTACAGTTTTGACTGAATAGGGTACAATGGCCCGAGTCTGTCGTTTTGGGAAGTGTAGGAGAAGTCCCGCTATTCGGTTGGGGTAAGTGAGGTCTAGCAAGAGAAATCACAAGGCAGATCGTAAAGCACACGGAGTCGGCTGGGCCTAGCGTGTTGGGAACAGAATAGACTGCCTAGCGGTCTGGTGACAACCAAACAAATAAGGGATGTTAAGCCGGGTTCTGTGCTGAGGTGCATTGTTCTGCTTACCAGATTTTCACCAAGGATTCTTGTCCAAGCCGAAGACGTTCTTTGCCAATTCATTTAGCAAATTTGCATTTTGGGGCGTCATATAGAACCAGACGGTCGCCTGCCCATTGTCCTTCCCGTAGAAGTCATATCCGTCGCCACGCATGTCCTGCATTATTGCTGCAGCGATATCAGGATCCACCCAGTCATTATCAATCCGAGGCGTAAACTCACGCAGTTCTCCATCCAAGGTGTATCGTAGGTGAGCCTTCTCAGAATCGAGATCGACTTCATCAGACAGATTCTCTAGGGATTTTTGTTTGCCGGAAATTCTGTGGAACATGGTCACAATCGCAGCGTAATCTCCGTTGTCACAAATGCATTCAGCATCAAAATTCCAAGCGCGATCGCAGAAGAACCTCCCCCAAGGCTTCTTTTCAACCTCGATACCATATGTGAAAAGGATCGTTTCGAACGGACTTCCCTCGTAATCGTCCCGCGACCAGGAAATCAATAACTCGTCCACCGTGATCCCTTCGTTCAAGGGAAGGCCCAGCTGAGCCAGCTTGTCGATCTGGGTTTCGAGTTTCATTTAGCAGAACGTAAAAGCGCTGGGACCTACTAGCAAAGGGAGCGCCGAGTTGCTTACATGATAGCCGCCTTAGTCGTCAATTCAACTGACAACAAGAATGGCAAATGGGGACTGGCAAATGGGGACAGGCGAACAATGGCAATGCTACCCCTATGGCTCGAAGCGTAAAGCTGGGGATAAAAGGGGGGAAGCATGACATTAGGGAACCGCCTTAGTTCGGACCCGTATTCTTGGTGGTGTGGGAGGGGCGGGTTCAAACCCCGTCCCGACCCGATTAGACTATCGGCTATCGGTCTTCAGATAAGAAACCAGGGTGTCAATATTTCCGGCCATGAGTTCGGGCATTGCAATCGCAACGGAATCACCAGTCGAATAATTCAGAACCAACCTGTTACCTTCACTGGTTCTCAATGTATTGAAGCCCGTAACGACACCATCGACAGGCAGTCGAACCTCGTAGACATTGGGATCGAACCAAAAACCAGTCGCAACCTCAACACTAGAGCCATCACATAAAATCTCTTCGTGTAAAAGACCAGGAAGTGCTATCAATGGAATGGTAAATAGGGCGAAAAAGAATCCAGGCGCGAAATTGCCTCCGAGCCCCTTCTTCCATAGGTATCGTGTTAATGGCAATCCCAGTATAAAAACTAAAGTCCATACAATATACCTGGATGGAGCAGACTGTATTATCAAGATACCATTCTCATCAATTTTTGAAACTCCCCTAGAGAAAATATCGTTATATCCCATCTTTAAAGTCTAACGTGAAAGGCCTGTCAGCCCGTGTGGGCCGGGGCCAGATTACTTGTGTAGAGTGGCCCTAAACTTGGCGGTGTCAACACAGAGCGGGTGACGGGCTTGACAGCGCCGACCTTGACCTGCCGGAAAGAATCTCCCCAATGCCTTAGGTGGAGGGAGGGGGCGGGTGCAGGGCAAATTCAATAGGGTACAGTTTCGATTGAATACGGTACAGTGGGCCGAACCTGTCGTTTTGGGAGGGGGGAGTAGAAATCCCGCTTCGGTCGGAATGCCTGTCTATAAGGGAATCACAAGGCAGATCGTGGTAGCACTACGCCACGTACTACCGCGAGGCATGCGCGCCATCCGCTACTATGGCTACTGCCACCCGTCAGCCAAGCGCACCCGCATCCGCATCGCCTTTCATACAGGCTGTGCTCTAGACCAGATCGTAGCTGCGATAAAGGCTAACACCCAGACCTATCTGCTCGGCGCGCACGATAACGACCAGCTGACCCAACTGCTAGCTCCCGGCACACCGCTATGCCCATGCTGCGAGCGCCCCATGCGCCGAGTCGCCAGTATGCCGCCACAGGCTATGCCAAAGCCTAGGGAGAACCGCGGCCCACGACCAGGCAGAGCGATCAGACTCGCTGCCGCTGCACCGCCACCACCCGTGTGATGATATGATAAACGGCTACCTGAAATAGCTGGCCACCGCAGACCCGCTACTACCGCTACCTCAGTCCCGAAAGGTGCCTGGGGATGTCTGGCGTACGGGCGACGCTACGCCCATGACTGCCACGTCACCGGTCATACTATAAACTCTCCTTGGATCTCGAAAAAAAGCGCAAAACCGCTGAAACTCATCGCCACCGACTCTCAAACACAAGCTACCTATACCGTTGCTCCTAGGTGGCAATCGGGCTTGTTCAAATAGGTCTGCAGTCCAACCGTGACGATACCAATCTCATTCCTCGATTGGTATCGTCACGGTTGGCTACAAGCTTTATTGTTAGCTCTGGCCCTAACAATAGACAATCTCATCAGCAATGATGGGCCAAAAAGTTAAAATCTGCGTGTTCGTCGGATCGGAAATGTGGATTCGATTGCCGACGTATGCGCTCGTCCGAGTTTCCTCAAGTGAAGAAACAAACATAGGTATTAACGATAGTGGGATCTCCAATTTTGCAACCCTCTCAATTGTTGACAACTCGGGAAACACTCCATCGAGATCGACAAAAGATATTTCGATCATTTTGAAAATCGTAATGGCGGAGAAGTACTCAGTATCTAGTGAATCAATGTGTCTAACAGGAAGTTTTGAAGGAGTTCTCGTACTGAAACAGAAATCATTCTCCTGCTGAAGGCTTTCTGTAATACTTTCAGCGGACCTTTCGTCCACAGCAAACTGATACCCTTCTTCGTTCGACCAAAAGAACGCACATATCTGATTAAGTTTTTTCATTCGTAGAGCTAACGCAGAGCACACGGACCCGGCTTGGGAGTGTGCGTTGGGAGCAGTGTCGACTCGCTAGCGGTCTAGTGACAACCGAAAAAACAGGTGATGTTAAGCCGGGTTCTGTGCTGCGACGTGGTATGCTGATAAGAATCTCGCCAGAGCCCTAGCCAAAGCGGATGGGTTAGGCTGAGCCGCCTTGATTTTAAGACCTCCCTCGTCCCTCTGTTTGATGCTATGCCGCCCGCAATTTTCTATTTTAGCCGTGAACGAAAGCATGGGTGGTCTGGGAAAAATTTTCCTAGCATACCGTGAAAGCGCTGGGGGCTGCTAGTCAGGCAGCGCATAGTTGATTACATGATAGACGATCTAGATGCCAAATCAAGTGACAACAGGAGGCGGGCTAGCAGGTTATCCAGCCGTGTCGTGTTCGGCAATTCGATTAGGGTAGGGTAAACCGACCCATGCCTCTAAATCCGCTGTCGGTATGGAAATTTTGACGAATTCCAGTTCAGAGGCGTCTAGATACGCTGCTAGATCATCCCCATCAAAAGGACAAGAGTCAAAAAATGGCGCTATCTGATCGCGTTGAACCGCGCCAATATGAAGTAACAACCGGTCAGAATAGTAAGAAAGCAACAAACCTACACAAAATTTGGCAGGGGGGCTATCAAATCCGTAATGATTGGAGGGGCTACTTAACTCGTTCCAAATCTCCTTGTCCGTATTGAGCGAATGAAAGAAATGGGAAACTGTTTCCTTAATTTTATCGACCGAAATCCCATTGTCAGGGCATCGCACCTTCGCTTGCTCGATCGCCCTTGAAAGCGAGCTATAGATTTCGATTTGATCCATTTTGAAGCAGATCGATATAGCATAGCCAGACCGCCCTGTCGAGTGTCGGCTTTGTCGACTCCGACAGGGCGTGCCTTGGCTACTGCGTTGTTCGCTTGGCTCAGGCGATTGGTCGAAACGGTCTAACTTGGCTAAGTCCAATCTCTGCCGCTATTGACATCCGTCTGGATACGATCCCATCCTTTTACATCAGTCTTCGATGGCGCTCGGAACTTGGGCCCCATATACTGCATGACCTCTCCACAATTCGGACATTTGTAGAACCGCCTGTTTTGCATGGCACATTCGCAAGCATACGGGATTTCAGGCTTCTTGTATACTTTACGACATCCAAAACAAGCATTCTGTATGAGGACTGGCATGGCAATAAAAAGTGGCTCTCTAGGAAAATCTGTGGGTGAATTCAGGCTCTGGCAAGCGGCC
>JAHDID010000024.1 GCA_020630975.1 Verrucomicrobiota bacterium
AAATCTGTGTAATCTGTGCTCCATCTGAGCTAATCTGTGAATAACTGCGGAGACTCTAGGTGGATAAGGGTCGAAGGTTATTCAATGGTTGAAAATAGCCCACTCCCGGTGCGGGATGCTTTGGCTGTTGGTTGTGTTATTGATTCACAGATTTATTGGGGATTGGACACAGATTACACAGATTTTTTTGCTTGGTTGTGCAGATATTTTTGGTGGGGCGATGGGTACGGTAAATCTGTGTAATCTGTGCTCCATCTGAGCTAATCTGTGAATAACTGCGGAGACTCTAGGTGGATAAGGGTCGAAGGTTATTCAATGGTTGAAAATAGCCCACTCCCGGTGCGGGATGCTTTGGCTGTTGGTTGTGTTATTGATTCACAGATTTATTGGGGATTGGACACAGATTACACAGATTTTTTTGCTTGGTTGTGCAGATATTTTTGGTGGGGCGATGGGTACGGCAAATCTGTGTAATCTGTGCTCCATCTGAGCTAATCTGTGAATAACTGCGGAGACTCTAGGTGGATAAGGGTCGAAGGTTATTCAATGGTTGAAAATAGCCCACTCCCGGTGCGGGATGCTTTGGCTGTTGGTTGTGTTATTGATTCACAGATTTATTGGGGATTGGACACAGATTACACAGATTTTTTTGCTTGGTTGTGCAGATATTTTTGGTGGGGCGATGGGTACGGCAAATCTGTGTAATCTGTGCTCCATCTGAGCTAATCTGTGAATAACTGCGGAGACTCTAGGTGTTTAAGGGTCGAAGGTTATTCAATGGTTGAAAATAGCCCGCTCCCAGTGCGGGATGCTTTGGTGGGCTTGTTGTTGGATGTGATGATTTTGATTGGGCAAAGAGAATTATCCGTCGATCCAGGCTTTGGAGCGGTTGACCGCTTTTCGCCAATTGGCTTTGGTGGCGGTTAGATCTGGGTTTTGTTTTGAGCTGGGCTGAAAGCGGTCTCGCATGGCCCAGTAGCTAGCGATCTCTTGTTGGTCTTTCCAGAAACCTGTGGCGAGGCCGGCTAGGTAGGCGGCGCCTAGGGCTGTGGTCTCGGCGACCTGGGCGCGGACCACGGGGACATCTAGTAGATCGGCTTGGATCTGCATGAGGAGTTCATTTTGGGAAGCACCGCCGTCGACTCGCAGCTCGGTCAGCTCGATGCTGGCGTCTCCTTGCATCGCTTCGAGGAGGTCCATGACCTGTAGGGCGATCGCTTCTAGTGCGGCTCTTGCGAGATGGGCCTTGCTGGTGCCACGCGTCAGGCCTTGGATCGAGCCACGGGCGAAGCCATCCCAGTGTGGTGCACCGAGGCCGGCGAAGGCAGGGACAAAGGTGACTCCTCCGCTATCGGGGACGGAGGCGGCTAGGGCCTCGATCTCTTCTGCGCTATCGATGATGCCTAGCTGATCGCGTAGCCACTGCACCACCGCGCCGCCGATGAATACACTGCCCTCGAGTGCGTACTCGATCTGGTCGCCGAGCTGCCAGGCGATAGTGGTGAGTAGATCGTGCTGAGAGGTGATCTGCTCGGTGCCGGTATGCATCAGTAGAAAACAGCCGGTGCCGTAGGTGTTTTTGGCCATACCCGCCTGGTGGCAGGCTTGGCCGAATAGCGCTGCCTGCTGATCGCCAGCGATACCGGCTATGGTGATCGGCTCGCCAAACAGGTCTGGGCTGGTCTCGCCATAGCACTGACTACTCGGACGGATCTCGGGCAGGACAGATGGCGGGATATCGAAGAACTCAAGGAGCTCGGTGTCCCACTGCGCGGTGTCGAGCCGACAAAGCATAGTGCGGCTGGCGTTGCTGACATCGGTCACGTGGTGGGAGCCGCCGGTGAGCTGCCAGATTAGCCAGCTATCGATGGTGCCAAAGGCTAGCTCACCGGCTTCGGCACGTGTGCGGGCCCTCGGTGTGTGGTCGAGTAGCCACTTGAGCTTTGAGGCCGAGAAGTATGCGTCGACGACGAGACCAGTGCGTTTTTGGATCCACTCGGCTCGACCGGTGTCGGCGGAGATGGTTTGGCAATACTCCGCGGTGCGCCGGTCCTGCCAGACGATGGCATTGGCGACAGGCTCGCCGGTCTGCCGATCCCAGAGTACGGTGGTCTCACGCTGGTTGGTGATGCCGATGCCCGCGATGTCGCTGGGCTGTGCTCCGGCCTCTGCTAAGGCAGCGCGAGCGGTCTCCAACTGGGTCTGCCAGATCTCGGTGGCATCGTGCTCGACCCAGCCAGGTTTGGGGAAAATTTGCTGAAATTCCTGCTGGCTGCTGGCGATCAGATCACCGCTGTGGTCGAACAGGATCGCTCTGCTACTGGTGGTTCCTTGATCGAGCGAGAGTATGTATTTGGCGGACATTACTGCTCAAGATAACCACCTGAAACGCATGCTCCAAGAAGATTTTTTGAACCAAATGCCATCTCGGGAGTCTTTACCTATAGCACGACTCGACGCGCTCACCATTCCGGTGAGAGTGTCAGCAGGTTAGTCGTAAAGTTAGTAAGTGGTAAGACAAGCATAGCAACCCTCGCGTCCTATCGGATGGCATCAAGCAAATTCCGGTAGGGCGCTTGGGAAGCTTTTTTTTGTGTTTGATCTCGCTGTTTTAAATCATCAGACGCAATGGTCTGGAATCCGACTGGTTTTCTGTTGGCGCATGTTCTGCTGGTGTGGTTGTCTTTCTGTCGCACCAAGAATCTAATGAGAAAGAACAAGTCAAATAGAGTGGGAGCATTAACCTGGGTAGCGCTAATCGCAAGTGTGGTTTCGGTCGGTATGGCACAGGATGATGCCGGTCGAAAGAAGGGCAAAAAGGGTAAGGGCGGTAAAGGCCCTAAAATCGAAAAACCCAAGATCTCAGATACGGTACGTGCCACTGTGTATGCCGACAATTGGTTTAAACTCTACATCAATGGTACTCTGGTAGCAGTGGATTCGATTTCGTTTATTCCGCACAATGTGGTGAGTGTGGATATACTGCCAGAGTACCCGATGACGATCGCGGTGATGGCTAAAGATAATGCAAAGCACGAGACCGGGCTCGAGTATGGCGACTCGAATATCGGCGACGGTGGATTTATCCTGAAGTTCGGAGACGGGACGGTGACTAGTCAGGCGTGGAAAGCGAAGAGCTTCTTTCATGGCCCGGTAGGAGGCGATATGCAGAAACCTAAGACGGTACACCAAGAGATTCCAAAGGATTGGTTTGCGCCAAAATTTGATGATAGTGGCTGGGAAAACGCAACTGAACACAGCGAAGAGGCTGTAAAGCCGAAGTCTCCATACTACGAGAATGATTTCGATGGCGCTAAGTGGATTTGGACAAAGGACCTAGCCCTCGATAATACCGTGATCTTTCGCACCACTGTAGCGGCCCCTCCGAATGGCAGTGCACTACCCAAGCAGTGGCCTAGAGGTGTGATCGATGCTAGCGAGAGGCCTCAATAATCGAGGATGACTTTGTCGCCGACGCGGCTGGGGGAGTCAGGCTCGCACACCGCCACGGTATCCTGGATGTGTATGATCTGCATATTGCCAATGTGTTGGTTGCCTCGCTTGACTAGGAATCGATCTGTCTCCTGCAGGCCATGTGCGCTGCCTAGGCTAACCATACTGAATCCCCAGTCTTGATTGGCCGCGATCACCGTGCCTTGGAGATCGCGCCTGGCGATCTCAGTCGCGCGGGTGATTTGGTAGTCTTCCTCTTCGCCGACCCGGCTGCGTGTGAGCTGCTGAAGCTCCTGGTTTTTTGCGAGTTTGATTTGCTCGGAGGCGATGTCGTCTTCGATGCTGTCGAGTCGGTCCTGCAGGGCTGTTTGTTGATTGGTTAGGTCTTCTGCGGTTTGGAGCCCCTCATCGCCGAAGACCCGGCGCACGGCATCGTCGTGCCGAGATAGTTCTTGGGTTATGGCAGTTAGATCCTGTCTGGCGGTATCGATTTTTCGATCCTCTCGACGTATCGACAGACGAATCTCTTCGAGCTTGGCAGATAGGAGATTTCTTTCGTCGGTGATCTGGGTCTGTAATGCGGCTAATCGGTCTTGCTCGTCTTCTTCAGCTCCCAGTAGTGAGGTGACCTCAGCGATGGATTGTTTGGTGTGGCTGATCTGGCTAGATAGCTTCTGCCGATAATCTCGCTGGTGGATGGCTAAGGCAGTAGAGGCTAGTAGTGCGAGGATGGTGGTGAGATAGAGAAATTTTTTCATAGATATAGTTTATCGAAGTGGTGAAATGAGATCGCCTATTTGGATAGATTGGCCATGGGCGAGGGTGCCTGGGATGATATCGGCGACTGAGTGATCGGGGGTGACATGAGTGATGATAGCGCTAGCGATCGGTTTGCCCTCTCGGCTGATAGCGACGGTGGACATAGCGATGGACCCGCCATCGTTGCCTTGGTCGAGTACCAAGAATCCCCACTTGCTATAGGCCGCGGTCACAGTGGCTCTAAACTGGTAGGGGAGCTTGAGGTTTTCTTGGTCGTGGCGCAGGGTTTCTAGTTGGGATAGACGCTCTGAAAGTAGGTCTGTGTGGTGACTGACTGCTACTACCTGCCTCTGGGTTTTGGTGAGCTCGATCTCTGCCTCCTCGATCGTAGTCCGAGCGTGGGCTATTTGAGATTTCTGCTTTTGGAGACTTTCGAGATCAATTTGCTGAGCGTTTTTGAGCTGTGTTTTGGCTAGCTCGACTTGAGACTGGACGGTTTCGCTTTCAGCCTGTGTTGCTACTAGTTTGTGCTCCGTGGATACGATTTCTACGGTCAGATTTTCGATCTCGCTTTGTCGCGAGTTGATTTGGGCGGTAGTGGTCTGGTTTTGGGATTTGGTTTTGCTGAGGTCTGTCTGCCGGGTATCTAGTGTAGCAGTGCTTGTTGTGAGTTTATTGCGCTGCTTCTCTAGGTCGAGGCGGTTTTGGTAGCTGAATACGGCAGAGCCGATCAGCAGTGTGCCGGTGATGATAGTAAGGATTTTCCACGTCATGTCATAGGAGTGACACGAGGGATGGCTGGTCCTTAGAAAAAAGGAGAATTAAGAGTTTAGATTTTGAAATTTGATTTCTGGAGTCAAATTTGGAGATCCATGCTAATCCCTTTAATCCGCCCTATGTTCAATCCATGCCTGATAGCAAAGCCTGAGAATTTTTACATGGATTTGGACGGATTGAACATGGATGAAACGAATTATTTCTGGAGGCTTCGGCTCGCTATGCTTTTGCGGTGAGTAAATACCGCAATCAGTGCTAAAGCGGGGTGCCGCACATTTTGCAGTGCGAAGCTTTGGGATCGTGCCCTTTCGAGTCGCAGCTTTTGCAGACACGGGAGTCCATACGAATTTTGGCGACTTGTAGATTGAGTTCAGAGTTCACGATACCCGTGGGCACGGCGATGATCCCGTAGCCTAGGAGCATGATGCAGCTACTGAGTAGTTTGCCCAATGGCGAGATAGGAGTCACATCGCCATAGCCGACGGTGGATATCGTGACTACCGCCCAATAGATCGACTCTGGGATACTGGAGAATTGGGTATTCCCGTAAATGACATTCTCGACCAAGTACATCATCGAGCCGAGGATGGCAGTGACGGCGACCACGCAAAAGATGAAGACAGTGATCTTGCTGCGACTGGCGATGAGGGCATTGACCAAGATGTTGGCTTCGCCCATGTGTCGAATCATCTTCAGGATGCGGAACATCCGCAACAGTCGCAGGATACGAATGGTAACCAGATACTGTGGGCCATCGGCCAGACCTGGTATCAGCAGTAGGTAGGTAGGCAGGATCGATAGCAAGTCTACGATCCCAAAGAAGCTGAACAGGTATTTTCGTTTGTTTCGGACGGTCCATATCCGAACCAAATACTCGAGGGTGAAGATGACAGTAAAGATCCACTCGAGAACCTTTAGTGACTCCCCGTGACGAGTCGCAAAAGAGTCGACACTCTCCAGCATGATCACTAGCACGCTGATCGAGATGAGGAACAGTAGGAAGATGTCGAAGGCTTTGGAAGCCGGCGTATCGTGACGGAAGATAACCTGCCAGATCTTCTCTCTCAGTGCGTTGGGCGGTGGTGCTTCGTCAGTTTCGCGCATGGGTCACGATATCGGTGGGTGGGGGAGTGTAGTCTCCGCCCTAGCCACCTGTATAGATCAGCCAGCCAGCGAGGGCAATTGCAATAGCGAGCAGTAATAAGAATTGCAAAACGCCATTGTCTTTCTTCGTCTGCTGACGCTTCGGATCGTGTTTGGAGGCCTGCTTGGCTAGGCGTGAGCGACGCTCGATGCGATAAGGCAGGTGAGCCGACTTAGAGCCAGACCCATTAGACTGGTGTCTGGTGGTACGCTCGGCGTTTAGATCTTCTAGAATGCCTTCTAGCGAACCGATCTCTAGATTGATCCGCTGCTCCTGCTCTCGGAGTGAGGCGAGAGGATCTTGAGGATGGCGGGGCTGTTTCACTTTGTCTTTTTTTCGAGTATGGCGGCGGCGGTTTTTGTTCTGGGTCGTAAGCATGTGATGGGGTTTTTTGATGTCATCCTGGGGAGATGACAGGGGGTAGGGGCGGCAGCGCTACAAAAACCATCGTACGATGGCGAATAGTGTAGCAAGAATCATGATAGGGAGAGTGAAGGCAAAGCCAGCCTTCAGGAAATAGAAGAAATCGCGATCGACCGACAGAGGCGTGGTTTCAGCCTTGCTCGAGCGAGATGGCTTGGGCTCGGCGCTGGCCCGTCTGGGCATGGGGCGGCCGCCGGACGTGATTTGATCGATCAGCGGCATGGCCGCAGCGATATCGGCAGCGGTTACCTCGATCTCCTCGAGCGCGGAATCCAGCTCGATGTGGCGGCGGTCTCGATCGTGAGCATCGGCCCGCAGTTGGCTGATGGTATTCAGATGGTGGTGAAACCTCTGACGCGTCTCCAGACAGTCTTCGACTAGGCGCTTTGCTTCGACGACCTCGTGGTCGAGCAGGTCGACGTATGTTTCCAGCCGAGAGAGGGTGTCGCGCTTGGAGTCGTGGAAGAGTTCTTCCTTTTGGTTGATCTCCTCGAGCTGGTCGGCCTCGCGGCGGATCTGTTCTTCGCGCTGGCGTAGCTCCTGCAGGGCACTGCGAGTCTCCTGATAATCATCCCTCAGCTCTTCGCTGTAGGGTGTGACAGGTCGGATCTCCTCCGAATCGAATGCGACCTCGATGCGGTGATGGGACGGCTCAGAGCGATAGCGCGGCATACCTCTATCAAACACATATTTTAGGTTTATTAAAAGTTAAATTTTGTTAATTAAACCATTATTCTTCAGTCTTTTCTGAGCGATGAGCAGGGGTAGAAAGGTGGTGACTACAGTGAGAACTAGGCTCAAACCAATGAATGCTAGGGTCTTTGGGGCTTGAAACCAGTCTTCGCTGACGGTGTTGTGGTAGAAAATCTCGGATCTCGCGGCTACTAGGGTGAAGATCAAAGATATGATGAACAGGAAGCTGAGCACTAGGCACAAGGTGCCGCCAAAGCCGCTGACGATCTTTGCGGTGTTGTCTTCGTGGAGGTTGGGGAAGATGACGCCCAGGCCTACGGATAAGCCATTGAGGCCCAATGATAGCTGAAGCATGGCCAAGCCGAAGAAGACACTGTCTGGAGTGGTGAACTTGAGGCTATGGCTGGATAAAAAGACGATGGTCAGCATCGCGACACTGGTCATGATGGCGCTGGTGATGAATTTCTGTACCACGATGGCCTCTAGGCGGATCGGGCTCATGGCCAGGATCCAAAATTTCTGACCTTCCAGGCTGAATTGAGGAAAAATAAAGCGGGTGGTGAGAGTG
Organism: Verrucomicrobiota bacterium; assembly: GCA_020630975.1. Classification (GTDB taxonomy): domain Bacteria; phylum Verrucomicrobiota; class Verrucomicrobiia; order Verrucomicrobiales; family DEV007; genus Arctic95D-9. The sequence continues at coordinate 7,818 of JAHDID010000024.1, forward strand.
GATAGGGCTAGAGCTGCGACTGCTAGATTGAGAAAAGCGACGAGATAGAGGTCGCGAGCATCGTCGAGCTGCTCGTGCATATGATCGAGGCTGGCTGAGTAGATGGCGAGCAGACCAAAAATGAGGGTGAACTGCACCCACTGCGCTGGCTCTCGGACAAAGGTGAGCAGGTCCTTTCTGGCTACCGCGCCCATGGGGCGACCGAGTAGTTTTGGGAACCAGGCAAAGCTGAGTTTGGTAGACTCAGAGGCTGGTCTGTGGCCCGGAGACTTTAGGCGAGAATTGGCGGAGATGGCATTGCTCTGCAGCGAGCGATTCCACGATGGGTAGAACCAGAGTCTGGCCATACCTGTGAGCAGCAGAGGTAGGGCTAGAGAGTAGCTGAGCAGTAGGCAGGGCTGCAGTAGTGCTAGGCGCGTGTTTCCATAGGGGTAGCTCCACTCGATGATGGTGGTTGATAGCCAAGTGCTGGGCAGCAGTGGGTGGGTGGCTATGGCGGTGTGGCCTAGCACGCTTTGAAAAGCCATGGCTGCACTGTAGCCGCCGTGTTCCTCGATGGAGTGTTTCTCGCTGATCGCTGTCCAAAACATGTAGGCCACTAGCGCACCGGCGAGGATGCCAGCGATCACTCCGAATTGGCGACGATTGAGAAAGCGGCCGACTATAATCAGGCCGATGGTGCCGACCGAAGCGCAAATGGTCAAAAATGGGACCATGATCAACGCGGATTTGAGATAGAACAGTGGCGACACATCTCGCTGCTCGGCGAATGAGAAAAGCAAAGGGGTGATGATGACCAGTAAACCCCAACTCGAGAACAGTGCTGACTCGACGCATTTCCATAAAAAGAGGACTCTGTGAGAGATGGGCAGAGACAGCAGCCATGGTAGATCCCGACCTCGGTAGATAGAAATGTAGGCGGTGATCGCCGTCGAGAAGGTCAGCATGATCATGAAGCCGAAGAAAACCACATGGATCAAGCGGTCGACAATCAGGGAGCCGGCTGCAGGGAGATCGCCAATAAAGGTGAAACCTTTGTTCAGCAGAAAATAGGCTGAAAAAGCGTAGATAACCAGAAAGCCGATTACGGTAAAGGACTTCAGCCGATCATGCTCCAGCGCGTAACGGAGTTTGGAGCTTTGGACCTTGAGATGGGCACGCAGAAGAATCGCAAACTGGCTAAAGGCGTTGAGCTGGGAGGATTCGCTAGAGGCTGGCATCGTGTGGTGAACTGTAACTGACAGCAGCAGTTTGATCAATGCTATCGACGCTGACTACTGGTGGTAGAAATAAAGTTAGGAAACGCCGGTTATTAAGTTTACCAAACAAAAATTGCTGGTATTTCCTGAAATATTATTTTCATAAATAAACCGAAAAACAATAATGACTCAGTCCTTAAATTGTAGGATGGGTTATGGCGCGGTTGCGCTATTGTGGAACCAAAACAGAGCGGGGGTGACGGTATAATGGGGGCTGAGAGTGATGAATAATGGGGCTTTGGATTTATGTCGCAATCTGCATTTATCTTGAGTGGAACGGCCTATTCTGCAACCGTCTGTCACCGTTTTGCATCTGGCGAAAAGGAAGTACGACAGTGCTTACTTCAAAGCTTTGATTATTAAGTAGTCTTAAATTTTCTCCGAAATCGATTTTTCCCTTTAGATGATCCCAAAATCCGAGACCGAACAAAGTCGCAACTGGTTCTTTCAGCGCTGCAGATTTCATGCCAATGCGAAGCGCAATCAGCGAGGTAGAAAGAAGCGGGGAAGAAAGTCTTCTAGACCTCTTTTTGCCGAAATCTTGGAGCCTCGGGTTTTGTTCTCGGGTTCACCAGTGCCAGAGGTGGCGGTCGATGCGACACAGCCGGTGCGTAGCGAACTGATCACTCCGGTAGATGGCGAGGGCACAGGCACACGCCAAGGGCCGAATCTGAATGGATCGAATGCTAACGCTGGAGCGGGTGAGGCGAATGAGGAGATGCTGGAGGAGCACTTCACCTTCACTGTGGAGTTTGAGAATGCAGCCACAGGAGGCGGCAACACAGGCTATGGCCCATACATCGATGTGGTGGTGAGCGAGGCGGTGGAGATCGATGCGCCGGCTCGTGAAATGGGTGAGAGCACGGATATCGAGCTGCTGGTCAGCGATACGCGAGCCATCGCGCTGACCAACACTCAAGTCATCGGTAAAGTCTACAATGCTGAGGATCTCGCGATCGCCGATGAAGCGGTTCAGCAGCTGACCGACCCAGGCTATTCCTCTGCGTGGCGTGCCTACGGCACCGATAATGTGTGGGTTAGGCCGAGTCTTTCCTTCGCAGGGGCAGCAGCAGCAGGGCCCACAGCATCGTCGCCGGGAGGCAATCCGGTTTTCAATCAGCATCCTCTGCTAGCGGGGCATCCGTCTGGCCGACTGGATGCGAATGATTATCAGGCAGGGGATAAGTTTTATGTCGCCCGCTTGCCGGTGGGTTCTATGACTGAGGGGCAATCGCCACTGAACATTCGGTTCACAGGGCGATTGGACCAAGATCCCCATGGGGATTCGACTTACGGGGCTAAAGAGGGGCAGGCAATCGACATTCGTGCGCGTGGCGGATTCTACCTGGGTTCCGATCCAGAGGATAATCCAGATGAGGATGCGCCGATCGCCCACCTGGAGAACCATGGGAACCCGCCTGCTAATAACAACCTGTTCGTCAGCGACGAGATCATTCCGCGAGTGGTCGAAGTGGTCAAGCGTGGCCCAGACGACACGGCGCTGGGGCCTAGCGATGTGATGAACTTCCAGATCGAGGTCGACATCGCGGCGGGTCAGACCGTGGATGACCTGGTGCTTGAGGAGATCATTCCGGCTGGATTGGTGTATGTGCCCAACTCGCTGCAGATCAGTTTTGAGTACATGGAGGGGATACCCACCGTAGACAACGTGGTACAGCCGACTGGTGATGGTACGCTGAGGATTGAATTTGGTGAACTGACTGCAGGTTCAAACTTCGATCCTATCACCAACGACTACCTGCAGGAGCAGGAGGAGGATTTGTTTTGGAACACAGCAGGTGGACCGGACTTCCGTGGGGATAATGTGCGCCATGCGAATATTTACATCACCTATCAGGCGTATGCTGGTGATCCTAGTGTGTTGGGTGGTGCCACCATAGGGAATCCCAATTACAACGAGACCACAAATCGCTTGGCAGTCGATCTGACGACAGATGCCTCGGTGACGGGAAACTTCACTGATGCAGAGGGCAACGTGGTCGTCGTGTCTGATGATGATACTGGATCGGGAGTTAACAATAACCAGCGTGTCGACTCGGATTCTTGGACCGAGGACGTGTCAGGTCTAATCGGCCGCAAAGTCTTGACTGCTCGCTATGATAATGGCGGTAACTTGGTGTCGGCAGGCCCCAACACGCGAAACTCTATACCCGGCGACATCATCGAGTATACGCTGGAGATGAGCGCTTCTGATTTCTTGTCTTTTGATCAGCTCAATTTTCAAGATTATCTGGATGATGGACTGGCTTATTACGAGAACACCAGTCTCAACGTCGGTGACTCCGTCACTTCGACGACTACGTTCCAGTCGTACTGGGCGCTTTACCAGGATGGCGTGGATGTCGTAGGTGCGACTCGCGCCGGATTTGGTAGTGAATTGACCTTTGAGGATGTTAGTACTTGGGAAGTATTTACCTCGCCACATATCGAAGCCAATGTGGCGATCGGTAATAACTACGTGAATAACATTCACGAGCCAGCTAACTTTGGTAAGGACCTGCTGACATGGAACCTTTCCACTGAGGCTTTGATCGAGGATGGTGCGACATCGACTGCTACCATCGCCAGTGGTTTGGCACAGATAGCTCTGGCGAATGCGGATAGTCTTTTGGTCGATCTCACACCAGAGCGTACCACAGCGATTTTTGATGAGACCGTGACCGTCAGCCCTGTGGTAACCAACCTATCGTTTGAGGTAACTCTAACTGATGGGGCTGTTTTGACAGTGGTACCAGACCCAAGCAATGCGCAGAATCTCTTGGTCGTTCAAAATGTGACTAATGGTGATCCCCTAGTCACAGCCTACACCGTGGCATGGACGGCAGGAAATGCTCCGGACTTCTCAGCGGATAGTGTAACCGGTGAGTTTCAAGTGTTTGCCGATGGAGTGGCGATCGATGTGACGGCTGCTGAGGCGACGTATGATCGGATTCATCGTTTTGGTGCGTTGGTCGATCGCGATGTCGATGGCGATGGCACTGTGAGTGCGGAGGAATCCACACTCGTCGGTGGTGGTGCATCGCTAGATCGGAATAACGATGGTCTTGCCGATGGTTTTGATACCGACTCGGATGGTGAGCTAGATGTGCAAACTCACTTGTCTGGAAATATCGATGGGGGCTTTCGCTTTGATTATGATGCACCAGCAGATTTTGTGGTCGATGCACAGACTCATGGAGTCGATCCTATTTCCTCGGATGGTCGCACGCTGAATCGCGATATTGATCCTTCGGACAAGCTTTTCATCCGGTTCTTTGCTCGTGTGGAGGGCTCGCAGGTCAACGAGAGTGGCACTGGTGATGATGACGTGAATCTACGTGACAGTCTGTATAACAACAGCATCGCTGAAGGTGTGCAAGTGATCGGTGGCGAGACGATTGGCACCGATTTTATCCCAACCGACAACGATGAGTTGGTGCGCGATGCTGATCAATGGCATTTCGAGGTAGAGGGCGGACAGTTCCGTAAATTCACTGTAGCCGTTAACGGTGAGAGTATCCTAGACGCAGACCCTAATGATGGAGTAACCGATCAGTTTGATAACGTGACTGGCGACTTCGGCGCTGATGGAAATGTGGATAACCCTGTGCTCAAAATTGGTGATACCATCACCTATCGTCTGCGGGCTGAGTTGCCGCTGGCTCAGGCCGAGAATTTGTTTATCGAAGACTTTCTGCCGCTACCGGTTTTTGATGTGTCGACAGACTATCCGAATGGGGCGGTACAAATGGTTACGGGGTCCTCTGCAGCGCAGTACGCTGGAGATGATGCTACAGGCATACCTGGAGTGGGGCAGTCTGTGCTGGGTAATGCAATTTCCTGGACCTATGGCCCTGATCACAACATACCTGATGATGTGATCCAGGCGAGTAATGGAGATCCAATTCCAGATCTTTTGACCTATCAGGGGACGGTGACTGACTCTACCTCTGCGCCACCGTTTTCGGTAACCTTTAATCCGAACTCAAATTCGGTTGTTTGGAATTTTGGTACTATCTCTCAAGATATTAATTCCGCTAATCCTGGCGCGGTGATTGATATATTGTTTACTGTCGAGCTCAATGCTCAGCAGTTTAGTGATGATTTCGAGCTGAGTAATACGGCTCGCACTAACTTCACAAACTCAAACGATGAGCAGCGTGGGCCAGGTGCAGATATCACTTCGGTCGATCTGCTGTCTCCGGATCTCAATATTCGCAAGGGTGTCATCGCAGTGACGCCGGGCACTTCACTGGATGGTCCAGAACTGATTGGTAATGACGACGGTGAGCAGTCTGATCTGGCGTTTTCGGGTCCGGATGCCGAGTTTGCAGACGCGGATCACTCCCAGACTAATAACACCTTTAATGCACTGACGCTCGGTGCGGGTAATACTGAAACGATCGAGGATGAAGTGCTGGTAGAGATCGTGAATGGTGCGCTGTCGGCTCATCTAGATCGCTCCAATATTGTTCCGGGCGAGCCGGTAACACTAGAGATCACGCACAACGGTACAGTAGTAACACTCACCGATAACGGTACTGCACCCATCGGTAACTTTACGGTGGGCACTTTCCCAACCGGTGGTGGGAATCAAATCGTAGTCAATAGTGGCACGATCAACTACCAGACCGGAGAGATCATCATCGATGCCGATGTGACCTCCGAGTACACTGCAGATTTTGGTGCGGCAAATAACCAACTTAGTGTAACAGGCGCAACTGTTCTCAACCAGGTCAACAACAACGTCCTGACTTCGGACAATCTGTTTACCGGATCTGGAGTGAGCTCAGCTCGCACTGTGATACCAGGGTCTGTGGAGCTGACTGTCGAGGATACTGGATTTACTGATTTCCCCACCATCCGTGACACAGATCACAACGGCGATGGTGCTAATGGTGCGCTCTATCTGATTAACTTCGATTCTGGTGGTAGTCCGGTTAGCTCGTCTCTGATAGGGCGGATCAACTACGTAACTGGAGACTACAATTTCCGTATCCAGCTGGCCACGATCGATGTGCCTGTATCGCTTAGTGCAGACTTCGATCATGCTGGCCAAACGGCTTCTACTATCACTGGAACAGCGGTAGACGGGGTGAGTAACTTTAACTCGGGATCTGCCATCCTGCCTGGTACGGTGAATATCGATCTGAATGGTTACATCATCGTCGACAATGTCGGCGCGCCTGCTGGTCAATTGTTCCAGCAAGGCGGGGACGGCACGCCCATCGGTACTATCGACTACCGTACGGGTGCTATCAGTTTCTCAGCAGTCGATAGTGTGCCACTCACCGCTGACTACACAGCCAATTCTGGTCCAGGGATCATCACCAGTGAGTATATTCACGGAGTCAATGACTTTACCGGTGAGACACAGTTAGAGAATTTTAGCGACTTCGTGGATTCGAATGTTCGCAATGTGGATGCAGGCGATGTTTTGACCTACGGCATTTTCGTCGAGAACGTTGGTGCGGAGCGTGCCTTTGACATCAAGATCGCCGACGAAATTTTGGCGGGCTTGGACACGCTGAATGCGGATCTATCGACATCGCTGACCGGAGCGGATTCAGCGTCGGATCTACTGGCGGCCCTGAACTTGCAGATTTGGCGTGGCGACGGTACCGCTCTAGCTGAGGGAACGGACTACAATGTCGAGTTCACCCCAGGGACGAACGTGTCTGCTGATATGACGGGCCTGCTGACGGGGACTCAGGCTGTGCCGGGCACATTGCCCGCTAGCTCTGTGATCATCCCAGGGTCTTATGAGATCATCATCGATGGCGATGTGGGTGGATCGATAGCCCACCAGCTGCGGATATTCGACGAGCCGGTTCTCAATGCCACACAGGGATTGGATAATGGTGGCGTAGGACGCTTGCATTATCTGAACCCATCTACGGGCTCGATGCAACAGGTGGGAACGATCAATTATGTAACCGGTCAAATCACTTGGAGCAGCGCGATTGTGAATAGCGACGGCACAGATGTGACGGGTAATGCGGCCACCATCAACTATGATGTGGCGGAACTGTTGAGCGCAAATCGGGGTGGGCCAGTTACTTTTGGTTTGGGTAACACACCGATGGCTGAATCTGAGACGAATGGGGCCTCAAAGTCGTCTTTCCGTACTGTGGTGGATCAGTCGGAGCTGGTGCCGGGTAGTGTGACGGTTTTGGTCGATTATTTTGGACGAGGCGAGCTAGAATTTCGTGATGATATGCAGGGCGGATTTACACTGGTATCAGCCCCTGGTATCGCAGCGATCACGAACGTCGATGGATCGATCGATTACGAAAACGGCGAGGTAAACATCTCTTGGGACGATACCTGGGATGGTGCTGTGACCTATAAGGCAGCTAATACCACAGGCGGTACGGCTACCACTCTGCATCTCCAGTTTTCTGATAGCCGTGCGCTGCATAATATCGGTGGTACGGTAACAGCGCCGTCAACTACGTCTACGCCGACAGGCCCATTTGATACGGCAGTCTATGTGCCGACAGGTGGGGCGATCATTCCGGGATCGTTCGATCTGGTGATCGCTCAGGAGGCTGGGGTAACAGCGGAAGATAGGCACTATCTGGACGATGGCCGTGGCAATCTGGTAAGGGACGACAATCAGGATGGGGCCGTCGGTGCGTCGGAGAATTTTATTGTCGGTGCCATCAATTACTCGACCGGAGAGTTTTCTCTAACTCACCAGAATAGCGATCGAGATAATGGTACCGCCGCTATTGGTACGCTGAATTATGAATTAGCGGATACTACGACTCTATCCGATGAGTCGGAAACCGTCTCTCTAGTCGACGGCTCTCTGACAGGGCATACTTTGGGCACGCCGGCGGGGCAATTTATCCTTCCTGGCACGGTAAGCATCACCAATCTCGAAGGAGGCACGCCACTACACGAGACGATCACTGATGACGGTCTGGGCAACCTAGTGATTATCGACAATCTCGGGCAAGAGGTGCGGGTCGGTACGGTTGATTACTCAACCAGTGATATCGATATCGATTATGCTGAGTTGCAAGATATCGCGTTGGACTATGCTACGACCAATGCTTTTCGTCTGCACTTCAATAATGCGGCAGGAACGCTCGAGGCAGGACGAACTGCATCGAGTGAGCTGCCTGACAATGAAAGTGGCTCTAATGTTCTCGTCATCACTTACGATCTGGAGGTTGGCGACGAGTTTAATCCGAATGAAGAGTTCGCTAATACGGCTGCGATCGATGGCTACTCTGCCACAGCGGGTGGGGCGAACGTGTTGATCGATAACGGTGGTGGCGCAGTGAATCTCGAGCGTCCAACTGATGCGGCGACTGCCGAGGGGACTGATGCGACTGTGCAGAAGCGCCTGATGTCGACGAATCAGGACCACACGACGTTTACCACCTTCCAGGCGGTTACCATCGAGTTTAATGATGGTTCAGGCTTGAATGCCGCTGACTTTACCATCAATAATACGGCCACAGGTTCCTTCGATGCGAATCAGCAAACGAACCTCAATACCATCAATCTGGAATCAGCAAATGCGATTGGTGTGGAGGCGTTCAGGCATCGGAACACGTCTCCGACGATTTATCTGGGCGATAATGTTACTATTAACCTGAACGAAAATACTGGATTCTTCGATAGTACGGATACTACTAGGTATTCCGCGACTTCAGACGCTAGTGATGGGATCACTCAGGAGGGTATCATCTACATCCCGGGTGTGACGGATAATCCTGATTTGTCTATCCTACAGATCGGATCGGTCATGGAGAATACGCCATGGGATGGGACGGACCCAGCCTTGGATGGTATCGGCACTTTTGGTCAGTACCGTGGCTCTGTGGGTCTGACGATTGATCCCGCGTCGGTAACCGACGCTAATTCTAACTCAATCGACCCCGCAGGCCTCGCTGATGATGGCTCAGGGCTGCGCGAGGCGACTCAGCTGATCGCCGGCACAAACACCGTATCGTCTCCGGCGATCGATGACAATTTTGTTAGTCCTTTCTCGACTGTCTTTACGATTCCCGACTACCCGACTTATACGTGGGGCGATGGCACTACAGTCGGTGCCTTCATGAATGGCTTCGACATCATTGTCGATCCTGGTGGGCCGAACGAGGCGCACTATTCGACTAACTCTCGCGACCCATTGCAGCCTGGTAATGTCGATTTTTCGACCTTGGAGCCAGGTAACCTGCGGAATGATATTTTTGCCAAGGGTGGCAATCTGCCTTCTGGTATCACACCGGGAACGATAGTAGGCCACCAAGATATCGATCTAGATGGTGAAGCGGATCTAGACGAAGATGGTCAGATTCGATTCCTAGAGAGCATTAACCCGAATGGGGATAATGTGATACTCACCTATATCTACGGAGTACCGGAGGCGTCGGTTTCTTACTACAATACTGAGCAGCCAGTGGCACTGGATTGGGAAACCAATTTCGAATGGACTGTGGTTGGTTCTGGCCGTGATGGTGGTAATACCACTCAGGGTATGTCATTCGTCATTCAGGCTGATCCGGATGGCGCTAATGCGATTGGTCTGACGAATCCAGCTGAAACTCGGTTCACTGGTGTGTCGAATCACGGTGTCCGCGGAGACAGTGGTTTCAACCTCGAACCTCATATTGAGATCAAGTTTGACTACGATTGGAACCGCGACGGTGACGGTAATGTCGGAGAAATCGTGATTGCCCGAGATGGCGCGACGAACGGTAGAACTGATCTCCAGCATGTGGAGTTTCCGTTTACCAATCTGATCAATGATAACATAGCTGGTGCACAGGGTGACCATGTTCGAGGTGGTACGGGGGATACTAGTCTTGACACTACCAACCGCGATACATCGACACCACAGTGGCACCAATTCAATGCCGCGAACTTCGATGCGAATATTCAGTATGACTCGGGCAACGAGACGTTGACCATCGTTGTTAATGCTTTGGACGATACCGGTACCGTTATTGCTACCTCGGGCCCGATCGTGCAGACAAATTTTAATGTGGTCGATCTATTGGGATCGGGCTCAGCATTCGTCGGGTTTGGTGCGTCTCCATCGCTAAACAATGGTTCGGCAAACCTGATCACATCGTTTGATTTTACCGGCACCTTCTCGAATGATCAGCACCACCAAAATGTGGGCACTCAAGGAGAGGACGTGGCGATCGGTGAAATCGTTGATTTCGCTCTGATCGTGGATGTGCCGGAGGGCACCACAGAGCACTTGTCTGTGACCGATATTTTACCAGCCGGTCTCGAGTTGCTCGACGTCGAGATTATCACGACACAGGCGGCTAGTGGCGGCCTGCTGGATGCAGACTTTGGCGGCACAATCGATCCGAGCCGATTCACGGTCGATATCGGTACGACGACAACGAATCTGACTCGAGCTCAGGTCCAGACCCAGAATCCTAACGGACCAGAGGAAATCGTCATCCGCCTAGAGCAACCGATCGTCAATAATCATGACGCTGTCCAAGACTCGACTGGCGATGATGAGACGGATGTGCCGGTTAGCTTCAATAACGACAAATTTCTGATTCGGGTAAGCACTCGAGTTCTAAATGGAGTCGATTACGACCCATTGGCGGATGGCGTATTACCAGACACCGTAGGGGCAACACCTACGGAGGTGACCGATGCCGCGAATGGCAACGTCGGCTTGAATACCGATCTGTCGGACAACAGTCACGACCCTACTAATCTGGATGGTCATGACCATGCAGACCTGCTGAACGATGTACGGCTTCAGTACCTCGATGGTGACGGTGCCGATCTGGATACGGATGCTGGTGGCACGCAGCCACTGGTGACAGTGGAGGGGAACTCGGTAGAAATCGATCTCGTCGAGCCACAGCTGAAGATCAATAAAGAGCTGGTCAATACGTCGCGTCCTGGTGGTTCGATCGTACAGGTCGGCGAGTCGGCTTTCTTCGTAGTCGAGATCGAGCACACGCAGTTGGCCGAGGGTGATGCGGCTCAGAGCACGGCAGATGCGTTCAATGTGAATATTTTCGATAACCTGACGGCTGGGAATGGCCTGCTTGGAGCGGCGTTGAGTAATGGCGAGGCTCGCATCGTGAAACTGGAAATCCTCAGTGCTCCAGGCTACATCAACGGCGGAGACCCCGGTGCTCTATACGATCTGACTGGCCAGTTGCCTGTCGTGAGCAATCCCGATGGTATCTTTACCAGTAATATCGCAGACTACACCAGCGGTGCAGAGACCGGACGTGGTATGCCTGACGGTAGTGCTTTTGATTTAGCTACCAATATCCAGAACAATATTCTCGATTTCACCCTCGATCGTCTGGATTTAGGAGATAAGTTTGTGTTTGCCTATGAAATAGCTATCGATAATCCTTCGTTGGTGAATAGTGATCTGGGTGGCGTCGGGACTAATGATGTCGAGAATGAAGCTCATATCACCTACTACAGCCTACCGGTCGATGGTAATGGTGATAATGTGATTGACTCTGGGCTGGAAGAGATCCGTGAATACACAGCATCTGACAGCGCATCGATCCAAGTCGTCGAGAATGATGTGCAGATCAATATCGTAAAAGGTGTGCTCGCGGTAAACTCGGACGGTAATGCTCTGACCGATTTCACCACCGATGCCACATCTACTGGTGCTGGTACTGGTACGATTACTAGCGATCCATGGGCTGCAGCGGGAGAGTCTGGTCATGCCACGGGTTTCCCTATCAGCGATGGCACTTTCTTCAATCCTGGTCCGATCACAATTAACGGCACCATCATAGGCGAGACAAACCCTGCCTTCAATTCGCAGTATCTCGAGGTGAGTGCCGCAGATGGGGCGACCTTGGCTAATGGTGTCAACCGTGTGCTGCCAGGCTCTGTGACGCTATCGATTCTCACCGATCCAGATGGCGATACCACAGCAGAAGTGAACTACCGTGTCACGGATCGTTTTGGTGATGGCGATCTCTATTATGAACGCCGTATCGGCACTGATGGTAGTGGTGATCCTATCTGGCGCACGATCGATATCGGTGACGGCGCTGTAGGTAGTATCGACTACGTCACAGGCGACTATGCTTTCAATATCCCAGAGACTAGTACGGCGAGCTTCCGTTTCAGTGAGTCGCTCCGTGGTGATGTCATCCGAGTGGTCTCAGGCACTTCTGGCACGGTGGCGTTGCCACAGCCATTGATCGTGCCGGGGACGTTCGAGGTGTTTGCTGATGGTTTGACGACCACCCCTCTTTACACCGAGCCGGCTACGCCAAACGGCACCTTAGTCGATGGCGGCGGCACTCAGGTGGCTTGGATAAATTACGCCAAAGGTGAAGTGACATTCCTGTCCGGTGTGCCTTCGGTCCCAGCGGCTACGATATCCTACACCTATTCAGCGACGTCTGAGGTCGCGGCTAATGATGAATTGCCTGATGCGACCAATGGCGCAACGACGGGCACGCTTTCATCGGCAAAGCAGTTCACCGTGCCTGGTTCCTACGAGGTGGTGACTGGGGACTTACGTATGATGGATGTCTTTGCGGATGGTCGTTTGTTTGTCGTCGATTCTTCAAACAACCCCATCCTGTTGGATAGCAGTGGCAATCCGACGACAGATCCGGCTTTGGCCATACCTGTGGGCACTATCCCTGGTGTGAGTATCAGCACATCTGGCGTGACCTATCCTGTGGTGGCTTCGGTGAGCTTCGATCTGCCGACGGCTATCGCAAATACTGGCAACACGACAGCTTATGATAACTTGATCCGCTCCCAGTCTATCACAGCGGACTATCAAACCTACGAGGCTAGCACTAACCAGAGTCTAACCAGTGAGGTATTGCACGCTGGTAGTGGCACGACCACTCAGTGGAATGAGTTTATCGACCGCGACCTGACGGAGGCGAATGGTGGTGTCAATGCAGGCGATATCGTTACTTTCGGTATCTTTGTCGAGAACAGTGGCAGGGATTCCGCCTTCGACTTGGTGCTTACCGACGGGTTATTTGATTTTCAGGGCAATGATGTGCTCTTCGACGGAGCGACACTCGGTGATTTGGCCAATGGGACCATTGACGCCAGCGTGGTAGCTAGCGCGATCAATCTACAAGTCTACCGCGGAAATGGCGAGGCGCTCACCTATACGCTAGACTACGTCGGAGGCGATCTCCAGATCACGATCGACGAGGAGCTGGACGGTGCGAATCCACTGGAGCGTATCTCGGGTGAGAATGTTTTCATGATCACTTACGACGTCGAGGTGCAGGATAGCTTTGGCGCAGGTGACTTCATAGGGAATGTCTCTCGCGTGGAATCTTATGCCGCAGCAGACGGTGGTGGAGCGATAACTGTCGACCAGACAGGGGCGAATCTGAATGTGTCTACGACGGATTCGGCTTTCGTCGAGGGACAGGGTGTCAGTATTACCAAAGAGATTGTTTCAACATCGGAGGACTCTACGGCACGGTCGGTAACGGGTATCGATGCCGCTGGTGCACCAGGAGCCGTATTTAACTTGGAAAGTCATTTCGGTCTGCAGGCAGGCTCCGTCACTCTCACAGATGGTGGTCAGAGCTTCACAGATGATGGCAATGGCTTCATCGTCGAGACATTAACTTCCGTTTCAGATAATGGCACCGATACCATCACTCTTGTCGGTGACGAGATCGTGTCCGGTGCGATCAGTAATGGAACCTTTGACTTGGTGATAGGCTGGGATGGAACCAATACTATCCTCCAGCAGGATGATGGCACTGGCACCAATACTCTAGTGACTGTGGCGACTGGCACCGTGGTCGGTGGCAACACCGTATTCACCTTCCCAGCGACAGCGCCATACTCAGGCAGCTATCAGCAGAGCCTAGCCGCAGTCGATTATGTCAATGGCACTGTGACTCTAAGCGATACGGCGAATGCAGGTGCGACATTCAGCTACACGACCGATAGCACGGGTAATACCACTCAGGATGTGGTAGCTGGTGAAGAGGTGGTCTATCGCCTCGCGGTGACTGTGCCTGAGGGGACGACTAATGGGCTGGTGCTGACCGATTCGATTCCTGATGGGCTCGAAGTCCTATCTGTATCTGTAGATACTTCAACGTTCGTTGGTACCGTTCCGGATATCGCAGTGGCAGGCGATACCTTCACCGGCACTCTCAATGCAGCCGGGCCACTCGCTGTCGACGGGGCTGTGCAGGGTGCTGAGGACTTGGTCTTTACTGTGGGTAATCTCACGGTGGGGCACGATCAGGACACTTCCAATGACCAGTTCGTCATTTTGGTGACTACTAGAGTGCAGAATGGATTGGAGTACAATCCGGTGGCCAATCTGGGCGATCCAGCCATCACCACTGTGGATGATTTAAATAACACAGGCGAGGCAGCGTCTCTGTCGGTAGGGGATATCCTCACCAACACGGTCAGCTACACCTACAATGATGCAGCAGTCGGCGGTAGTCAGAATGCTTCTGGCTCTGCTAGCACGGGGAGTGCGTCGGTGGATGTGGAGTATGTCCAGCCCGAGTTGACCTTGGCAAAGGTCGTCGACTCGCCAATCGTAGAGGCTGGTACCGTCGCTACCTACACGCTATCGATCGGGCACGATACTGCGTCTGCGGCTGATGCTCATGGCATCCACATCCTCGACAAGCTTACCGAGACTCCGTTGGTCGATCCCGCGTCTCCTGCGGCAGCGGCTTTCAATCAGGGCAACTTCGTGAGTATCACCGTGACAAAGACACTGGCTGATGGCTCGACCGAAAGTGTGACGATCAATAACATCGACTCGGTGGCCAATACCTACACCACCACTCCGGCGAGTAGCCCTCTGATTATTGCTAACAATTCAGACTTCACTACCGACAAGCTCGATATCCTTATCGATTCACTGGCTGTAGGGGAGACGCTAGCGGTGACTTACCAGGTAGAAGTCGGCGTGGAAAATGGGGCGGTGACCGACGCCATGGTGCTCGATGACAATAGCTCCATCAGCTCCGCTCCATCGACTGACGACCCAGGCACGGATATCAATAACACCGTGCACATGGGATGGTTCTCGACCACGATCGATCCGAGCGACCCCAATCCTGAGGTGGCTCAACTGCAGCTGACCAGTTCCGCATCGGTGGAGGTCGTCACCTCTACCGATCTCCAGATCACTAAGACTGATGGGCAGGTACTGCGTCACCGTGATGAGGTGTATGTCTACGATCTGACGGTCACCAACACCGATCGAGTCGATTTGGGTAATGGCGTGGATATCGAAGCCAACCCCGCAGCGATCGATGTGGTGGTGACCGATGTCCTACCAGAGGGCTTGTTGTTCGATCCATTTACGTCTACAGCGAGCGCACTCGGTGGCGGCGGAGATATTCTTTCGATTAGTTATCCAGGTGGTGCCACACCCGTGGTAGCGGCCAACTTCGTCGGCGCTACTCTGGCGGCTCAGCCTAACCCAGGCGATTGGGCCTACGATGCGGCGACACGAGAGATCACTCTGTTTCTTGGCAATCTGTCGACGGATTCAGATTTGAGTGGTCAGGACAACCCTAACATCGTGCAGATCCGTATCGAGACTCAGGTCGACCCAGTGTTGGACGCTGACCTGCCGGGGACTACGAGTCTGACTAATACCGCTACCGTCAATCGTATCGGGCGCGACACCGTAAGTGGAGATCTGATCCTCGATCGTGTCATAGCCGATCCTAATAGTGAGGACAATACCGCCTCGGATACCAATATCGTATCAGTCGGCGATCTCACTGTGACAAAAGATGATGGTACTCAGCAGCGTGAGGAAGGGGAGTCGTATGAGTATACCCTGACTGTGAGCAATGCAGAGGTCCATACCGATGGTATCCTCGCGGGCATCAGTGGCTCTCCTGCTACGAATGTGGTGCTGGAAGATATCCTGCCAGAGTTTCTTGAGTTTAATGAGAATGTGCTAGTGGTCACCGATAATAATACAGGTGCTAGCTTCAGCATACTAAAGACCACATCGGCGACACCTCAAATCGGTCAATTTACCGTAGTGGAGGAAGCTGATGGCTCGACTCGTATCACCATGTATCTCGGTGGTATGTCGCATACCTCTGATACGAGCCTGACGAATAGCGATGGCAATACACTGGCTTATCATTTCTCCAATTCTCTCAGCTTACAGATCCCGGTGAAGGTTCTCGATGAACTGCCTCAGACCTTCTCAGGTACAGTGGAGATTCTCAGTCGGGTGACGGTGACTTCTGATACTGACCGCGATGGTGCGTTCGACATCAATCTCACTCCGGAGAATGATAACGATCAAGATATCGATGAGTTGATTTTGGGCTCAGATTTCATAGGAGGTAGCCAGATTTTCCAAGGCTTCCGTCTGATTGGTAACTTTCAGGGCGTGTCGGAAGATGATGACGCCCCTGAGGAGCAGCCGATTTTGACGATGATGCCATTTTACTCTGGCTCAGCCGATCCAGGGACCGTCTTGAATATCAAGATCGTCGGATCCGAGGGTGGTGCTTTCCCAAATGGCGAAGTGACAGTCGTGGCAGATGCAGCGGGTGGCTGGCTGGCTAAGTTGCCGGGTTTGATTCTGACAGATGAGCCCCATGTGGTGGTGATCACACAGACGGCGCCGGCTTGGGATCAGAATCCTGAGAGCCATGGCTACAATCTGCGTACCTACTTCGCACCGGCCATAGCCAAGACTCACACCCAGGTCGAGGAGCTCACTGTAGGCACGGTCATGGGGCGTCGCCTATCATCGGTCTCTCTGGAGAACTCTCTGGAATCTAGCCGCGAGCCAAATGGCAACATCAACGAGGACTGGCGTGCCAAGAATTACGAGTACTTACCGAAATCTGTAATCGCGGGGATGTAGACCCCGTGCCCTCAAATACGTTACAAAATCGCGCCGAATAGGATTGACACTCAATTCTGATTTATGATATAATCAGGATTGTGATTATGGTAAATTCAGAGTCGCACGGCTGGGAGTGCTCCCTGCCGAAGACTTTTTTCTCTCCTGTTGATGATGAGGGGGAAGTTCTGTCGACTCTGGATGATCCGTCTGAACCTTTGGAGACCTCTACGCCTGAGGTGGTCGTGCACCGTAGCATGCTACCGGTAGTTTATCGCAGTTGGGTCGATGCGGCTCGTCAGCTGCACAGTCTCGCCGTAGCAGCTTTCGGTCGGCTAGCCAGTCGTTTTGGGCTGCAGGTTCTGCCACTGGTCACCGATCACAACTGCTGTGTAGTTGCGATTCGCAATGGGCCAGCACCACCCTGTTTCACGCGCTTTCGTAAAAACTATCAAAACAAGGTATTAGCGGTGTACGCCATTTAGGTGTGCACCTCTAGTGCCTTTTTTTACATCCTACCCATACCTCTACCCTATCCCTGTCCCATCCCTACAACATGAAGACTAATCGACACACCTCAGTGCCTTCGAGTCCTGAATCTCGCGAGTATATCGCAGAAGCCTTGGAGCCTCGCGTCCTATATTCCGCAGCACCGGTAGCGGTCCCTGTGGAGATCGAAGAACAAGTCGAATCCGGAGAAGATGCAGCCCGGCAGCTAGCGGGCTTCGAGTCTGCAAATGCGTTTGCTGAAGAATTTGGGGTCGATTCAATAGGGTACAGTGGGAATTCAATAGGGTACAATGGCGCTGAGTCGACCATCGCCGATAGCGCAACGGTCCGTATCCTGAATGTGGAGCAGCTCAACTCACTAATCGATGAGGCAGAGAGTCGCTGGGAGCAGTCCGGTCTATCTACGGATCAACTTGCTGTTTTGGAGGAGATCGATTTTCAGATAATCGATCTCGATGGACCTACACTAGGCTACGCAGAGGGTAGCACGATCGTCATCGATGCAGATGCTGCAGGCATGGGCTGGTATGTGGATTCCACACCTGCTGATGATAGTGAGTTTAGCGGCAGCACATTCGGTGCGATGGAGAGTGTCGACCTGCTGTCGGTGATGACGCATGAGATCGGCCATGTTCTCGGATTGCAAGATGTCTACGATGTGGCTCAGGCGAATGATGTCATGTATGGCTTGTTCGAGGCAGGCGAGAGACGCAGCATCGCCGAAGGGCGTGCGGAGGGTAGCGAGATGCTCAGCCTGGTGGGTGCGCACTTTGCTACGGCTACTGTCGATACGGGTACCGGTGTCGTTGATGTGACTGGAGACGGTACCAATACAAACACGTTCACTGAAGTGGGAGGCAATCTATTTCTCAACGGAAATGATCTGGGCATCGCCACTTCTGCTGTGACCCAGCTCAGCTATATCGGAGCTAATGCTACGAACGATGTGGTTCGATTTGAGGGAACCTTAAATTTCGGAGACACTACGATCGATATCGGCTCTACGGTGTCGAATGGCGCATCCAATGGTGTTCGAGATATTGATTTCCGAGGCGACGTGATTCTCACTGGTAGCGGTTCATTTACAGGGGTGGCGCATCGTACGATTGAATTTGATCCGAATGATATATCGGGCACGACGTCGGGTATCACGACAGAGGACGGAAATATCAGTCTGACTGCGATCCGTGATGATGGTAATGGTGATGGGATCCGCTTTCGGGAAGGTACCAACACCGTACAATCTACAAATGGAAATATCTATCTAGAAGGCGAAGCGAATGGAACAGGTAGTTCTAGACGGGGGGTCTTTATGGCTAATAATGGCACGACAGTGATACAGACTTCTGGTGATATCACCATCATAGGCCGAGGCGCAGGGGACGATGATGGAAATGTCGGTGTGCTACTTGACGATAATGCAACTGTGCAGACAACAGGCTCAGGGAGTATATCAATCACAGGCACAGCGGGCGGAGGCAACGTGGACACCGACAACCCAGCCGATGGTAATGATTCCAATGACGGTATTTTTATCGACGGGCGGATCATATCAGGCGATGGTAATATTACCCTTGTGGGTACTGGTGGCACAGGGCTGGGTGACGATGCTGATGGTAATGATGGTGTCGATCTATCCAATAATAACGCTCTGATCCAAAGCAGTGGAGGACTGATTTCGATCACGGGGACTGGCGGGCAGACGGCCACGACTGGTGGAGTTTCGGATGGCAATAGAGGCGTTTATATCGACGATGGCAATATCGTAGCCACAGGGAATGCGTCGATCTACATCGAAGGCACTGGCGGTACGGGGAATTCCTTCCTCCGTGGTGTACTGATAGCCAACGATGGTGAAAGTATCACAGCAGAGGATGGAGATGTGACCATTGTCGGAGTCGGGGGGACGAGCAATACAGCTACAGGAGCAAATAATGATGGAGTCCGAATCGATGACGAGATCACGATCACTGGTAGTGGTAGTGTATCGATCACCGGTACAGGTGGGTCTGGAGGTTTTAACCCTGCGAATAATGATAGTTCGCACCGTGGTGTTACGTTTAATGCTACTGATGCTACAGTCACGACGAATACCGGAAACATCACAATCGTCGGGCAGGGCGGTAATGCGACCGATGGTGATCTCAATGATGGTGTGCAATTCGGTAGTTCGGGCGACCGACTCGTTTCGACTTCTGGAAACATCTCGGTAACGGGGACCGGTGGCGAAGGTAGGCGCGAAGCTCGTGGCGTGTATGTAACGTCAGGTACAGTGATTAGGTCTGGTGGCAATATTGCCATCACAGGTACAGGAGGGGATGCGGATGAGACGACTCCGACCGTGGAGTCTGATCAGATGGTAGGGGTCGAAGTGGATGGCAGCATCATCGCTAGCGGTACAGGAACGGTGACGATAGTCGGGAATGGCGGAACGGGTAACGATGACAATCATTTCGGGATTGACCTGAGTAATGCAGCGTCTCTGATCGAGGTAGAGGACGGCGATATGACGCTAAATGGGACGGGCGGGACAGGTGATGCTTCAGGCTTCGGAATCCGCTTGCAGCTAGACGGTGCCACCCTTCGGTCTACAGGTTCTGGCGATATTAATGTGATCGGTACAGGCGGCGATAGCGTGAGTAATAACAGAGGGATCTATGTGGAAGGCGCGGTATTGATCGATAGTCAAGGGACAGGTGCGATCAATATCACCGGCACGGGTGGTACAGTGGGCTCCAATGCTGATGGCATGCTGTTCACGCGCAACACAGGTCAAACCAATCGCGATGAATTCGCAACCATACAATCGAACAGCGGAGCTATTACGATTGTCGGTACTGGTGGGCCTGATATTGGTGCGGGCGGCGGCGCAGATGGTATCCAAGTGAACGATGGAGATGCCACCAACGGTTTTACGGTAACCAGCACGTCTGGAAATATCGATATCACCGGTCGAGCTGGACTCGGCGGTGGCAACGACCAGCGAGGCGTGCTGATGGGGGCTTTTTCCGTGGTGGAGACAGGAGGAGCTGGCACCCTGAGTATGACAGGCTTCGGCGGTGAGCCTGGTGGTGTGACAGATAGGGGTGAGGGCCTCGACCTGCGTGGACGAATCGAAACTCTTGGTACGGGCGCACTGACTCTGACAGGCACCGCAGGAGGCTCTGGTGGTGACTCTGATGATAATGTCGGAATCGTTTTGGCAGATGCTGCCGCAGTTGTTCGGGTCAACGATGGTAATCTGACTATCTCTGGAACTGGGGGCGGAAACGGGAACGGCGACGATAACAACGATGGTGTCCGCTTGGATACGGCGGGCGCTACGATCGCCGCAGTGGGCGGCGGAGATATCGCAATCACCGGTAATGCCGGAGTGGGCGACGCTAATAACAGAGGTGTCCGCATCGATGATGGCACCAGCGTGACTGCGGCTGGAGGCTCTATCACGATCGACGGGGTCGGTGCTGGAACTTTGACAGGTAATCACGGTGTCTATCTCGAGGGAACTGTCACTAACACTGGTTCGGGCAGTATTACGTTCAATGGCACTGGTGGTAATGGAACAGCGAGCAATCGTGGTGTGTATCTCAACAATGATACCAATTCCGCTACTATCACAGCTGTTAACGGAACAATATCTCTTAACGGCGCGGGTGGTGATGGATCTGCCAATTTCAATGAAGGTGTGCGAATCGAAGATAATTCACTGGTTCAAACCACTGGGACTGGTGCGATCGATATCGATGGTGTATCTGGAAATGGCGGTACCGATACTAACCGCGGTGTCAGTGTATTCGATTCGGCTACTATCGCTGCTGGAGGTACAGTGACTATCGACGGTACCGCTGCAAATAGCAGTGGCACAGATAACTTCGGGATCGTGCTTCAGAATACAGGAAATGTGACAGCCGCCAATGGAGCTTCGATCACACTGGTAGGTGTGGGGGCGGATGGAACGACTAATAACCGAGGTATTCAAATCTCTGGGGCCGATGTGACGACTGTAGGTGGCGATATCTCCATGACAGGGACGGGAGGAAATGGCACTGATTTCAACCGGGGCATTGATTTCCGATCCGGCTCAGCAGTGACATCGGGTGGTGGGGATGTTACCTTGAATGGTACCGGAAACGGTGGTGGAGATGCCGATGGGGTGCGCATCGCTGATGCGACCGTAGACTCGGGTGCTGGAGCCCTTTCTATCACCGGTGTCGCAGTTGCCAATGGCGAGGGGATTGAGTTGGATAATGCGATCACACAGATTGGTAGCGGCACTCAGTCTGGAGACATCACATTCACGACAGATCGATACTCTGGCGATCAGGGATCGGTGCAAACGACAGGTGATATTAATTTTGCCTCAGTTACAGCAGGGCACGATATTTTTGTGGGCAGACGTGATGATGGAACTGAAGATTCAGGGAACGAAGATCAATCGAGCGGTCTGGAGATCGCCGATAATGAACTGGTTAATATCGCAGATGGCTTTTCGAATATTAACTTTACCACAACCGGGGACATCGAAGTCGATATCCATGGCGTTGGAACGGATGCTGTGCAGAGTGGAGGCACAGTAAGTTTGACGAGTTTGGATGTAGGCACAGCTGTGACAGTCGGTGGTGTCGCGTATCAGGTGCGTGAGAAGAGTCCAAATTTCGACTTGGAAGAAGTGACAAATCTTGCCCCTGTCGCTAATGCGGATGTCAATTCGGTGACTGAGGATGGAGGTGCAGCTAATGGCACAGTGGGAAGCAACGCAACGGGTAACGTGCTAGGTGGTACCGGGGTGAGTGCTGGAGATGTGGCAGACACGGATGCGGATGCAGACGATGATCCGACTGCAGGCGATGGTTCAGTCGTGGTGACCAATATTTCTTTTGGAGGGACGCCTCATCAGACGACTAATCAAGGTGGTCATGTGGCTGCTGGTGGCACCACATCGATAGACGGCACCTATGGCACGCTTACGATAGGGTCCGATGGGCAGTACAGCTACACACTAGATCAAGCGGTGGCAGATGGTTTGGACTCTACTGATGCGCCGACAGAGGTGTTCACTTATACGATTATCGATGGTAATGAGCAGGTCAATAGCCCTGCAGCGCATTATGCGTTCGATGAGTTAAACGGAGTGCCGGAAGATTCTCGAGGTGGTGGTGCGCCGTCGCTAGGCGGTAGCTATCAAACGACTGACGGGATCAATGGCGAGGCTTTTGATCTGAATCCCAACAATAATGATGCAGGGCCAGATCACTTGGATGTACCCGTGCCTGCTGGTATGACGGTAGGTGAGTTCACTGTGTCTTTCTGGGTCAATACCACGACTGTTCACGGAAGTTGGAATGATCTTTTTGGAATCGGTATCGGTAGTCCTGTGAATGGAAGTTATGTTTTGGAAATGCCTGGTGGCGGTGCCAGTGCTGGTAGCGTAGCCGGTTTCAATATCAGTGGAACGGTGCCGAATACCAATTCGATTACGGGTATCAACACATCGATCGCCGACGGAAATTGGCACCATGTGGTATTGAGTGCTAGCACATCGGGCAATACGGCTTCTATCTACATCGATGGTGTGCAGGAAGGTACGACGACTTGGGCAGGAACCGCTCCGATCACAGCGTTGCGTCTGGGCGATGACCCTAATCGAGATGATCGTAATATTCAGGCAGCCTTCGATGATCTACGTATCTACGATGTGGCATTGAGTGGTGCAGAGGTGACCGAGGTATACAATCAGAATGGTGTGCTCGGCGAGCAGGCAACACTGACGATCGCGGTGAATGGTACCAACGATGACCCTGTGGCCTTGGATAACACTGGCAAGGCAGTCGAAAGTGGCGGAGATGCCAATGGCACGACCTTTGTGGGTAGCGATGGCACCACCACTGGCGGCACGAGGGGAAATGTGATCCAGGGCAGCGCTACTGTTCTTTCTCTGACAGCTTCGCATGTGCAGGGCAATCCCAACCATTTCAACACTGGGGTCACCACTGATCCTGATGCTATTTTGCAGGGACTGCTAGACGATGGATTTGCCTACGATCCGAACGATCCCACTAGTGCTTCTCCTAATCAAAACTTCGCGGTTAATGGGGGGAATGGAATCCACGAGGCATTCGCTGGGGATCATATTTCGCAGTATGATTTCGCAAGTTCAGTCACACTGCATGATGGTAATGAAATAGTCGTCGACCTGTGGGGGCGTAGTGGGGGAGGCGTCGTCGAAACTAGGGATAACGACATTGACATCCAGTTTCTCGATGCAGCGGGTAACCCGATCGCTGGCGGTATCGTCAGCGGACAGATGATCTCAGACGACGCTGCAGCCTTCCTGAGAGTCAGCTCAAACGGTACGCTGGCAAATGGCACTGTGGTAGGTGGCTTCCAGATCATCGGGCACATCAGTGATGGTGGTGGCATCAATCAGTTCGCCTTGATGGAGGTGCGGTCGGCAGAGATTGTAGCAGCCGATACCGATGTCGATGGAGATGACATCCCTGTGCCGCACGATGGGTCGGTAAACGTGACAAATATTGCCTTCGGGGGGACTCCATTCTCGGGATCGACGAATAGTGGCGGATCCGTTGGTGGCGGTGCGAGTACTCAGATCGACGGGGCCTACGGCACGTTGACGATTGGTGCAGATGGCTCCTACAGCTATGCGATTAATGAGGCGGTGGCCGATTCACTAGATGAGGGTGAGGAAGTGACAGAGGTATTCACCTATACCTTTAGCGATGGTTCTGGGAGTGATACGTCGAGTCTCACGATCACAGTGTGCGGGAAAAATGATATCCCAAGCGCCCAAGACGATTCGGCAAATGCTCTCGAGAATGGCAGCGATGTGACAATCGCTGTGACGGCGAACGATTCTGATCCCGATGGCGATAGCATCTCTTTGTTAGCCACTAGTGTCAGTAGTACTAGCACACTGGGTGCCCCTCTGACAGTGAGCGGCAGTTCAGTCATCTATAACATTTCAGGTGTCAGCACGCCTGCGATCGAGGCTCTCGCTGTGGGCGAGACGATTCTCGATACTTTCACTTACCAAGTCACCGATGGTCAGGTGGCCCCGATCTTTAATGACGATTTCGAAAGTGCGACAGGGGGGAATACGGGAGATTCGACTTCCTTGACTAACACCGGGTGGACTCAGTTTGGTAACACCCAGGATCCAGTGGTCACGCAGACCTATACCTCGGCACCTGCCCAGAATCTACCTGGCACAGGTATCTGGCTGCAGGCATGGACCGATGGGCAGACTGGCGGTTTCTACAAGGATACTGCTGCCGAAGAGGGCGTGGTCTATGAGTTTAGTGGCGATCTGCTGCTCGAGGATCGTTTTGCGTCAAACGGTGGTAATATCACCTTCGACCTGATCTTTTTGGACGCGGGTGGCAATACGCTACTGACACAGTCGGTAGATCCTACCAATCAGACGATCAATACTTTTATCAATAGCTCAGTATCGGCCACAGCACCTGCAGGCACTGAGACGGTTCGTACTCAGGTGAGTTGGTCGACGGATGCGGTCGCTGATGCCGACGATAGCCGGGTATCAGGTATGCTGGACAATCTAGCGTTGACCGGTGCGGGCTTGGCCGAAGCCACTGTCACTGTTACCTTGACGGGCGTGAACGACCCTGTGACCGCTAATGACGATGGTAACAATGCTACTGTCTGGCAGGTTGGTTTTGACAACAATACGACCACCGAGTTTGAGCAAGAAGGTCCTAACTCCAACGCTGCTCCGGGGGATCCCAATGCGCGGGATGATGACTACTACTTCGCTGGCACCTATGCAGGCGTAGGCACAGTAGTAGTGGATGAGGTGTTCGGCGACGGGATCAATAACGGCAGGGGGCCACAAGGGTTTGAGAGAGCTCTCACCAATACGGACCAGACAAATCGCATTCACTTTAATCTACCCAACGATCCGACCGATGAGAACTATCGACTACTAGTGGATACAGTCAGCTCAAACTTCCCTACTGGGGGGATTGACTTTCAAGTGTCGGTAAATGGCAGCTCTGTCTATAATGCCAATGTTACTGCCGATGGCTTGATTCAGATTGATTTCAGTGGAGCAGGAGGTCTGCTCTCTGGAGAAAATGTCATCACTCTAGAGCGGACTGACACCAATGGAGGCTGGTTGCAGTTTGACTACATCGCCCTGCAGGCTGAGTATATTTTGACAGAAGATGCGGCGGATAACACTCAAGTCGGCAATGTGACGGCTAATGACAGCGACATCGATGTGAATGGCAACGCTCCTGACGATACTCTCACTGTAACAAGCGTAGGGGCCACGGCTATCGCAACTAGTGGGAATACCACCGTCGTGGGGACCTATGGATCTCTAGTCATCGATGCGACGGGTGCCTATACCTATACACTTGATAATGCTGACGCAGACACTCAGGCCCTCGAGGTCGGAGATTTGGTCTCGGAGAGCTTCACTTATCTTGTGTCTGATAGTAATGGGTCTTCCGACACAGCGACGCTTACCATCACCGTAGCTGGTGCCAATGATCTGCCAGTCTTGGCTAGTATCGAGACCGCTGCAGCTACCTACAATGAGGGGGCTGCACCGATACAAGTTACAAACACCATCACGGTAACCGATGTCGATAGTGCTACCGATGCGGATACTACCGCTCCACATCCCACAAATACTGATGCCAATGGCGATGATCTGATCGTCAGTGCGACTATCCAAATTACTGCGGGGCTCGACAGCGCAGATGATGTGCTCGCACTATCCGGTGCACTGCCAGCTGGTATCACAGCGAGCGCCTATGATGCCTCGACTGGTACCATCACTCTGACAGGCAATGCCACTCCAGTTGACTATCAGGCGGCGCTTCGGCTGATCACTTACCAGAATGCCGATACCCTGAACCCAAGCACAGCTACTAGGACGGTGAGCTTCACAGTGAATGATTCCGATGGCGATTCCAATACACAGACTCGCGACATCAATGTCGTCGATATCCCGGAGGAGGCCACCGCATTGGACGATGACTTCACGGCGGAGTGTATCAAGGAGAACGACAATAGCGCGGCTCAGATCACAGCTAGCGTATTGGACAACGATGCCAATGTGATCGCCGACGCCACATCGTCGACAGGCTATCGGGATGGTAGTGGTAATGAGATTCAGATCCTAAATTTCGATGCGATCTCTGCCAATGGCGGTGCGGTATCGATGAATGCGGATGGCACCTTCACTTACACAGCTAGCGGTGCAGCGATCGACTCGCTCGATGAGGGCGAGACTTTGATCGATACTTTCACCTACACCATCACTGATGGCGACTTGGCTCAGCAGGGGCAGTTTCGCGTGACTCTGATCGACACTGCAGATGAGGACTCTGTGCTCGACGACCCAGCATCGCTCGATGGCACGATGAGCAATTTCCAAGAAGTCGTCAACTTGATGGGTGGAGTCGTTGGTGGAGGACTGAATACCGTAAATGGTAGAACTTATAATGTGATCCGCTACGCGACAGATTTTTACAATGAGATCGACTTGGGTGTCGGAGGTCCTTTCACTAGTAATTTGGCGTATCCTGATGGCACTTCGAATACGATTTTTAATCAGTTTGCCATAGGTATCGAGGGCGAGATTTTTATCCCGGCTGGTACTTACCAGATAGGCTTTCGGGCTGACGACGAGCTCGCCATCCACATGTCTGGACTGACTTTGGGTGCAGGCGGCGATCTGGATACCAGTACCACTGGAGGCAATGTACAGACCATCAC
This sequence comes from Verrucomicrobiota bacterium, assembly GCA_020630975.1. Classification (GTDB taxonomy): domain Bacteria; phylum Verrucomicrobiota; class Verrucomicrobiia; order Verrucomicrobiales; family DEV007; genus Arctic95D-9. The sequence continues at coordinate 35,181 of JAHDID010000024.1, forward strand.
TCATAATGGCGATGACTACTTCAGAACGGGTGGTGCCAATCGTATCGGTGTGATCACACTGACGGTACCAGCCGGCGGTATCACCACGGATTTCAGCGCATTTGGTCGAGAAGGAGGCGGTGGAGATTCCTTTGAGATCTTTGTCCGCGATGCTTCAAGCGGTAGTCTGCATGTCGGCGAGTCAAACATCACGAGCTTTGATGCATCTCAGTGGACGATTTTGTCGGATAATGCAGCAGGCTGGCGGGTCAACCAGAGCGCTTCTGCGGGCACCACATCGACTGCTACGGTGACAGTAAAGATAGAGGGCGAAAATGATGCACCGGTCACTATTGCCGATTACGGACAGGTCACGGAAGCGTCTGATGCGGTGTCCAATGACACCACTGTGGGGAATGTTTTGACCAACGATACCGATATCGATGACTCGACCTCTGATCCGACTGCTGGTCAGCCAGGGAATAGTGGATCGTACTATTACACGCCTGGAGCGCTAGACTCGTATGTGACGGTGTCTGCGGTCACTGGCGGTACCGTAGGAGGGGGCGGAGTGATCACTGCAGTGGGCACCTATGGTACACTTACGATCAATCCGGATGGTAGCTACACCTATCAGCTTAACGATGCAGATGCGGATACTCAGGCGCTCAATGACGGCGATACTCCTACTGAAGTATTCACCTACACCGTCAGCGATAATCACCCTGATGGTAACGGACAGACCGCGACTGGAGAGCTGACGATCTCGGTTTTCGGTGTGAATGATAGTCCTGATGCGGTGAACGATAGCGCTACGGTGCAAGAGGACACGACGTTGACGGCTTCTGGGAATGTAGTCACCTCAAATGATACTGACCCCAGTGGCGACAATGTAGTGGGGGATCTGCAGGTCGAGGCGGTGGATGGAACTGCTGCGAATATAGGCTCTACTCTCGCTGGTACCTATGGATCAGTGGTGATCAATGCAGACGGTAGCTACACCTATACGCTGAATAACGGCACCGATGGCGATGGCTCGAATATCGTGCAGCAATTGAATGATGGTGAGACGGTTTTTGATACCTTTACCTACACGGTATCGGATGGCGTTGAGAGCTTTGATCAGCCCAACAACGACGGACTTTTCCAGGTGAGTGCTTTCCAGCTGGATGGTAATCCTCAAGTGAATAGCATCGATGTGGCACGGGCTATCTGGGATGCCAATCCGAGTGGTGCTGGCTCCATCGCAGCCACCAACGGCACGACCTACGACATAACAGCGTACGAAGCGGGAACGACTGGGGTGATCAATTACTCCAATAACTTAGGAGGTTTTGATCGCATCAATGGCAATTTGGATTTCGACACGATCGGTGGCGGTACGATCACCAATGCTGATCAGCTCTCGGTGCGAGCCGAGACCTACATGACATTCACCAATGCTGGTACCTACTCCATCGCGATACGGGGCGATGACGGACGCTTCATTCGCCTGAGCGATCCGAATAATCCTGGCAGCTTTGTCTTCGACGATGCCGTAGGGAATGTCGATGATGGCTCGGGAGCGGGTTTCGACTTTATCGAGGATCGTAACACAGGGAATGGTGAGGCAGTCGGTGTGTTTACCGTGACGGCAGGCCAGACCTTACACTTGGATACCCTTTACTTCGAGCACTTCGGTGGTGACTCCTTTGAAATCGCCATCAAGTCTGGTACAGACACCACTTACCGCGGAACAGGCGATGGGTGGGCGCTATTGAGCGATGGTGTGCTGGGGGTCGAGCTCAGCTCCGATGCTATCACGCAGCGATCGGCGACCGACTCGGCTACTCTGACGATTACCATCAGTGGTGAAAACGATGCTCCGGCAGTGACTCCTTCGACAGGCACGGTTTACGAAGATGCAGTGGGCGGCCCGTCGGTAGCCAGTGGAGATGCACTAGCTGGTGCTACCGATATCGATCACACGGCAGCTGAGCTATCGATTGCTACGGTCGATGGCCAGGCGGTAGGCGCGTCTGGTACCACGGCGGTCTCGTCGACTTATGGCTCGATAGCCATCGACGCCAGCGGTGCTTGGGTCTACACGCTCAATAATAATCTGCCTCAGGTGCAGGCGCTCGACAGCGGTCAGGTGGCGACAGAGGTATTCACCTTTGAGATGGTCGATGATGACGGTGCGAGGTCCACTTCGACGATCACGGTTCGGGTGATAGGCCACACGGATGCCAATACGGACCCCGGCGATGGCACGCAGGGAGAGACGCCTGGCGGTCCCGTCGGTGATACCTCTTTTGCAGGTATCGTCAGTCTCTTCAACGATTTGCCTGAGGATCTGATGTTTTCTGGGTTTCGTTTGGATAATGGCGATGATTTGGTGGATGGCTTTGATCCGATTCGCTCAGTCTCTCTGACGCCATTCTTTGCGGGACATAGCACGCCAGGCTCCACCGTCGAAGTCATCATCAAAGATGATGTCGGCAATGAGCTGAGCAGCGCCTCGACTTTCGCAGATCAGGCAGGCAACTGGTCGACCCCGGTTTTCGCTGACATCGATCGTGATGCTCGTTACACGGTAGAAGTGCGACAGACGCCAAACTACTGGGGAGCAGCTCTCAACAGCGGCGTAGTGGTCGAGCCAGTTTACTTGCACTTCGAGGGTGGCGATCGTGCTATCCCTGATCAGCTGGTTGGTCTGAATATCGGCGACATCATCGGTGACATCTTGCGGGCACAGACTGCAGAGGAGTATGTGGCTCTTTTATCGGGGTTTTAGTGAGTCTTCAATGAAGCAGATAAGAGGTCTAGGTCTGAGTGTTATGGGATTTAAGCGCTCTGGACATGGTTTTTTAAAATTTTTCAAATAAGGTCCGAGGAAAGCTGGAAAGTTTTTAAACGTTCTTCCGTGAGTGGCACTTTTTGTTGTTAGCTTGCGTTGACAGTAGTCCGCTTGGTGTGGTACCGATTTCCCGTGGGAATGGGAGCTACAGCAGCCTATCAAAGAGCATCGCCAGAGTCTGGCGATAAGCTTGGCGTGTGCTCTCAACAGCACAGTGCCAGATGGGCACCGTTGGTCCCGTATTTAACCCTTCGTCAATCAGTTGAGCCGCCTAGCGATCGAGGCTCAGGTTTGGTTGTTCATACCCGGATATCGATCGTCTAAAGCAGCCTTCTCCCATCCCTCTTTTCCCCTTCGGTCCGCTTTTTAGGATGTTGTGCGTGCATGAAACCCCTCTGGCAAAAGTTCCAGGCCTTTCTGTCGGGCCAGGTCGATGACTTAGGTAGAGAGCCACTCGCTGAGACGCTCGAGTCTCGCGTGTTGTACTCTGCTGCGCCTGTGGCTAGCCCAGTGGTGGTGGAGCACCTAGTAGTCGACGAGGCTTTTTCGGCAGAGTCCAGCAGTGATTCAATAGGGTACAATTTTTCCTCAATAGGGTACAATTCGGTCGAAGAGTCCGGTGCACACGGAGCGACAGTGCGAGTGCTAAATGCCGATCAGTTGGACTGGCTGGTCGATGCAGCGGTGGCTCGCTGGGAACAAGCCGGTCTGAGCGATGAGCAGCTCGCAGCGCTCGGCGAAATCAGTTACGAGATTGTCGATCTCGATGGGCCTGCACTGGGCTATGCCGAAGGCAGCCGAGTGATTATGGATGCAGATGCAGCTGGTTCTGGCTGGTACATCGACCTCACCCCTGCCGATGATACAGAGTTCACGGGGGCTACCCATGGTTCTGTCGAGGGCATGGACCTACTGTCTGTGCTAGTTCACGAGATGGGTCATGTGATCGGGCTGGCCGACGTCTACGATGCAGAGCGCGTGTCCGATGTGATGTATGGCTTGTTTGAGACAGGCGAGCGGCGGTCTATCGATAGTGGTCGGGCAGAGGGTGCCGAGGCGTTCAGCTTGCTAGGTCGGCACTTTGCTGCTGCCAATGTCGACACAGGCAATGGCATCGTAGATGTGACCGGAGATGCGACCGATGTCAGCACATTCACCGAGGTCGCGGGCAATTTGTTTCTCAACGGCGTCGATCTCGGTATCGCCACATCCGCCGTCACCCAGCTGAACTACATCGGTAGCGGTGCTGCGAATGATGTGGTGCGATTTGAGGGCACGCTCAATTTTGGCGACACGGCTATCGACATCGGTTCTACGGTATCGGGTGGTGGCTCGGCAGGGGTATTGGAGATCGACTTTCGTGGTCACGTCAATCTGACTGGCAATGGTTCGTTCACCGGAGTGGCTCACCGGACTATTGAGTTTGATCCCGACGATATATTAGCTACCACCTCTGGGATCACTACCGAGAATGGCAATATCAGCCTGACTGCGATCCGTGACGACAGTGATGGCGATGGGATCCGTACACGTGAAGGTACGACCACTCTACAGTCGATTACGGGCGACATCTACTTAGAGGGTGAGGCCAATGGACCCGGTAGTTTCACCAAAGGGGTATTCCTAGGTAATAATGGCACAGCCACTATCCAGACCAGCGGTGACATTACCATTGTCGGTCGATCGGCTGGCGACGACGACTCGAATATAGGCGTTCATCTATTAGCCACGGCTTCTGTGCAGACTACAGGTTCCGGGAGCATCTCTATCAATGGCACCGGAGGTGGTGGCAATGTGGATAATGATGGCGATGGTCACACCTCGAATGGTGGCATCATCATAGAGGGCCAGTTGTCATCTCAGAGCGGAGGAATCACCTTAGTGGGCGTTGGTGGATCAGGCCTTGGCGATAGCGCTGCGGGCAACGATGGCGTTTACCTCGTAGGAGCCTCTGCGGTCATCCAGAGTAGCGGAGGCTTGATATCGATTACTGGTACTGGAGGCCAGACAGCTACCACAGGCGGTATATCCGATAGCAACCGTGGGGTCTATATCGACGAAGGATCGATCGTAGCCACGGGCAATGCATCGATCCGGATCGAGGGCATAGGTGGGGTCGGTAATTCGGGTAACCGGGGTGTGGATATCGATCACGAGGGGCAAAGCATCTCTGCGGTCAATGGCGATATCACCATCATCGGTACCGGCGGTACGGGCAATACGCCTAGCGCTATAGCCAACGAAGGTGTCCGCTTGAGCGATGAAATCACGGTCACAGGCACGGGCAATATCATCATACAGGGCACTGGCGGCACGGGTGGATTTGACATCAATAACCATGGTAACCACCGGGGGATTAATTTTAATGATATCGACGCGGTCTTGAGCACCACCAGTGGTTCGATCACCCTGACGGGTGCGGGTGGCACAGCTACGGACTCCGATCAAAATGACGGTGTCCACTTCGGTAGCACGGGTGATAGGTTGGTGTCGACTTCTGGTACGATCACGATCAATGGCTCCGCAGGTAGTGGCCGAGGAGAGAGTCGCGGTGTGCATCTCACCGTCGATACGGTGATCAGCACCGGTGGAGATGTATCGATTACGGGGTTTGGAGGTCTGAATGACGAATCGGGAGGCGTTCCGACTATCGCTGCCGTCAATAACATCGGTGTCGATGTGGTGGGGAATATAGCAGTCACAGGCTCTGGTAATCTCACCATCACAGGCACGGGTGGCGAGGGCGACGGTGGGCTGCGTGGGGTAGAGATCGATAATAGCGTCTCGGTGGAGAATGGAGTGTTGACGATTATCGGCCAGGGTGGCACGGGCATCACAGCCACTGGTACATCCAATGAAGGGGTGCGATTCAATGCGGCGGTCAACGCAACGGGATCTGGGCGGGTCGTGGTGCAGGGCACGGGAGGCACTAGCGGATTCGATACGGCAAATAATAACGGTAACAATCGTGGAGTTTTCTTCAATACCTCCAGTGCGACGATTACGACTACGAGTGGTTCGATCCGAATCACTGGTGTAGGTGGAGCCAATGTCGACTCCGATGATAATAACGGCGTACATTTCGGCAGCACCGGCGATCGACTGGTAAGTAGCACTGGCGATATCATCGTGAATGGCACTGGGGGCAATGGCAGAAACGGTAATAAAGGGATAAACCTCTCTAGTGGAGCCATACTCCGAACGGGTGGAGACATTTCTATCACGGGTGTCGGTGGTAATAATAACGAAACTGGTGGGGTACCTACTGGAGCCGCGGATAACAATATTGGGATCGAGCTGGACGGTATCGTCACGACTACGGGGGCTGGCACGATCACTGTGAACGGAACTGGCGGCAGAGGAGATTCCGATCAGCACGGAATCGAAATGGATAGCGACACAGCCGCCATCCGCAGTGTCGATGGTGCTATCAGCTTTATTGGGATCGGAGGCGTGCCTGTAGCTGCAAGTGGAGGTAAGGAAGCGAATCAAGGTATCCGCCTAAATCTAGGCTCCATTCGCACCTCTGGTGCGGGTACGATCAGTCTGTCAGGCACCGGAGGCGATGGCGAGGAGTTTCATCATGGTGTCGTCATCGGCGGTGACGGCGGAGACACATTTTTACTAGAGTCGCTGGGCACAGGGTCGATCAGTGTCGTCGGTAGTGGGGGCGGCAATATCGTAGGCGCCGAGGAGAGCGCCGGTGTGTATGTGGCTGATGGTGGGCGCATTCGCTCATCGACAGCTGCCATATCGATCACAGGTACGGGTGGCACCGGCTCCAATGCCCGAGGTGTGGTGTTTACCACAGGGGGGAATCTATTGAGCACTAGTGGAGATGTCTCCATCGTTGGTAATGGTAACGGCAGTGATGACTCCGATGGTATTCAGTTTTCCGGGGGACAGGTTTCCTCAGGGGGTGGGGCATTGACATTGCGTGGCATTGCCTCGGGTACCGGGGAGGGCATACAGATGTCGTCTGCCTCAGACGTGGTAGGTGGAGGCACCCAGACCGGTGCCATAGATCTGATCACAGATAAATACTCCGGCAGCTTCGGCCAGGTTCAGACGACGGGAGATATCAATTTTACCTCGGTTACGGCAGGAAGAGCCATCTTCGTCGGGGTCAACGATGATCTCGCAGAGGACAGTAGCGATGTCGAGCAGTCTAGTGGTTTGGAGATCGCGGATGACGAGTTGGTCAACATCGCCGATGGCTTTGGGAATCTGAACTTCACCTCAACCGGGGATATCACCGTAGATATACACGGTAAAACAGCTGATGCTGTGCAAAATGGTGGTACCGTCAGTATCGGTAGTCTCGATGTCGATAGTGTCGTGACGGTGGGTGGGCAGTCGTATCGGGTGAGAGAAGAGTCACCGAATTTCGATATACAGGAGGTGATCGAGTTGGACCTGTCCGCCAATCAGTCGACGGTGGAGGAAACTCAATCAGGGGCAAACTCGTTTTCATTCACCGTCACTCGTAGCGGCAGTACAAAGGGGACCACGGCGGTGAATTATCTAGTGACGAGTGCGGCGGCGGACGCAGCTGATTTTGGCGGCACGATGCCATCTGGTACAGTCACTTTCGCTCCGACCGAGACGGTAAAGACGATTACCATTGATGTGTTCGGAGATCGCGATGTGGAGCTGGACGAGGTATTCACCGTTACGTTGTCTGGCCAGGTCGATACCTTTAGCACGGCGATCGACTACCAATCGAGTACGGCAAACTCGACAATCGTCAATGATGATATCGATCTCACGCTGTCACCAGGTAGTTTGTCTTTGAGTGAAGGCGCATCTGGTTCGACTTCTTATCTGTATACCGTCACCCGATCCGGCGCGACCGATGGCGTATCGACAGTGAACTATGCGGTGACAGGAAGCGGCGCTAATCCAGCAGACAATTCGGATGTGATAGGGACGCTACCGTCTGGCACCATCACATTCAATGCTGGGGAAACGGTCAAAACTATCGAGATAGCAGTTTCCGGAGATTTAGATATCGAGCCCGACGAGGCCTTTACTCTTACGCTCAGCGGTGCTGCTGACAGTATCGGAGCGCACGCTGTGGATGTGCCTGTGACTTCGGTAGTGAGCACTATCCAAAATGATGATACTCCGATCGCTCATCTGACGGTGGTGACAGATGGTATCGATCCATTGGGTAGCGGTGGCGTGGCGACCGATATTGTCTTCGCTGTGGACCTCCGGAATGCGTCAGGGCAGGCTTTGGTTAACGACACCGGCAGTGCGATCACCTTCGTCCTCACCGATCTGGGCACGGGCACAGCGACTGCTGGCAGTGACTACGGCAGCCTACCCGCTACTATCAGTATCGCAGATGGGGCTAGTGTCGGTACCGTGACCATACCTGTAGTCGATGATGGCGATGCCGAACCGACTGAAACAGTGGTCGCCCAGATCTCGAGCCCCAGCTTAGGAGTGATCGGCACTGCTATCGCTACTGCTGATATCGTCGATATCAAAGGCCAGAGCAATGTCGCTCCCGTAGCTAACGATGATGAAAATTTCGCGATCGAGTCGGGTGGTTTCGGTAATAGTTCGCTCGGCAGCAGTGCTACCGGAAATACCATGGGCGGAGTGGGCGTGAGTGCGTCTGATGTCGCCGATACCGATGCAGATGCGACCGACGATCCCTCCGCAGGTGATGGTTCTGTGGTCGTGACTAGCATTGCTTACACCGGCACACCTTTTTTGGGCTCGAGTCATTTGGGTGGCTCTGTGAGCAGTCTCTCTACCAGTGCCAATGGCACACAGGTGGACGGTGCTTACGGTACACTCACGATCGGTGCCGATGGTAGCTATGAGTATCAGGTAAACGAGGCGGTAGCGGACTTTTTGAATACGGGTGACACTGCCACAGATACATTTACCTATACCATTTCAGATGGTGTCAGCTCCGGAGTATCAGCCTCTTTGACTATCCATGTGCAGGGGCAGAATGATGATCCGACACCCAGTCCTATATCCGCCACGACTTACGAAGATGGCAATGGCGGAGACACGGCGGCCTCTGGAAATGCGATAGCTGTGACGGCTGATTCGGACGATGCAAACACTGCGCTATCCATCACCAGTATCGAGGGGCAGCCGGTCAATTCGATGGCGGCCACGAGGGTGGAGTCGACTTATGGGGCCATCGAGATCGATGCCAGTGGCGCGTGGTTGTACACTCTCGATAGTGAATTGCCTCAAGTTCAGGCTCTGGCCACTGGTCAGGTCGCGACCGAGGTATTCCACTTCGAGGTGAGCGACGGCAGCGGCGGGGTGTCTAGCTCGACGATCTCGATCCAGGTTGTCGGGGAAGACGAGCCCACCGCTGAAGGGACTGAGACTGAGACAGGGCCGGCCAATGTAATCGACTCGTCGCTACATGGGATTTTTCATGACCTACCGGTGGATCTGATGTTCGCTGGTTTCCGCATCGACTGGACCGCACCGAAAGAGGGTTTTCAGACAAAGCCGACGCTTACACCATTTTTTGCCGGTCAGAGCATCCCTGGTGCCACGGTAGAGGTCATCATCAGGGATAGTGTCGGCAATGAGCTGAGTGGAGGATCCACCTATGCAGACCCAGCTGGCAATTGGTCGATGGCGGTATCGGCAGATGTCCACCAAGGCTCAAGATACACGCTAGAAGTCCGCCAATTGCCCAACTTTTGGAGCGAACTCCGAGATGGCGGGATGTACCTAGAGTCTCGCTTTCTGGAGTTCAAAGCTGGCCTGCGCGCCGAGTCGAGCCAGTTCGATGGTTTGGGCTTCGGCGATATCATTGGCGAAATCACCGAGGCCCTCACGTTAGAGGAATTTGTCGCTTTCCTAGCGGTAGCTTAACTACCCGCATCGAGGAGTTCGTCGATCTTGCGACTGACGTCCTCAGCGTCGAAGCCCATTTTGGCAGCTAGAGGTACTACGAGTACGCTCTCCCAATCGGCGATAGTGCCATCGGCCAAGATCACCTTACACAGGTCGGTCAAGTAGTTGACCCGCTCCTCTGCGCTCTCTGGGATAGCGGTATCGATGTAGTCGGGACACAGCACACACTCGTTGTAGATGCTGTTCACCCAGCGCTCGGAGATACCCAACTGAGAGCCGATCTCTAGGATGGTGCGATCCTCTTCAGGGTCGAATTGGCCGTCCACTGTCGCCAGCATGATCAGGTCGCTCAGGTGGCTGCGCTTTTGAGCAAAATCTTCGACTCCGCTACCTTCGCTATCAGCTGGAGCGTCAGCATATTGGATCTGGATGCTGTACTCGGCATCCAGTGCCGTGACTTTTTCTTTGGTGGAAGCGATCAGAGAATCATCGTCCGAGGCTCGCACTTTGTAGTCGATCGACTTAGCGGACTCGCATTTGACCATCCAGTTTTGAGCGATGGCTTGGAGAGCTGAGAGATCGGCGCTTTGCTCGAGAATCACCTCGAGATGTTCGTCATTGTGGCGTTGGATTTCCATGGATGCGCTGATCATAGAGGCAGTGCAGGCATTTGGCAACCTGACGCTTTTTGGTTCTGTTTCGAGACTTGACCGGCTTTGGATTGTGCCGTATTTCGCGCGCCCATTCAGTTCAGCTCATAATCCATGCGTAAGACCACCAAGATCGACTTTTTAGCCGTTGCAGAGGACTCTCAGGACCTCGACCTCATTTTATCTCAGCTCTCTCAAGTGCCTGTGGACAACCACCGCCGCACTATCGAGCACCAAGAGGACTGGCTACGCCTGTCTCACATCGAGATGGGGGACAAGGGCGCTTTCGGTGATATGATGCGCATCTCCATGAGCCCTCCCGGCTTCCGCGCCAAGCTCGATGGCTCAGTCGAGGCGCTGGTCTTTCAGTCCGACGAGGGCATGGCGGAGAGCGCCGCTTTTTACTACGATTTCGAGACCCGCATTATGGCGCTGCAGCGCAATGCCAAGGCTGTGTCTGCTAGCCAGTTGTCCCACTATTTCAAGCGAGTGGCCGATGTCGAGACCTTCAATCTGATCCCAGTGCTCAGACCGATCGATCTGAAGAAGGTGCACAGCCTCCAGCAGATCCGCAAAGTGCATCTGTCTGCCAATATCACCGATGTCATGGCCACGCTGGACGATATCGACAGCCAGACTGAGTCAATGATCAAAAATGCCATGCAGGCCGAGTCTCCCGCCATCGAGTTGGTGCTAAAGTCTGGCCGAGGAAAGGAGTCCACACTGAACGAAGCCGTCGCCATGGAAGTGCTAGAGTCATGGCTCAAGATCCATCGCAACTATGCCGACGATGAGAACGAGATCGTCAAAAAGATCCAGATCACTGGCAAAGACAATACTGGCGAGCGTCTGGACTACGACATCCTCAAAGACCGGATGTACACCGGTATGGAGTACGACTGGGTGCCAGACCCCGAGCAGCTCTGGGAAAACCGCAAACAGCAGCTACAGGTCGCCTGGGATTTGAATCACAAGAATGTGTATCAAAACCTGAAAGAGATGCTGCCTAGTGGCGGCGAGTAGCGAAAGCTTTCTCCGTCTTGAGGTGCCTAAAACGTATTGTATACGTACGTAGGGGCCCCTTCAGCTGACCGACAAGCTAAGAACAGCTTCAAATGTGATGTAGACAAATCCCGTGGTCCTAACGGCCTGACTATCTCGGCCGAAGCATACGGCTCAGCCTGCCGGGCAGCTAAAGGCAGCCCCTTGAGCTTGAGTCTTCGGCGGTTTTAGTGTGCGCTCTAGTAGCTCCACCTGTTGAGATCAGGTCTCTAAGCATGGCTGCGATCTCGATTGCGATGCGGGTGAAGCGTTGAAACACAAAGTGATGGATGACTTCGCCTAGAGTGATGCCCTCGACTGACCCACTTTGTGAAGCGCTTCTTCCTAGTGGTTTTGTTCTTTGTGTTGACTATTGAGAGAGTGTTTTCGTAGGGTGTTGTGCAGATGATGACTCGCTGTTTCGTTACTGTTTTAGGGCTAGGGATATGTGCTCAGTTGTATTCTTATAGCCAAGATGGCGCTCCGTTTCGAAGGGGTGTGCCTAGGGTTGTGAATAAGCCTAAAGCTCAAGTAAAGACAAGCCTTATGCTTCGTCCCAATGTAGAAATGCTATTGTCTGAGGACGGTAGCTGGCAAATACATAGGGCGAAAGCTCTGACTGAAGCTCATGTTGAAAAGGACTTTACCATTACGCTGAATAGTCTCACTAAGCGGCGTAACAATGCGGTTCGCTACCCTGATGGTACCGGGAAGAGTCAGGTGAAGGCCATGTTCAAGCTAGAGGAGCATCAGCAGGCTGTTGCTGGATTTAAGGTGCCGATTGAGTTTGATGTCATCTTCGTCAGCCAAGGGGAACGGTTTTCTACAAGTGGGGGAGGTAGACCCAACGAAATGCTAGAAGCTCAGATGGAACTTCCTAGTGATATTGAGAAATTGCAGATCATTTTTCAGGCTACCTATCGATACACAGAGCCATCGAAGATTATCGAAATTGATCTAGGTACACACGAGATTCTCGATGTCGTTGCCGAGTTTAAGCGTTTTGCTGATAAGGCCGCTAGTGAAGAAGAGTGACCAAAGGCTCGATACTGCGGATGGGCGTTGCGGGCCACTCGCTAGGCGCTCGCCGCCACATTTTGATTGCTTCGATTAGGTATATTGAGGGAGTAGAAAAGTGGCGGCGAGCGTCCAGCGAGTGGAGTTTCAACGGGCAAAGGCAATGCCTGTAGAGGAGTGGCGGATGGGCTTTGCGGGCCACTCGCTAGGCGCTCGCCGCCACATTTTGATTGCTTCGATTAGGTATATTGAGGGAGTAGAAAAGTGGCGGCGAGCGTCCAGCGAGTGGAGTTTCAACGGGCAAAGGCAATGCCTGTAGAGGAGTGGCGGATGGGCTTTGCGGGCCACTCGCTAGACGCTCGCCGCCACAGTTGCGTATCCAGTTTACCTATCAAGAGGCAGCGTTTGCGATAGTGCGGGGCTTTGATTAGCCACGGTATTTTCCAATAGCTCGGGGCCGCGTTTGATTGCCTCGTGTAGGGGGATTTCTCCTCTGTCGATAGGGGTGACTTGGTCGAATGTGGCTGACCAGTCGCTGCTTTCATTGGCTAGGGCTCCGCAGTAAGCATGTATGGGTTTGCCGCTGGCTTTCGCCATCGTTGCTACACCCGTCGGAGCTTTGCCTTGTAGGGATTGGCTATCGATTTGGCCCTCGCCAGTGATCACTAGGTCTGCCCAGTCGATCCAGCGTTGGAGATCGATTGCTTCGGCGATCATTTTGAATCCGGGCACGAGTTGTGCGTTTAGAAAGACAGAGCAGCCAAAGCCGAGTCCGCCTGCGGCGCCACTACCGGGTGCTGTTGCGGCCTCCTGTCGTTGGGTGATTTCTATCAAGTGACCTAGCCGATCTTCATGCGCTCGGAAGTCGTCGGCAGCGATGCCTTTCTGCGGTCCATAGACTGCGGTGCAGCCCGCAGGGCCGAGTACGGGATTGGTCACATCGCAGGCTACGGTCACGCGGGGCCATGTGGTGGTGCTAGGAGCGATGATCTGGGAGATATGCTTTATCTTGCTCGGCATATCCAGGGCGTTACCGTCGGTATCTAGAAAGCGGTAGCCGAGTGCTTGAGCCATGCCCGTGCCACCATCGTTGGTCGCGCTGCCTCCGATGCCTAGTAGGATGTGCTCGGCACCCTGTTTGATCGCATGGCCAATCATCTCGCCCGTACCATAGGTCGAGGCTCGCCACGGATCGTTTTGTTGATCGCCGACTCGCCAGAGCCCAGAGGCTTCGGCCATTTCGATAGCAGCGGTCTGGGTTTCCGCGATCCATCCGTAGCCAGCTACCACCGGAGAGCCTAGAGGATCGGACACTGTGGTCTCGATCCACTCGCCCCCAGCAGCGTCGGTCAGGGCTCGCGACATGCCTTCGCCACCATCGGCTACTGGGCAGATATGGGTCTCGATATTGGGATCCAGTCGGGCTAGTCCACGAGCTATCGCCAAGCATGCCTCGCGCGCTGTCATGGAGCCTTTGAACTTGTCGGTAGCGATGAGTATTTTGCGAGGTGCTGCCATGGTCTCGCACTAGCGTCGCTAAAGAAACCTGCCCCTGCAAGCGTAAGAAATCGGAGAGCTCTGGCTTTTGCTATAGTGATATGAATACTGTAGATGAGCCAAAGCTAGATATGTCGTCCCTCGTGGATGTGAGTTTCCTACTGTTAATCTATTTTCTCGTCTCCTCGACGCTGGAGCCCAGAGAATCTGATATCGGTATGACGATGCCGGATTCTATAGGGCAGGTACATCCGATGGACCTGATCATCGATGAAATGCGCATCGATCTGGAGGCGAATGGAGACATCCGTCTCAATGAGGAGCTACTTGAGACTGGGCCCCACAGTCGCGAGCTGCCGATATTGATCGATCGACTGGCCACCTATGTGGATAGCGCGGAGGTCGCCGACGTCGAGCCAAAGGTGATCCTGGCGGCGAATGATGCGGCAAATGGGCAGCGCTTTGTGGATGTTTTGAATGCTTTAGCGCACCAGGATGTGCAGATACGAAATGTGGCGTTGGCTGGGTTTGAGTGAGGAGGAGAGGAGGAGAGGAGGAGAGGAGGAGAGGAGGAGAGGAGGAGCGTTTTTTGGGGCGGGTAGCGGCATTTCTTAAAATGCCGGTTTCATTGCAACTGGGCGCTGGATGGGGGCGGAAAACTGGGGTTTTCTGCTACGGCTGTGCGGCCATGGCGGCATAAGAAAACCTCGACAGTTGACTGCCGAGGTTTTCTAAAAAGGTATGGAGCCTTTACTTAGGCGCTAGCTAGAGGATCGACTTTGGCTTGCTCGGTATCTAGGACGGCGCGGCGGAGGTTGGTTCCGCTGCGGCGGGCCCACCAGAGCACGATCGGAGATGCGACGAAGATCGATGAGTAGGTACCGATCATAACACCGATGATGAGGGCCAATGCGAAGTTGCGCATGCCTGGACCACCGAAGAGGAATAGCACCACGACGATGATCAACGTGGTCGCTGATGTCAGGATGGTTCGGGCCAGTGTGGCGTTCAGGCAGTAGTTCATGATGTCCTTCACATTGCCTCGCTTGGTCGCCAGACCTTCGCGCACTCGGTCGAATACCACGATGGTATCGTTGATCGAGTAACCTGCGATCGTGAGTAGCGCACCGACGGTGATCAGTGAAAACTCCTGGCCGAGCAGGGTGAGGATACCGGCTGTGATGATGAGATCGTGGAAAAGCGCTGCGATCGCACCGAGGGCGAAGGCAAACTCGAAACGAATCGTGACGTAGAACAGGATCGCTACCAAACCAACGAGGAGAGCTATGCCTGAAGAGATCAGCATTGATTTGCCGATCTGAGATCCGACTGAGTTGACGGTGGTCGACTCCATGGCGATACCGAGTTTTTCAGACAGCTGCTCTTGCACGACGCCTGCTTCATTATCTGGCACACGCACGAGGAAGAAAGATCCCTCACCACCGACTGGAGTCTGCTTCTGCACGATAGGCAGAGCTGTCAGATCGGCACCTTTGAGTGCTTCCTCGATCTTGGCGCTAGTCAGGTCAGATGATGCCTGGATGGTCACCGAGTCACCGCCCTTCAGCTCGACTCCGCGCGGATCCTTGAATGGCACAGCGATGAGAGAGGCGATGACTAGGACGATGGAGATAAACGCAGCTTTCTTACGCTTGCCGAGGAAGTCGATGGCTTTCTCAGGGATGATGTTGAGGAAGCCGAGCTTCTTCAGGAAGGAAGCGGTCGCCCAGCCAAAGCAGGCGCGGGTCACGATGAGTGCAGAGAAAAGCGAGGCAACGATACCGATGATCAGGGTGATGGCGAAGCCCTTGACCGTGCCTGTTGCCAGGAAGTAAAGGATCAGCGCAGTGATCAGCGTGGTGATATTCGCATCCATGATCGCAGAGAATGCCTTCTCGTAAGCGGTATCGATGGCAGCCTTGAGCGACTTGCCAGCCTTCAGCTCCTCGCGCAGGCGCTCGTAGATGAGCACGTTGGCATCGATAGCGACACCGATGGTCAGAATGATACCAGCGATACCAGGCAGTGTCAGTGTGAAGCGGAATAGAGCCAGAGCACCGAAGATGATGACGATATTCAGGATAAGACCGATCAGTGCGATGGCACCAGCGACATTGTAGTAAATCAGGATGAAGACCAGTGTCACGGCCAGACCTGCGATACCAGCCATCACGCCCTGCTTGACGGTGACGGCACCCATGGATGGCGAAATGTAGTTGGAGTGAGCGATCTCGATCGGGTTCTCCAGCGGGTTGTTCAGCGCAGCGACTAGCGCCTTAGCTTCTTCCTGAGTAAAGTCACCGGTGATCGAGCAGCCCATGGAGAATGGCTCGTTGATGCGTGGCGCAGAGATCACCTCGTTGTCCATGATGATCGCCAGCTGGCGGCCTTGATTCTCCAGAGTCAGGGGCCCCATGATGCCGGAGCCTTTGGTGGTGAAGTCGACCACGATGGAGTGACCATCCTGACCGAAACGGTAGGCAGCCTTGCTGACCTCTTTACCCGACATATCCTTCACGATTTTGACCAGCTCGTAGCGGATAGGGGCACCCTCTGCCTTTTCCTCGTCGGTCTGGGCGTAGGGGAGTGCCTCGTAGCCGGGCTCGACGTGAGCGTCGTTTGCCACCATTTGGGCGAGATACATGCTACCCTCGTGAACCACGCTGAATTCCAGCTTGGCGACTTTTTGGATATCTTCCTCCATCTGCTTGAGCGCCTCGGGGCCGACACCTGGCACCTGTAGGAAGACGCCGTCCTTACCCGATGGGGCGAGGATGACGTCGCCAGTACCGAGAGAGTTGATACGCTTGTTGAGCACTTTGATGACCTGCTGCTGGGTCTCGGGAGTGATCTCGCGGCCCTGGACAGGCTTGATCTTGATCTCCATGGAGACACCGCCCTCTAGCTCGATGCCCTTCTCGATGCCGTATTCGTTGAAGAAGAAAGCACTCAGACCAGCGACGACGAGCGCCAGGATCGAGCCGACTAGACGGCGGCGATTGGCCTGCTCGGAGACGAAATACCAGATAAACAGTGCGAGTAGGAAGATACCCAGCACGAAAATCATATTAGGATCGACCGAAGTCGCTCCACCAGCTGCGTCGCCAGCGTCGGTGAGCTTCTCGGCGATGCTGCCTACGGCACCATCGACAGCCTCGGTAGCGGCCTCTACAGTTTCACCTGCTTTGTCGGCTACGGCTTCGACAGCCTCGCCGGTTTTCTCAGCGGCAGCCTCGACAGCTTCGCCAGTCTTTTCAGCGACTTCACCAGTCTTCTCAGCTACGGCCTTGGTGGCCTCGCCTGCTTTGTCGGCCACAGCCTCGACGGCTTCACCGGTCTTTTCAGCGGCGGCTTCGACGGCTTCGGTAGTTTTCTCAGTCGCAGCTTTGGCGGTATCGGCAGCCTTGTCGGCCACTGCGCTTACGGCTTCGCCTGTCTTCTCGGTGGCGGCTTTGGCGGTGTCGGTGGCTTTCTCAGCGGCGGCGCTTACAGCCTCGCCGGTTTTCTCGGCAGCAGCCTCGACTGCTTCCCCCGTCTTTTCTGTAGCAGCCTTGGCAGTTTCAGTCGCCTTGTCAGCGGCAGCAGTCACGGCTTCACCGGTTTTTTCGGTGGCGGCTTTCGCGGCTTCGGTCGCTTTGTCTGCGGCTGAGCTCACGGCCTCGCCAGTCTTCTCGGCTGCGGCCTTTACGGCTTCTCCAGCTTTGTTGGCGCTATCTGCGCTGAACTGAACGGCATCGGATGCCACTGTGGTCACAGCTTCGGTTGCAGATTTAGCTTTGTCGGCGACAGCCTCGGCGGCATTAGTGACCGCATCTGTGGCGGTGTTAGTCTCGGCTTGCATGAGTAGTTGGTCAGAAAAATGGGTGGTGGCGCGGTCCTATCGACGTGCCGATCGCGAAAACGCGAAATTCAATAGGGTACAATTTTTATTCAATAGGGTACAATCGGGCCAGCTGGGACAGCCAGAGGCCCGGCGAGGTGGTTCACTTTAGTCTTCGCTGGACTCCTCTTCAGTTTCCTCAGCTTCTTCTTCTTTCTTACCCTTGGCCTCGGTGACTGTGGCGATGGATGAGCGGTCGAATTTGATGCTCACGCCGTCGTCGACTTTCACAGTGACAGTCGACTTAGTCAGACCGGTGACGATGCCGTGGATACCGCCTGTGGTGACGACTCGGTCGTTCTTGCCCAGGCTGTTACGCATTTCATCAGCTTTCTTCTGCTGCTGGCGCTGAGGGCGGATGAGTAGGAAGTAGAAGATACCGATCATGGCGACGATCGGCAGAAAGCTCATAAGCGGATTTCCTCCTCCTGCAGCAGGAGCTCCTTCTTGGGCGAGCAGGACAAAAGCGTGTGGTGTGGTCATATCAAATCAAATAGCAATCCCAGGCCGCACGGCTGCGGCATCTCGGGCCGGTGTCTATAGCACTCAATAGCAGTTTCTTCAAGCCTAGATACTTTGGCCTTTTTGGGGGATGTCAGAGGCGCGTTTTAGAGAGCTCTTTTTCACAGACAGGCGGGGCTCGATCTGCTAGTCTCTGGGCGATGAGAAGTGTTTCCGTTTTTGCCTGTGTGGTCTGCCTTGGATTGGGCCTGCTAGATCGACCAGACGTTTTTGCTCAGAGTCAGGGTAGTGGTAGTGAGAATGAATCCTCCGAGTCCGAGGGCACGGCTGGATTTTGGGAGATCGAGGTGGCTAGTATGACGACTGATACCGAAGGGATCACGAAAAATCGCTTCACGGCTCGGCTAGACCACATCAGCTCGGTGAGCCAGCACGACTATGTGATCGATGGGACGGTGAAGGTCTACGAGTGCACAGTAGACACCACCGGAGGTATGACAGCACGCTTCTACTATATCGAGCCGGTCACAGCGGGATCTAGTGTGAGCGCTGGGAGCGCCGCCTACAATCAGCTCCGCAATGTGGCCAATAAGGTGACGAAAAAGACGTCGGGCATGGATATGGATGTGATCGTGACGAAAAATTACCCGACCACGACTCATGCTAAGACGGCTGAATATCGCCTGAAGTACAAGGACACCATCAGCAAGATCTACGAGCATGCGCATCGTGTGTGGGCTGAAGAGCGTGGCCGTGGCAAGGGTAATAAGCTGACGATCCGCGAGTAGCCTAGCCATCTCCGACATCGACGGATGCAATACCGCGAGATACCCCACACCGATCTGAGCGTATCTGTGGTCGGTCTGGGTACCATGACCTGGGGGGCGCAGAATACCGAGGCAGAGGGCCACGAGCAGATGGACTACGCCCTAGAGCAGGGGGTGAATCTGATCGATACCGCCGAGATGTATCCGGTGCCGCCCGATGCTGAGACCTGCCACGAGACGGAGCGGATCGTCGGCAGCTGGCTGGCGGATCGCGGTAGGCGCGATGATGTGGTGCTGGCGACCAAGGTAGTCGGCCCAGCTTCGCACATGACCTATGTGCGCGATCAGCCGAGACTGGATAGGGCGAATATCGTGATGGCTCTCGAGGGCAGTCTGCAGAGGCTGCGCACGGATCGGATCGATCTGTACCAGCTGCATTGGCCAGATCGGCCGGTGCCTCTTTTTGGGACGCGGGATTTCTCTCCGCCGCGCCGAGTGGTGGAGTCGACACCGATCGAGGAGACTCTCTCTGTGCTAGCCGATCTGCAGGCACAGGGAAAGATACGCTACGTGGGGCTGAGTAACGAGACCCCTTGGGGTGCGATGCGCTACCTCGAGCTAGCCCGGGATGGAGCGATGCCACGCATGGTGACCATCCAGAATAGCTACAATCTTTTGAACCGGACTTTTGATGGCGGACTGGCGGAGGTCTGTCACCATGAGGGGATGCGATTGCTGGCTTATTCGCCGCTGGCCTTTGGCAGGCTGTCGGGCAAGTATCGGGGCGGTCAGATGCCCGAGGGCTCTCGGCTGGCGCTGTGGGAGCGTTTTGCCCGCTACAATGGGCCGACTGCGGATGAGGCGATCGAGCAGTACGCAGCTATCGCGGCGGAGGCGGGGCTGGACCTCGCGCAGATGTGTCTGGCATGGATCAATGGCCGGTTTCATCTAGCGAGTAATCTGGTGGGTGCGACTACGATGGAGCAGCTGCGGTCGAATATCGCCAGCAGCGAGATCGAGCTGCCGGGTGAAGTGCGGCGGGCGATCGATAAGGTGCACCACCGGTATCCAAATCCTTGTCCGTAGCGGATGGGAGTAATGGGAATAATGCGGGACTTGCAGGGCTGCGGCTTTCCCGCTACCATCATCCCTATGACCCACTACGTTTCCCGTGCGGTTAGCATGGCACTACTGGCTTTTTGCATCTCTGGGATGTGGGCTGCCGCTCAGCAGCATGTCTTCACCAACAAGGAGGGCGCGCAGATCGTCGCAGAGATCGTGTCTGTCGATCCTGACTGGAGAATGATGTCGATCCGTAAGGATGGCACGGTGTACGAGATCCCGCCGAATAAGCTGATCCTAGATGATCAGCAGTTTGTGAAGACCTGGCTAAAGGAGCGGGGTATCTATGAGCCAAGGTCGGCAGCAGCTACTACGAGCACAGCGTCGGCGGGCTCGCCAGTCACGACGGTATCCACGCCCACGCCAGAACCAGCTTCCACTCCGACACCGGCACTCGATCTATCAGGCATCCGACTGGATGTGAAGCTGTCTAAAAAGCTGGTCGATACGGAAAAGCGTGATTACAGCTCCTACACCGAGCTAGTGACTAAGAAGTATAGTTTCTCAGTGTCGCTGACCAATCTCGGTAGGCAGACGATTCCAGCACCAAAGATCTCTTATGCAGCCGTGTGGAAGGAAAGGGTGCGGTTCAGCAGTGGGAGCTATTATACCACCTCGTCGACAGGGAATTACGCCATAAAGGGGCAGGAGACTCTACCTGATTTGGTTTATAACCGTCCGGAATCGATCGCGACCGGAGAAGTGTCGGTGGACCAGGTGATGCACGATGGTAATCGAGTCTACCGAGAGGATGAGCTGCTAGGTGTGGTGGTGAAGCTTGAGCTAGCTGATGGCACCGAGATCGCTCAGCATCGCAGCACGCTGGCAGAGGCTGCGGATCTGGATTGGGCAGCTGTC
This sequence comes from Verrucomicrobiota bacterium, assembly GCA_020630975.1. Lineage (GTDB taxonomy): Bacteria > Verrucomicrobiota > Verrucomicrobiia > Verrucomicrobiales > DEV007 > Arctic95D-9. Next base: position 56,139 of record JAHDID010000024.1, read on the forward strand.
GCCAATCTGCCGAGCAAGCCATCTAGTTCCTTTAGCACAGTAGATGACGATGATGACTCCGGGCGGATGGTCGATGGCCGCCTGAGTCTGAAGCTGAAACAGGGGCAGGGGCGAGAGGGGCCGATGCGTCTGCAGGGCAAGCGTCTAACCTTCTCCGCGACGGTATCGCCAGACACCAAGTCTCCAGACGGGGTGATCATGGCCGTTGGTGGACCGCAGAATGGATTCGCGGTGTACGTTAAAGATCGCAAAGTACAAGCCGGGGTGCGTGTCGGTGGTAGCTACGAAGTGGTGTCTCAGCCGCTACCGTTTGGTGAGTTTGAGCTAAAGGCGAGTATGAGTGCCGCAGAGCTTTCGATATCTGTCGATGGTCGCTCGCCCGCAACATCGGGGGGGCTTGGTCTGTTCAAGGAGTCGATCCAAGAGGGGATCGACATCGGTCAGGATAGTGGCGAGCCTGCGGGGGATTATACCGGTTCGTTTCGTTTTGCAGGGGATATTGAGGGTGCTGTTTTCCTAGCCAGAGACTAGCCTGCAGAAAAGCTGTTGCGAAATGGTGGGAATCCGGCTTTGGTCGCCGGTTCTAGCTATGAGCAAAAGTTATCAGATCGCAGTGTTGGCAGGGGACGGTATCGGTCCCGAGGTGATGGCAGAGGCCAAGAAGGTGTTGGCCCGTATAGCAGAGCTGCATGATGTCGATTTTCAGCTCGAGGATAAACTAGTCGGTGGTGCAGCGATCGACGACAGTGGTTCTCCACTTCCAGAGGACACTGTAGCGGCTTGTGAAAAGGCCGATGCCATTCTTTTCGGCTCAGTCGGTGGCCCTAAGTGGGAGAATCTACCACCCGACCAGCAGCCAGAGCGAGGCGCTCTACTGCCTCTGCGTAAGCACTTCGGCTTGTTCGCCAATCTTCGTCCTGCGGTTTGTTTTCCAGCACTCACCCATGCGTCTCCGGTCAAGGAAGACCGCATCGCAGGTGGTTTCGATGTGCTCTGTGTGCGTGAGCTCACCGGTGGTATCTACTTTGGCGAGCCCAAGAGCATCGAGGAAGTCGACGGCGAGAAAGTCGCAATCGATACCATGGTCTACAAGCAGAGCGAGGTGCGTCGTATCGCGGAGGTGGCATTCACCGCAGCCCAAGGTCGTGGCGGCAGGGTGACCTCTATCGACAAGGCCAACGTGCTGCGCAATGGGATCCTCTGGCGTGAGACTGTCGAGGAAGTCGCCAAGAACTACCCAGATGTGAAGCTCGATCATCTCTACGTCGACAATGCGGCGATGCAGCTGATCACTCGCCCACGCGAGTTCGATGTGGTGTTGGCGCCAAACCTTTTCGGCGACATCCTCAGCGATGAGATGGCGATGATCGCAGGCTCTCTCGGTATGCTCTCGAGTGCTAGTCTGGGCGAAAGCAAAGGCGACGGTCTCTACTACGGTATGTATGAGCCAAGTGGTGGAACCGCCCCAGACATCGCAGGGCAAGGTATCGCCAACCCAATCGCACAGATCCTGTCTGCGGCTATGATGTTGCGCTTCTCACTCGGTCTGAATGAAGCGGCTGAGGCAATCGATGCCGCTGTGAAAGCTGTGATCGACGATGGCCTGCGCACTGGCGATATCTACACAGGTAGCGAAGGTCAGACCAAAGTCGGCACCGCCGAGATGGGCGATGCTATCGTAGCTAAGCTGTGATAGAAAGTCCTACGCGGTCTCGTACTTCGAGTTGGATGGCTTAGCCCCCTGCGAGTCTTCAGTTTTTGTCTTAACCGAGGCATGATGCTTGCTGCCCTTTGTGCCTATGGTCCGATTGACTTTGGCTAGGGCGACACGCATCGCTGCTGTCACGCTGCTGACATTTTCTGGATCAAAAATCGACAGGTGGCGACCGTCGACATCGTAGGCCTCGACTCCGTGGGTGGCTACGGACTCCCAGCCGTAGTCTGCTGGTAGTTGTGAGTGGTCCGGTTGCTCTTTGGCTCGGAATAGCGTGACCTTGCCCTTCCATGGCATGGGGCGGTAGGCATGGAGAGCCTCGGAGTTGATGGTGTTTAGCTGACCCATGCGGCGCTTGCTGGAGCAGGCCCCAGGAGGCGAGTGGTGGTGGACCGCTGTCTCCACCTTATACTTGGCCTTATTAGCGATGCCCTGGAAAAGACGCTTCACGATCTTCCATACGCGCTGTGTAGCTGGGGTGTTTGCTGCGTTCTGTTGCCAGTTGAAAAGGACTCTTTGCCAGGGAGAAAATGACTCGAGTTCCACAGATGGATTCTCGATATCGATGACACCGACGAAGGCGACTTCCTGACCATCGGCAGTCAGCTGTCGAGCCATCTCGTAGGCGATGACACCACCGAATGAGTAGCCGCATAGGTAGTAGGGACCCTCGGCTTGTACTTTGCGAATCAGTTTGATGTATTTTGCTGCGGCTTCTTCTACCGAGTTTTTAGGTATAGGACCGTCGTCGGATAGCCCCGGAGCCTCGATCGCATAGACAGGGCGGGAGCGGCCTAGCGACGTCGCAAATGTATTGTAAAACAAGATGCCTCCATCGCCACCGTGCACGGCGAATAGGGGCTTGCCTTTGCCGGCTGGTTGGATGGGGACTAGAACGCCATTACTAGTATCGCCGATCCTTGATTGCTTGGTAGCAGAGGCTATCGCATCGGTCGCAGCGGTGGTGTCGGATTGACCGGCATCGCTAGTATTGGTGAGCTTTTCTACCTCTACCGCCAGGGTAGCAATGGTGGGCGCGACAAATAGGGTCGCCATGGGTAGATTGATACGGTAGTGCTTCTGGATCTTGGAGAAGATTCGCATACCCATCAGCGAGTGGCCTCCTACATCGAAGAAATTGTCGTGTATGCCGACTTGTTCGAGAGAGAGTACTTCTTTCCACCAGTTTGCTATCTGTAGTTCCGTGTCGGAATTGGGCGGAGTATGAGCCACCTTTTTGGTGGGGCTAGCTGCGGTAGCGGTGTAGCCGGGCGCGGGGAGGCTAGCAGTATCGATCTTACCATTGCAGTTGAGCGGCATCTCCTCTAGCACTACGATGCTGGCTGGCACCATGTAGTCGGGCAGCTGAGTACGCAGGGTGCCGGTGATCTCGCTAGGCGTCAGGGTGTAGCCCTCGTCTCGGGGCGATACATAGCCTACGAGTACTTTTTCCTCGGCAGTCTCGCCGTGGGGCACCACCTTGCAGTGGCCGACACCGGTGATAGCAGCGATCTTGCTCTCGATCTCTCCGGGCTCGATGCGGAAGCCACGTATCTTTACCTGCTTGTCGATACGACCGAGGAACTCGATGGTACCATCGCTGCGGTAGCGGCAGAGATCGCCGGTGCGGTACAGCTTGGCGCCCTCTGCATTGGAGAAAGGGTCGTCGATGAATTTCTGGGCGGTCAGCACAGGACGATTCAGGTAACCGATAGCCACACCATCGCCGCCGGTGCATAGCTCGCCTGGTATACCGGGAGGTAGTGGACGATTCTTTTTGTCCAAGATCCAAGTCGTGGTATTGGCGATCGGTTTGCCTATCGGTAGCGATACCAGATCGAGATCGGCTTCGGAGATCGCGTGGCAGGTGGTGAAGGTGGTATTTTCGGTCGGACCGTAGCCATTGATGAGCTGTAGGCCAGGGTGGGCATTCATCACGCGGCGCGCATGATCCATGGGCACCACATCGCCGCCAGTGAGTAGCTGTCGGATACCTGTGAGTGAATCCAAAGACTCATCCACTAGCACCTGAAACAGTCCCGCAGTGAGCCACAGGGTATTGATCTTTTCGCGCTGCAGGCACTCGGAGATACTCTGGATGGTCAGGTCGCGCTGTGTGGGTAGCACCAATCGGCCTCCATTGAGCAGTGCGCCAAATACCTCAAAAGTCGATGCATCGAAACCGATGCTGGCTGCCTGTAGGATGACGACCGAGCTGTCTAGCTGGCAGTAGTTGTTGTTGAGCACCAGTCTCTGGATACCGCGGTGGGGCACCTCGGTTCCCTTCGGTTTGCCGGTGGATCCGGAGGTGTAGATGATATAGGCGGCGTCGCTGCTTTCGATAGCAGGTGGAGAAAATTGTGGTGTGCTCTCCTCAGAAAAGTCGATCAGATCGAGGGCGATGCTGTGCTGGGCTCTGTCGGGCAGTTGGTCCTCTAGTTCGCTGGTGGTGAGAATGGTGTCGATACTGCTATCCTCGGTGATCAGCGCGATCCTCTCGGCCGGATAGTTGATGTCTAGAGGCACGTAGGCCGCCCCGCATTTCAGCACGCCGAAGATGGCCGTCATCAGCAGTGGACTGCGATCGAGGAATAGGCCGACGCGATCGCCTTTGGTGACACCGGCTTCCTGTAGGATGGCACCCAGCTTGGTGCTGTGCTCGCGCAGCTCTTGGTAAGTCCACTCGGAGTCATCCCAGGTCAGGGCGATCGAGTCGGGCTGAGAAAAGGCGACCTCATCGAGTCGGGCTCCGACACTCTGCTCGCTCGGGTAGGCAGTGGCGGTGTTGTTGAGCGACTCGATCCACTTCCACTGATCTGCCGAGATACAGGCGGCCAGTTTGTTGTTGGGGAGTCCGGGCTGAGCCACGGCTCGATCAAGTATGGCGGTATAGGTCTCCAGCCAGTTGGCTACTGTATCCTCGGAGAATAGACTAGTCTGGTAGGTGAAACGCAGCTCGATCTCGCCTGCATGCTCAGCGACATTTAGGATCAATGGGTGGTTGGAGAATCGCTGGTCGAGCTCGACCACCTCTGCCTCTAACTCACCAAAGCCGTCCAGATAGTTATCGAGGTTTTCGAAGTTGATCACCGCCTGGATCGTGGGGCGCTCATCGGCGGGCAAGTGCTGGATCAGCTCGCCATAGGTGAGATCGTCGTGCGCCAGTGCTTGTAGTAAATTGGTTTGGGTGATCGATAGCAGATCACAGAAAGGTAGCTCTGGCTGGATGTCGGCTATCAAGGGCAGGAAACGCACGCGATGCCCAGCCATAGTCTGAGTCGCCTCGTGAGTGCTCTGCCCAGTAGAGGGGAAGGCGACCATCACGCGGTCGGTGCGAGAGATACGATATAGCAGTAGCTGCAGGCTGGCCATGCACACGGCAAATGGTGTGCTGCCGCTGCGAGCCGCCATCTTTTTCACCTGCTGCACGGTAGCGGTATCGAGTGTGCGGCGCACTGCAGCAGCGCGATAGCTGCTGTCGCTCTCGCCACTCCAGTCGGTAGGTAGCTGCAGGGGTGGCACCGGGGTGGCGAATAGATCGAGCCAGTAGTCGATGCAGCGTTGGTTGGGAATCTGGCTGATCTGTTTCACATAGTTGCGATAGGTCGCAGCAGGTCCCCAATCGGAGCGTGTGCCAGATAGTGACTCATCGTAGGCACGGCTCAACTCGCTGAACACCAAACGGATCGTCCAGCCATCGCAAATCGTGTGATGCGCATTGAAAAACAGCATGTGGCTGGTCTCGCTGAGCTTGGCCAGGTGAAAGCTATATAGCGGACCTTGCTCCAGATCCATCGGCGTCTCCTGGATGCGTATCGCCAGCTGATCGAGTGCGTCTTTCTGGGCTGGGCCTGAGAGTAGCGATAAATCGACCTGCTCGATATCGAGAGGCAGGTCGCGTGAAATCTGGAAGCCTTTGCCCTCTGCGAGAAAGCGGGCACCAAAGATCTCGTGGCGAGACAGGACGAAACCTATGCTATCGGCGAGAGCCGTCAGGTCTAGGTGACCGCGGAAAGAAAGACCAGAGACCAGATTGAAACACAGTGTCGCCTCGGGGCTGAGATGCGAGGCCACCCAGAGCTCTGCCAGAGACTCGCTGAGCGGAGTGATTTCCTCGGCGTCTGCCTGCACAGCTAGCTGGCTTTCGAGTTGTTTCACGCGGTCGGTCAGGTGGGCGATCTGCTGGAGAGCTTGCTCTAGGTTGGTATCGACTGCAGGTGGAGACGGGCTAGGGGCCGGTGCGGAGGCATGTGGCTCGGCTGTCTGCTCTGAGGTGGTGGTCGCCGCCGTTGATGAATCTTCTGTCGACTCTGTGTCGATGTGGGCTGCCAGTTCCGAGATCGAGCTGTGCTGGTTCATCAGTTCACTCAGTGTCACAGCTACCTGATACTCAGAGGCTACGACTTTGGCGAGTTGAGTGAGCATCAGAGAGTCCATACCCAGCTCGAGAAAGCTGGATTCTACGGACAAGGTCGACTGCTCGTAGCCTGATAGAGAGGCGAGTGCCGACTGCACTTCGGTGGTGATTCGCTGGAGGCGGCTCATTATAGGGAAAAAGCAACTTACTTAAAATTTTTATAAAAACAATAAAATATTACGCGTTTGGTAACTATCCACTGGTTATTGAGGGGGACGGAAGAGAGGGATCAGGCTGGTCTTGCTTTCTGAGTCGCAATCTGCTCACCTAGAGAGCTATGAGAAGCTTGTTTCAGAGAGTGGCGGTGATTTGGGTGATTGGCCTAGGCAACGGATTGGTCCAAGCAGGGCCGGAGGTGAATTTGCAGCCGATCTACGAGGGGCTGACCTTTGAAAGGCCGGTGGCTCTGTGTGTACCTGAAGACGGTAGTGATCGGCGCTTTCTAGTCGAGCAGACGGGTTTGATTAAGATTTTGCCTCAAGACGAAGCGGCTACGGCCGATCCGGAGGTCTTCATGGATCTGAGCGAGCATATGGTGGTCGACCGGGCCTTCGAGGAGGGGCTACTGGGCATGGCGTTTCACCCCAAGTATGCGGAGAACGGCAGATTTTACCTCTACTACACCAAGCAGGGGCCTAAGCGCAGTGTGATCAGCGAGTTTCAGGTGAGTAAAGGCGATGCCAATCGTGGCGATCTATCGAGTGAGCGAATCCTGATGGAAATTCAGCAGCCGGACTGGAATCACAACTCGGGAAATCTGATGTTTCACCCTACGGATGGCTACCTGTATATCGCTGTTGGCGATGGCGGCCGTCGCAATGGAGTCTTCCTGCTGGCGCAGAACAAAGGTCGCTGGAATGGCAAGATCCTGCGGATCGATGTGGATAGCCGTTCAGCTGGCCGAGAGTATGGCATACCCGACGACAATCCCTTTATCGATGACAAGGTCGCTTGTCCAGAGATCTGGGCGCTCGGCTTGCGCAATCCCTGGGGCTGGGATGTGGATGAAAAGACTGGGCTTTTCTACATGGCAGATGTCGGGCAGGATCTGTGGGAAGAGATCAATCTGATCGAGCGCGGTGGTAACTATGGCTGGGAGCACCGCGAAGGCGCGCAGGGTTTCGCGCCGCGTGCCAGATTGATGGAGGCTCTAGGTCAGCAGAACAAGACTCCCGAAGGCGTCAGCTTTATCGATCCGATCCACCAGTATGATCACTCACCCGACGGCGGTCTCAGCATCACCGGAGGCTATGTCTATCAAGGTGACAAGATCCCCGACCTAGCAGGCTTTTTCCTATATGGCGACTGGCGCTTTGGCAATATGTGGGCAGTCCGTCACGATCCACTCACCAAAGAGACCACCAACCATGTGCTCCACAAGCCAGCCGACATCTCCGAGCCAGTCGCCCAGCCGACCGCCTTTTACCCCGATGAGAACGGCGAGCCTATCGTGCTTTGTTGGAAGGGTAAGATTTTTCGGATGGTGGGGAAGTAGAGTGAAAGTTGGGGAAGGAGGCACGTTTCAAGTAGGGAATGATATTGGGAGTGCTATTGCTTTTTGTTCTGGGCCTCGCTGTGGCGGTGTGCGTTCAGGTTGTGTTTGGGTATTTTCTTTCTTTTTACCTGATTCCCTACTTCGCAGAATGCCGTGGCTGGAAGGATTTCCTCTTGGGGTGTAGCCGCAGGCAGAAGCATGTGCGGGCCTGTTTGCTGTCGGTGGCGCCGGTGGGGGCTATGACATTTGGCGGAGTGTCGGTGTTGGCCAATGGATCATTCGCGGCTGAGGATATGGTCGGCCGGTGGGAGCTGGTAGCTGGAGCGGAAGTGAAAGCGGCGGCTCCGCGCGGGTACTTTCAGCTAAAGGATACGGGGCGAGTCGCTTTCTCCGGGACTTTAGGTGGCTTTGCGGGGACACGGCCGTACCAAGGCGATGGAATCTGGGAGATGAACCCTGAGGGGGATAGATTGTGGCTGAAGTTTCTAGAGGGTGGACCGGTGTCGTCTTTTGCGGTGAGCAAGCATAAGGGCGAACTGGTATGTGAGCAGTCGGTCGGCGATCCTGATGAGGGCAGGGAGCCGCTGGTTTACCAAAAGGTTCGTCAGATAGCTTCTGACAGGTGATACGAGTTATCCGTCAGATCAGTCCGAAATGACCGATCTGTCAGATGTAATGAGCAGGGTGTGTAATGAGCAGGGTGAGCACCAGTGGGCCACCCTACTTACTTAAAAGTATAGTACATCTCCGGAGTCGAGATGTCTGCCCCATCTTCGGATTTGAGTCCGGAGCCGTCTACCTTCACGATGACTTGGCGTGGTAGCTTGGGTAGGTCGAGGATGACGGTCTTTCCATCGGACTCGATGAGGGGCTCGGGACGCTCGAAAGGCTCCATGGTGCCCTCTAGGGGGATGATCGATAGGTTGAGCGCGGGCTCGCGCTTGGACATGATCTGCTTGCGATTGACTGGCTGGCTGAAATCGACCGAGAGTGACTGGCCAGTGAAGCGGACTCCCCAAAATTGGAAGTTTTCGCTCTGTTTATTGAGCTTGGCAAAGCCATCGATGCCACCGGTGAGGATCTGGTCGGGCGACATGGCTTCTACGGAAAAGATGGGGCGGTCAAAAATCTCGCGGATCATCACGAGGCCTCCCCAGCCACCCTCATGCATCTCTGGGCGTATCTCGATGATGCGATTGGCCTCTGGGCAGCAGGCAAAGAGTTTCTCCTGCCCATCCTCGATAGCAAAACTGAGCTGGCTGATAGGTGCGCTCTGGGTGAGCTGGGCGGGCACGATGATATTGGGCACCAGAGTAGGCGGCGAGATAGGCTGCTCGTCGGGCTTTTTGGGATCGAACTTCGGTAGCTGCACGAGAGCGATGTAGTAGCCCTCGGTGTAGCTGGGTAGCTGGATCCAGGCCGCGAGCAGGCCATCCTGAGAGACTGCCATCGCGGCGATCGGTAGCGAGCTGGTGGCTAGCGTGGTGAGTGTCTGGCCGCCGGGATTCCAGGAAAAGATCTGCGAGGGTAGGGGGGCGGATGTGTCCTGCTCTTCACCTTCCTTTTTGGGCAACTGGCGTGGAGCGACTGCGAATAGCAGCCTGCCATAGGCATCCGCCACTGGACCTGAGGAGATCGAGGTGCCTTCGGATTTGGTAGGCCAGTTGCTGATCATATCCTGAAAGAAGTCGAGCTTGCCATCCTTATCCGAGTCGAATGCTTGGGTAAGCTCGGTGGAGGTGCCGGACACGATCGACAGATTGCGTCCGATGGCTATGGATTTGGCCTCGGCCCACTGAAAGTCGGTGTAGTAGTCCCACGCGGAGAGCTCGAGACCTGCCTTGAATTTAGCGACGCCGATCTGGCCATTGCTATCTAGGAAGAAGGCATTGCCACTATTGATCCGGGCGATCTCTACCACACTGGGCTGATCGGGTACGGTGGTGTTTGCCTCCTGAGCAGTGGCAGTGCCGAGTATGCCGATAGCGATGATGAGTGGATACAGACGTGTCATGTGTGTCTATGTGTGAGTGGAAAGTATAAACGGTAGTCGAATGGGACAGACTTAGTAGGTCTTACGAGGAGCCGAAGGATCGAGGTGGTAGGTCACGCGTACGCCTTTTTTTAGCTCGTCTTTGCGGAGGCTGATTACATTGCCTTTCCAGCGGCCGTTATTGGCCGTGACAGTCTCGCGCCAATTCGTGGTAAAGCTGCAGGAGCCCTGGCTGGCACGGGTGAGTACCTTGAAGGTCTGGTGGATACGGCGGCCATCGTCTGAGATGGTGAAACGCTCCTCCACCGATAACTGCCCATAGGTGTAAAGAAACTCAGGGTCGCCCTCGACATAGCGCATGCCAAAGAATTTGGGATTGCCCATGACGCCGGGGGATAGTCCGAGTGGGTGGCCCCCTTCTGCAGTCAGCTCGATGAAATCCGGAGTCTTGTCACTGTTGCGGATGGCTATCAGGCGACAGAGATGGGGATCCCAGTAGAAAGTCTGGTCGGTGTTCTCCGAGATCATCGCAAAGGTCGATGGCAGGATGCGCATGTCGGTGAGCACTTTGCCTTGATCGGTGAGCACGGTCTGGTCGCTCATAAAGTTGGTCAGTGAGGTGCGGCGCACGATCAGCCGATTGCTAGGCAGGGCAGGCGGTTGCTCTTCGGTAGTGCCCGCAGTCTCACCAGCGGCCGCAGACTCCTCTGTGGACTCGGTAGCAGCAGGAGTGTCGGTGGTAGCCGCATCGGTGGCTGCCGTAGTGCTGCTGCCAGCTCGTGAGTAGCTGGCCTTATTGCCGTCCTGCCCCTGTGAGGTGCTGTGTAGCATGAGGCCCAGTGCCAGCAGCAGACTGTACCCTATTGAATGAAAATTGTACCCTATTGAATTCATACTGTACCCTATTGAAAAAGTGGCTGATCGGTCGTTTTGCGGTGCCTCTAGTGTCGGAGAAAAACGCTGAGTGGTATAAAACTAGGCTTTGGCAGGGGGCTGGTCGCGGGTGAATACCCAGTCATTGCCCTCACTGAGCTCGGCGTTGTAGGCGTAGCCGGCGGTGTTGAATTTTTTTAATTTCTTGGGGTCTGTGATCTGTTTTGTGATCATGTAGTCACACATCATGCCGCGAGCTTTCTTGGCGTAAAAGCTGACGATCTTGTATTTTCCGTTCTTCAGGTCTTTGAAGATAGGGGTGATCACCTCGGCACCGAGGTCGGCCTGGCGCACGGAGCTGAAGTACTCATTGGAAGCGAGATTGACGAGGCAGTCGGAGCCACTGTCTGAGATGGCTGCGCTCACCGCTGGGGTGATCGTCTCTGCCCAAAAGCTATAGAGGTCTTTGCCCTTTTTAGATTTTAGCTTGGTGCCCATCTCGAGGCGGTAGGGTTGGATCAGGTCGAGGGGCCGCAGTAGTCCGTAGAGCCCAGAGAGGATGCGTAGGTGCTTTTGGCTAAAGGCGAACTCGTCGTCGCCGTATTTCTCCAGCTCGAACCCAGTGTACACATCGCCTTTGAAGGCGAGCAGTGCCGCGCGTGCATTGTCCTCGGAGAATGGGCGCTGCCAGCTCTTGTAGCGCTGGAAATTTAGGTCGGCCAGCTTGTCGCTGATGCTCATCAGCTCGCTCAGCTGGGGCCGTGTCTTCTTGCGTAAGATGGTGATCAGCTCCTCGGCTTCGGGTAGGAAGTCGGGCTGGGTCGGACAGTGCGCAGGGCATGCGCTGTCGAAGTCCAAGGTCTTGGCTGGTGAGATCACGGCGAGCATATCTGTGAGTGGTCTGGTCCTGAGAAGGCTATAACGCTACCGAAAGCCCACTCATTGGCAAGGAATTGGAAAGAAATAGCGATAAGTAAAAAATGTTTTTAAAAACAAGGTGAATTATTTTAAAATTAATTTATAGTTAAGACTTCTTAAGTAAGATTATTCACGCCACGCATCCCCATGTTCTCATATTTGCTTGTTGCTATCGCTGTTGTTCTGTCATCGCTCGGTGCGGTCTGGGTCTCTCGGCATTTCGCTGAGGGAGAGGCCGCCACAGGTCCTACTGATGATCATCACTTTTTTCCGAAGGATGATACCGTGGAGCTGGACGAGGATGATCAGTTCGATCACGCAGATGGCTATCTAGCTGAGCTGCACCGCCGCGGCTAAAACAGCTTTCGCTCAGCCCAGAGGGCTAGTACATCGGCTACCGTCACCTCCTCGAGGGAGTTGACTATCTGGTGTGGAGGTCTAGCGGCGAAGGTCTCTGCTGCATGAGTGGTGGTCAGCGCGAGCACGCGCATGCCGCCTGCTAGGCCTGCCTCCACTCCCACGTGGGCATCCTCGATCACCATACAGTGCTCTGCCGCGCGGTCGATCTTTCTAGCCGCCTCAAGGAATACATCGGGGGCGGGTTTGCCATTTTCTACATCCTCGGCACCGGTATAGTTCGCTCCGAAGAAAGCATCTAGCCCCGTGGCCTGCAGACACATCTCGATATTCAGACGCGAGGTGGATGAGCCGACCGAGCCCGGTATACCGGCGTCTGTCAGACGCTGGGTAAAGGCGCGCACGCCTGCAAGTGGCTCTAGAGGGCCTTCGGCCAGTATCTCGCGGTAGAATTCTTCTTTGCGCTCGCCAAGGTCGTGGATCAGCTGGTAATCCTCGGGATCTGCCCATTTGAAGACATGAGGGATGCACATGACATTGCGCATGCCAAAGGACTCGTCGAATTGCGCGGGGGTGATCTCCTTGCCGATCTCGGCGCTCAGGCGCAGCCACGCCTGATGATGCTGGGCGTGCGAATCGATCAGCACACCATCCATATCAAAGACCACTCCTAGGGTCGACTCACTATTAGACATGTGTGAGTCATCCGCGTATCCGGAGAGTCTGGCAAGGGGAGATTGTGAATGGATTTCACCGAACTTCGCGTGTAATTTTGCCTCCGCCAAAGATGGATAAACAGACTGCCCTAAAAACCACTCGCTCGAAACCCAAGAATGTCCGCGTGGTGGTGAATCCCGCGCCTTCGCGGAAGATCCCTCTGCTGGCGATCCTCAATCAGGCGTTTCGCGATGCTGGCATCCACTGGGATCTCGATATCACCCACGGCACGGGCGATGGCCATGATCTGGCCAAAAAAGCTGTCGAAGAGGGGGCCGATGTGGTCGCTGTCTATGGTGGCGATGGTACGGTGATGGAGGTGGCCTCTGCCATGATAGACACCGATGTGCCGATGCTACTGCTCGGTGGTGGCACGGGGAATCTGGTGGCCTCGGAGCTGCGTGTGCCGACCGTGCTAGAGCGCTCGTGCGAGCTGGTCTGCCGCGAGCAGCACAATGTGCGCACCATCGATGTGGGCCTGCTCAATGGAAAACCTTTCCTCCTCCGTGTCGGCTGTGGGCTAGAGACTGGCGTGGTGCAGGATGCTACGCGCGAGTTTAAGGATCAATTCGGCAAATGGGCCTACATCTTTGCTGGGATCAAAGCCATCCAAGAGGGGGGCAGTGCAGACTACGACATCATCGTAGATGGGAAGAAAGTCGTGTCTGGTACTCGTGGCGTGGCCTGCGCGATCGCCAATGCCGGCACCGTGGGGGTGGGGCGTCTCGGCCTTTCCCCTGTAGTCGATATCGATGATGGGCAGCTGAATATATTCTTTCTCAAACAAGCCAATCTCGAAGGCATCAAAGATCTAGCGATGAAGATGATGGGGCTCGACCAGCTGAAAAACATGGTCGGCGAGCCGATCCTGGACGCCTCTGACCTACTCAGCGAGTGGCATGGAGAAAAGATCGAGGTCCACACCAATCCGGTGCAGGATGTACAGGCCGATGGCGATGTGGTCGGCCAGACGCCGATGCTGGCCGAGATCAAGCCAGCGTGTCTGAAGGTAGTGGTGCCGTAGGGGAAGAATGGGAAGAATGGGAAGAATGGCGCCATTCTTCCCATTACTCCCATTCTTCTCATAGACCTTCCCATTCCAACAAAAAAACGGTGAACACTTTTCACCGTGTGGTGTCTAAGCGCTTGGCTGACTGCTACTACACCACCTCGCGCCACAGCCAGGCGCTTACTTGTTACCTACCTATATGACGAAAACCATCGCTGATCGCGAAGCCATCTCCCTAAACCCAATCGAAAAAGCCCTACTTTGGTTATCCGGATCGGATGCCGAACTCATCGCAAAAGTCTGTCCCCGCTGGGAAAAAGTGAAATACGAAGCCTTTGGTGCGGCAGTATTGGTCCCAGTCACCTTCGGGACGATTGCCGCTGCCTACGCGGTATCTACCATCACTGATCAACTATGGATCATCATCGGCTTTTGCCTAGTGTGGGCATTCATCATCCTCACTATCGACCGATTGCTGCTGGCGACCTATCGAGGTTTTGCCAGCAAGGGAAAACGGGTCACTCAGTTTATTCTGCGAGTCTCGATCGCATTGCTGATGGGGCTCACGGTATCGCACCCGCTCACACTATTGTTATTTCGCGATACGATACAGACCGAGCTGGATAAACAAAAGCAGCACGAGATCGCCGAAGTACGGGACACGCTAGAGCAGCAGAAGCTGGCAGCCGACTCACGTATCATAGCGGCTACCGATCAGTTAGCGGCTCATCAGGCGAAGTTTCAGGCTACCTTGGCTGGCGGCTTTATGAATGAGGAGAGCACTGTAGCGGACCCTCTGTTACAGCCTGATCCGCGGCCAGCGTTTGGCGATCAGTTTGGCAAGCTCGATGCGCAGCTGACTCAGCTCAAGGAGGAGCGCGATACGGTGCGTAGTGATTTGGAGGCATGGCAGAAAATCTATGATGATGAGGTGCGCGGTGTCCGCAGTGGTTCAGTGGGGATAGGGCCTAATGCACGGGCGATCCAGCGGGATCACATCGAGTGGCGTCTCGCTGAGGTAGAGCGACTGAGCTCCGAGATCTCGGCCATCAGTCAGCAGCGTAGCGAGATGAGCTCGATGGTCATGGAAAAGACCCTAAGCGCGCAAGCCGCCACCGAGGCGAGTCGCCAGGCTCTAGAGCAGCAGAAGATGGAACTGTTTGCCAAAAATCAGGATGGCCTGCTGGAAGTGGTGAAAGGCCAGATCGAGGCCAGCGAGCAGCAGATCGCTGATCTGCGTGAAGAGGCTGCGGCGCTAGGCGTGGTCGCTCAGGAGAGAATCGAAACGATCAAGGAACAGCCGCGCAATGATTTGATGAGTCAGTCGATCGCGCTGCACGATCTTTTCTTAAAGCCAGGTGGCGAGGGGCTGTTTTGCCTGACCGTTTATGTGATCTTGGTGGGGCTGTTTACTGCGATCGATACCTTGCCCTTGGTTACCAAGTTCTTTTCTGTGGCTGGTCCGTATGATGTGTTTCTGCACGCGAAGGAAAATGGCATCTACACCGCTGTGGGAAATGCTGCTATGACCAAGGAAGCCGAGGCGATGGGGGGCGTCGATCTCGGAGACTTTTTTGCCTTTTACCGACCAGGCTTAGACGAGCCACAGACCGCCACTGAACTAGCGCCGCACGAGCCTGTCATCACTCGCGAGACGATGGCCGCTGCAGTGGAAGACCTATCGGCTCCGATCGCTGCAGATCCCGCAGTGTTTCAGTTGAACTATGATGTGCCGCCGCGCTCCGAGCAGGTGGTCGCTACCGCCGTAGAGCAGACGCTGCCGGAGCCGCAGCCTGTCGCTGAAGAGCCGGTAACAGGTGCCAAAGAGCCAATGCCCGTGAATCGACTGAAGACACAGCACTCCTTCCGCGATCTACGGGCGGGCGACACGGCTAATGTCCAGCTCAGCTACAATCGCGCTGGGCAGGTGGCGATAGGCTAGAGCGTTTGCCTTTTGAGTGGAATCAGACTAATCTGGGAGTATGCCGCCAACGATAGCACAGATCGAGCGCATGAGCCCTCCCTTCTACGATCAGGAGGGAGAGGCAGTCCAGTATCCTGACTCAGACGGCAAGCCTATGGCCGACAATACCCGACAATTTCGCTACATCGCTACGCTGAAAGGTGGTTTCGATAGCTACTACAAAGATAGGGATGATGTGTTCGTTGCGGGCGATTTGCTCTGGTACCCTGTCGAGGGGGATAATAAAACTCGCTACGCCCCAGACGTGATGATTGCCTTTGGCAGGCCTCCGGGAGATCGAGGCTCCTACCAGCAGTGGCGGGAAAATGGCCAGGCTCCCGATGTGGTGTTTGAGGTGCTCTCTCCGGGCAACTCTGTGGCTGAGATGCAGAAAAAGCTCGAAGCGTATGATAAGTTTCAGGTGAAGGAATACTACGAATACGATCCTGACGACGGTAAATTGCGGGGTTGGATACGTAGCGGAGATGGATCCCATCTGGAGCAGATCCCTGATATGATAGGGTGGAAAAGTCCGCTGACAGAGGTGACATTTAGTTTGGATGATCTGCATCTCGTAGTCACGAGACCAGACGGTTACGTCTTTTTGGATTATGTGGAGGCCGATGATATGATCGACTCGGAGCGAGCTAGAGCTGACGCGGCTGAGCAGCAGGTAGAGCAGGCTCAGGCGCAGAACGAGAAATTAGCTGCCAAACTACGTGAGATGGGTATCGATCCCGAGGCGATTTGAGGTGGCTTTTTCTAAAGCGAGGGCAAGACTAGGCTGTTATGAGGTCTGTCTTGCCCCTTTTTTTGATCCTGTTTTTCTGTGGTTGGCTCTCGGCTGCCGACCGGCCGAATATCCTGTTCCTCTTTGCTGATGATCAGCGGGCTGATACCATCGCAGCTCACGGCAACCCTCATATCAAGACGCCACATCTCGATTCCTTATCGGGTGATGGCTACAGTTTTTTGCGCAACTACTGTGCGGGCTCTTTCAGTGGAGCGGTGTGTGTGGCGAGTCGCGCTATGCTCATGACTGGTCAGCACTGGATGAGCCTGCCTCGTGATAAGCCACAGCACAACTGGGGCGAATCGGTCGTGACTCTGCCGAAGCACTTGCAGGAGGCGGGCGGTTATCAGACTCACATCATCGGTAAGTGGCACAATGGTCTCAATACTTTGCGCCAATCTTTTTCTGATGGGCAGGCACTTTACATGGGGGGCATGGCCGATCATTCGGACTTTCAGGTGCAGGACTACACCGGTGGGACTTTGAGCGATAAGCGAGATGCAGGCGGCTTTTCGAGCACGGTGTTTGCCGATGCAGCGATCGACTACCTAGCGGGGCAGAAAGATAGTGAGGCACCTTTCTTTCTCTACGTGTCCTTCCTCGCGCCACACGATCCGCGCAATCCTCCCGAGGAGTATCGCGAGATGTATTATCAGGATCGGCCGCCACTGCCGTCGAACTACGCAGCACAGCACCCTTTCCAAAATGCGCCTCAAGCGACCATGGGGCGGGACGAGAGCCTGGCCCCTTGGCCACGGACTAAGGAGATGATCAGTGATCAGCTATGCGAGTACTACGGTCTGGTCACTCACCTCGATGAGCAGGTCGGCCGCATCCTACAGGCTCTGGATGAGGCGGGGTTGGCAGAGGATACGATCGTCGTGTATACCGCTGATCATGGGTTGGGTATGGGTAGTCACGGGCTGCTCGGAAAGCAGAATGTGTATGAGCAGAGCATGCGCTGCCCTCTGATCCTGCGAGGGCCGGGTGTGCCAGAGGCAGCATCCACCACAGCCTATAGCTACATACACGATCTGTATGCGACGCTATGCGATCTGACAGCTATCGATACTCCAGAGGATATCGACTCGCAGTCGCTCAAGCCATTGATGACTGGCGAGACGGAGGCGATACACCCAGCTCTGTTTTTACCGTTTCAGGACAATCAGCGAGCGGTGTCGGATGGTCGGTGGAAACTGTATCGCTACCCTTTGATCAATCACCAGTTATTATTCGATCTACAAGCCGATCCACACGAGCTGGTAAACCGTGCCGATGACCCGGCCTATGCCGAGGAGCTGAGCCGTATGTATGGGCTGATGGACGCGTACCGCCTAAAGCAAGGCGATCCGTACCCGATAGCGGTAGATGAGCCTGCTCCTCATCAGCCGCAGTATGATAATGCCAACCGAACTCTCGATAAGTGGCAGCCGAAATGGATCCGCGAGAAGTACTTCGATGGTCGTGAGGATCCGAATCACGGGGTGAAAAAGAAGTAAGATAACAGAGCTGCCTACCACCATGTCTGCTACCTTACAGAAGGTCGATAGTACCGATTCAGACGAGCTTTTGGTCGGTTTTCTCGACTACGTCAGCGAGTGCGGGATCGAGCTGTACGATCACCAGGAGGAGGCTGTGCTCGAGATATTTGCTGGGAATAACGTCATCCTCAACACACCGACGGGGTCGGGTAAATCGATGGTCGCTCTGGCGATGCAGTACCAGGGCTGGTGTCTGGGGCGCACGAGTTATTACACAGTACCGATCAAAGCACTGGCCAACGAGAAGTTTCTCTCGTTGTGCAATACCTTTGGTCCTGAGAATGTCGGACTGATCACTGGCGATGCTACGGTAAATGCCGATGCCCAGATCATTTGCTGCACGGCGGAGATCTTAGC
Source organism: Verrucomicrobiota bacterium (assembly GCA_020630975.1). GTDB lineage: Bacteria > Verrucomicrobiota > Verrucomicrobiia > Verrucomicrobiales > DEV007 > Arctic95D-9. Next base: position 74,286 of record JAHDID010000024.1, read on the forward strand.
CCACCTAGCGCTACGAGAGGGGGCTTTTGCCAAGGTCGACGATGTGATCATTGATGAGTTTCACTACTACAGCGATCGCGATAGGGGTGTGTCCTGGCAGATCCCGCTACTGACACTGCCCCAGTCTAAGTTTTTGCTGATGTCGGCTACTTTGGGTGATACGGCGCTTTTCCAAAAAGGGCTCACCGACCTGACCGGTACGGATACCGTGCTAGTACAGTCGGACCAGCGGCCGGTGCCTTTGGAGTTCACTTACTCCGAGACCAAGCTGGAAGAGCAGGTGGCAGAGCTAGCCGAGGCGGGAAAGGCACCGATCTATCTGGTCAATTTTACCCAGCTGGCCTGTGCGCAGATCGCTCAGAATCTGCTGTCGACTAACTTTTGTACCAAGGAGGAGAAGAAGCAGATCGCCGCCGAGTTGGCTGATGCGAAGTTTAGCAGTCTCTATGGTAAAGAAATCGCCAAACTCTTGCGCCATGGCGTGGGGATTCATCATGCCGGTCTACTGCCGAGGTATCGGGTGTTGGTGGAGAAGCTCACGCAGAAAGGGTTGCTCAAGGTTATCTGCGGTACGGATACTTTGGGCGTCGGAGTGAATGTACCGATCCGGACCGTGGTCTTCACCCAACTGTGCAAATACGATGGCTCCGGCACCAAGACACTGACGGTGCGTGATTTCAAACAAATCTGCGGACGAGCTGGCCGCCGTGGCTACGACGACGTCGGTTATGTCGTCTGCCAGGCCCCTGAGCACGCCATCGAAAATATTAAACTGAGGGCGAAAGCGGCTCAAAAAGGCAAGAAAGTGGTACTCAAGAAACCGCCTGAAAGAGGCTTTGTGGAGTGGGATGAAAACACCTACCTGAAACTGCAGAATTCTGCCCCAGAAAAGCTGGTTTCCAGTTTTACCCTGCGACCCAACTTTCTGCTAAATATTCTCAGTCGCGATGGCGAGGATGGCTGCGCAGCGGTGAAGCAGTTGATCGACGATAGTCACGAGACCGATACCAAAAAGAAAGCACTGCGCAAAAGGGGGCGGCAGATCTTTCGCAGTCTGGTCGAGGGTGGGGTACTCGAGATTATTCCTCTTGCGGAGCGAACGGATAGTCGGAAGGTGAAGGTTAATGTCGACCTGCAGTTCGATTTCTCGCTCAACCAGACCCTAGGTCTGTGGTTGTTGGATACACTACCTAAGCTAGATAGCGAAGCCCCCGAGTATGTCTTTCAAGTGCTATCTCTGGTAGAGGCGATTCTCGAGGATCCCAGTATCGTGCTGCGCAAACAGGTGGATAAACTCAAAACCGAACTGATGGCCGAGTTGAAGGCCGATGGAGTCGAGTATGATGACCGGATCGAGCGATTGGAAGAGGTGACTCATCCCAAGCCAGGGGCTGATTTCATTTATGATACGTTCAATGAATTCGTGCTTGAGTACCCATGGATTGAGAAAGAATCGATCCGACCCAAGTCGGTCGCGCGGGAGATGTTCGAGCAATACATGTCTTTCGAGGACTATGTGAAGTGCTACAAACTCGAGCGTAGCGAGGGAGTGCTGCTACGCCATCTCTCTGAGGTGTACCAGGTGTTGGCCCAGACTATGCCAGATCAAGCCAAGACCGAAGCTGTCTGGGAAGTGGAGGAATACCTAAAGACAGAGGTGAAGCGTGTCGACTCCAGTCTGGTAGAGGAGTGGGAAAAGCTCCGCGACCCTCAGTCGGCGGATGCTGAGGAAGGTCCTGTCGATAGCTCCGCGGAAGACGCAGCCCCACCTCCAATCACTCGCGATCGGCGTGCCTTCGAGCGGATGGTGCGCCGCGCTACTATGGATATCGTAAAGTATCTCGCCCAAGAGCAGTATGCGACCATCGGCGAGTGGATCGAGAATCCAGATGACTGGCCGAGCCAGCGTCTGCAAGAGATATCAGATGCCTATCTGGAGTCTCACGACTACATCCGCCTCGACCCCGAGGCTAGGGCTAAGCACCACTGCCAGATCGATATGTCTGATAAGACGGTTTGGAAGGTGCGACAGACATTAGTCGATCCCGAGGAGCAGAATGATTGGGTAGTCGATGTGAGTGTGGATTTGCAGAGGGCAAAGGAGCTCAATGAGGTGCCTGTGCAACTCGTGGATATTGTTAGTGTGTGAACAACGGCTGGTTAGTTTTGTAGAATGAACGACCCCTACCAAGTTTCGAAATCGGGATTCAGGCTTCCCAAGCCCGGGCGGTTGAAAACGGCATTTTGGTGCTGCGTTTTGGGTTCGAGTGCGTTGAGTCTACTTTTCGCTTTGCTCTTGGGGACGCACGAGGTCAGGGTAGAAGGTGGATTTGATGAAACGGGGGATACGCTGATAATGGCAGTTCTTTTGGCGTTAGTGCCGATGGCTGTATCCATCATCTTATTCCTACTGATTTTAATTTTTGTGCGTAAAAAAGGGCTGTTCTATAGGCTTGGGATAGGTGTTTTTTCAGTTTTTTCGTTGGGTTTGATATTCCTTTTGTTTCTAGGTGTCGATAGCGTGAACACCGCGACTAAACCAACGGTGGTCTTTGAAGTAGGCAATTTGCGTGGTAAGCATAGAAAACTTCTGAAGGAGAATGATCTGCGCGGGTTTGATTATCATGCCGTGGCCCAAGGAGTTAATTTTTCGGTTCTCTGGGTGAGGAAAGGGATGCCTAAGCGAGTGGGTGATGATCACCTCAAATTGGCCCTTCTAATTATCGAAAAAAAAGTGCTGGAGTCTTTGTCTGATGTTGATGAGAACCGAAAGGTGAAATTGATGTCATCGGAGATCGTTTCGACGAGCAATACCTCTGGTGTAAGGGTTCTCGTTTCATACGAAGCAAAGTTAGAGACTGGGGATTGGATGAAAATGGGGTTCGCTACTTACTCCATTATCGACGAGTCGGGGGCCTATCACCTAAACGTAAAAGTAGCGTCCCCAGATAAAGCGTTGGTGTTCGCAGAAGGCGAATTGGATCTGATTATTGAAAGTCTTCGGCTGAAGTGACGGGTTTTGAAATTCGTTTTTCGGGCCAGAATGTGGGAATGGCGGATTGATCTAGTTTATCAATTGGATTTTGTAATTATTAAAAATCTAAGTGTCGATACGCCCAGTTGAGTCGATAACTTTCATTTAAGGTTTTCCTAGTAGCTTTTAGGAACACGGTGTTGATCCGACTTTGTTTCTCGATTCGCGATCATTACTTGATCCTTCCTGACTATTCGTTTAGCTGAAATTCGATGCAAACGGACATAGAGATCGCTCGCGCGGCTACTAAGCTGCCAATCCAGGAAGTGGCCGCTAAGGCGGGCGTTTCTGCCGACCAAATGCTGCCTTACGGGCACGACAAGGCAAAGCTGGATCCCGAGTTTCTAGCCTCTTTATCCGACCGGCCAGATGGCAAGCTGATCCTAGTGACTGCCATCAGCCCAACCCCTGCTGGCGAGGGCAAGACGACGACTTCGATCGGGCTCGGAGATGGTCTGAACCACATCGGCAAACAGGCGATCATGGCGCTGCGCGAGCCTTCGCTGGGGCCTTGCTTTGGCATGAAAGGTGGTGCTGCAGGTGGTGGTAAAGCACAGGTGCTGCCGATGGAGGAGATCAATCTCCACTTCACGGGGGATTTTCATGCGATCTCTACGGCTCACAATTTATTGTCTGCGCTGATCGACAATCACATCCACTGGGGCAATGCGCTGGGCATCGATCAGCGTAGGATCACTTGGAAGCGGGTGATGGATATGAATGACCGTGCTCTGCGCGAGACCACAGTCGCTCTCGGTGGAGTGGGCAATGGCTACCCGAGACAGGATGGATTCGACATCACGGTGGCGTCGGAGATCATGGCGATCTTCTGTCTGGCCGAGGATCTAGCTGATCTTGAGCGTAGGATCGGTCAGATCATCGTCGGCTACACACGCCAGCGCGAGCCGATTTATGCCCGCCAGCTAGACGGTGTCGGGGCGATGGTGGTGCTGCTGAAAGACGCGCTGAATCCCAATCTGGTGCAGACTATCGAGAATAATCCGGTGCTGGTGCATGGTGGTCCATTCGCCAATATCGCCCACGGCTGCAATTCGGTGATCGCTACCAAGGCCGCGCTAAAGTTGGCTGATTATGTGGTGACCGAGGCCGGTTTCGGTGCCGATCTAGGCGCTGAGAAGTTTCTCGATATCAAATGCCGCAAGGCGGGGCTAAAGCCTGACTGTGTGGTGGTAGTGGCCACTGTCCGAGCACTGAAATGCCATGGAGGCGTGGCACTAGCGGATTTGGGAGAGGAGAATGTAGCAGCTGTCGAGATGGGGCTTTGTAATCTGCAGCGCCATATCGAAAATCTACAGAAGTTCGGCCTACAGCCTGTGGTAGCGATCAATCGTTTCGTAGCGGACACCGATGCCGAGATCGACGCTGTGCGTGCAGCTGCCGGTAGTCTGGGGGTCGAGACGATCTGCTGTACCCATTGGTCCGATGGCGGCGCTGGAGCAGCTGAGCTCGCCGAGGCGGTGGTGAAGATCGCAGAAGGTGGACAGTCAGATTTTTCTCCGCTGTATCCGGACGAGATGCCTCTCTGGGAAAAGATCGAGACAGTCGCCAAAGAAATCTACCGGGCCGACGGCATCACTGCCGATCAGGCCGTGCGTGGTCAGATCGAGCGCTTTCAGGATAGTGGCTATGGCCATTTCCCCGTGTGTGTCGCCAAGACACAGTATAGCTTTTCCACAGATTCGAAGAAAATCGGCGCCCCGACAGGGCATCAGATTCCGATCCGCGAGGTGCGGCTTTCAGCAGGAGCTGAATTCCTAGTCGTAGTCTGTGGCGATCTGATGACCATGCCAGGCCTGCCCAAGGTACCGGCGGCAAACCGGATTGGGTTATCGGAGACAGGGGAGATCGAGGGGTTGTTCTAGAGTAACATCCAGGTCTTTGCCTTTATGACCATTTCTGAGAAAGAGGAGCTACTCGAAGCTGCGGGGGGCAGACTGTGGAACTTTGACTGGGAGGATCTGTATGACCGTGGAGATCTGAGCCGAGGCGATGGGTACCGAGGCCAGGTCAGTGGTTTTCAGATTGAGCGCAATCAAAAACGCCTAGAGATTACCTCCAAGGTAGCAGGGACTCAATCTCGGCCCTATACCGCTAAGATTACGTTTCTAGAGATCGGTAGGTCTTTCGATCTTAGTGCTCATTGTAGCTGCCCAGTCGGTAGCTTCTGTAAGCACACTGCGGCGACTCTTTTCCATATCGAAGACCTTACCGAGGAATTTGGCGAGCCTTACGATGACTTTGCTGATCAGTTCGACGATGACGATGAATCGGAAGTGGTGGACATCAAGCGAAGTGTTGAAAGGCTTTTTCATGTGGCAGAGCATCATCTTGAGTCGACGCATAGACCTGGTGCTGGTGCCGATACGCTGAAATGGCTAAATCGAATCGCCGATGCCGCTGATGTGAAGGGCCCCGTAGCTGATCTACCAGAGCACTATCTGGATACAGAGTGGAAGCAAATGGGTGTCTTCTATCGAGTGATCAATTTGCAGGCTACTGCCCCCGCAGGTTCTAAGTTGCCAGACAGAGGCGGAGTTTTAGGGCTAGATATCTGTAAGGTGAAACGACTAAAGTCGGGAGACTTTAATGCCCCGATGCGCATTGGGACAGAGGGATTGGTAGAGCGTAATTACCCCGATTTTGTGCCAAATGTGGAGCAGGAGCGGATACAGTCGTTTTTAGGTTTAGCGGTAGGTGAAGACTTTACCAAGGCGGGCTATGTGTTCACCCCTCGGGATGAGAGGTGGTTTGGGCCATTGGTTCAGGCTTTGGAAGATAGGGTGATTGCCTTCCTGCCAGGTGATGCACCATTGCAGAAAGGGAAGCCTAAAGCTGTAGAGGCGCACTGGGTCATGGATTCCGGTGGTGATAGTCTTTCAGCAGTGCGGTTCACGGAAACTCAAAAGCCGGTGCTAGTGTTTGATACCCAGCCACCGGTCTATGTCGACAGAGCCAGTGCCACGTGGGGAGAAGCTTTGATCGATCTGCCAGGTGGCATATCGGTGAAAGATTGGCTCGATGCCCCAGCTATCTCACCCAGCTACTTCGAGAAAGTGAACCAGACACTATCTGCTGCTTCTGTAGTGTCTGATACTGGGACAGGAGTATTGCCGAGCTTGCCGGAGGTAGAAAAGCAGATTGGCACGATGGCCAAACCTACGGGCAGACTGGTGCTACGTTGCATAGAGCTACGATCTAGACCTGCATTTAGTTCGATTTTTAATTTAGTTGGCGTATCGGGTGCTAGCGAAGGCGAGCTTGGGGTGGCCGAGCTTTCATTTCGCTATGGCGAGCGCCTGCTCGAAAAACCTATTTCTAAGCATGGTAAGAATGTGGTGTTTGTAGATGGTCAAGAAGTCGTGCCTCTCACTAGAGATTTCGAGGTGGAGAAATCGTTGGTCGCAGATCTCTATGAAATTGGTTTGGAGACTGCTAGCCAGCACGAAGACTCTGGACTGATCATAGGGGATTCCTCTGATTACTTAGCAGTGGGCTATGACTGCCCGGTCCCCGATTTGGTCTATTGGCAGGAGTTTGCGACCCTTCAGATACCAAAGCTAGAAAAGGCTGGCTGGGAGGTCGAGATAGATGATAGCTTCTTTTTCCAGACTGCTAGTCCTAGCAAATGGTATGGAGAGTTTTCGCCTTCGACCCACGATATTGATTGGATGGAGTATGACTACGGCTTCGAGCATGATGGTCGGAGGTTAAGTCTAATCCCTGTGATAGCTGGTGTGCTACAGCAGACTCGTGGCGAGATCGATTATCAGGCGATGATCGATACCCCAGAGCATGAGATACAGCCTGTGTACGTAGCTGAGGAGAATCTTCTCGTCTCAGTCCCTACGCATCTTTTGGGCAAGTTAATCCAGGCCTTGTCAGAGTTGTTCGACTATGAGGATGGCGGAGTACTGCATCTCCATCCTCTGCGAGCTGCACAGATCGCAGAAGCGATACCATGCGACGACAGCGAGACGGCCCGCCATTTGCGTAAATTTGGCAAGAAGCTAGCGAACTTCGAGGGTATCGAAACAGTGAAACTACCGAAAACCCTGAAGGCTGAGCTCCGGCCTTATCAACAAGAAGGACTAAACTGGCTACAGTTTTTGAGGGAGCATCGGCTAAACGGTATCCTAGCCGATGATATGGGCCTGGGGAAAACAGTGCAGACTCTGTCCTCGATCCAGGTCGAGAAGTCAGGCCGCAGGCACAAGAATCCATCTTTGATCATAGCACCGACGAGTGTCGTAACGAATTGGGTGGCTGAGTCCGAGAAATTTACGCCGCGTCTGAAGACTCTGCTATTACACGGTAATGATCGGAAAGAGCGCTTTGACCAAATCGATCAGGCTGATTTGGTGATTACATCCTACGCTTTGATCAACCGAGATATCGATATCCATCTAGAGCATGAGTACCACTATGTGATTCTAGATGAAGCACAGATGATCAAGAACCCAAAGTCGAAGATGGCACAGAATGCATGCCAACTACGATCGCGGCACCGCTTATGCCTGACGGGCACACCGATGGAGAATCATCTCGGTGAGCTATGGAGTATAGTGCATTTCTTGATGCCGGGATTCCTCGGGGCACACGACCAGTTTCGCCGCAGTTGGCAGAACCCGATAGAGGTACATGATAACAGCAATCGCCGAGAGCAGCTTGTGCGTAAGATGGCCCCTTTGATCCTTCGCCGGACGAAAGAAAATGTACTAAAAGAGCTTCCGCCACGTACTGACATCGTGCAAGACGTCGTTCTAGATACGGCTCAGAGCCAGCTCTACGAATCTGTCCGTGCTGCGATGGATAAGCGAGTCCGCGAGGCTTTAGCGGATAAGGGCTTGAATCGCTCGCACATCATCGTACTCGACGCTCTTCTCAAGCTCCGCCAGATATGTTGTCACCCTCAGCTGTTAAAGATTGATTCAGCGAAAAAGGTGAAGACCTCGGCCAAGTTGGAGGTATTCAAAGATCTCATTGATCAACAGGTAGAGGCAGGACGCCGTATTTTAGTGTTCTCGCAGTTCACCTCTATGATCAAGCTGATCGAGCGGGCACTCGACGAGATGCAGATCGGCCATGTGAAGTTGACTGGAGCGACTCGGAAGAGGCAGGAAGTGATCGATAGATTTCAGAATGGTGATGTCCCCGTTTTCTTGATCAGTCTAAAAGCGGGCGGATCGGGGCTAAACCTAACGGCAGCAGATTGTGTGATCCACTACGATCCGTGGTGGAATCCTGCAGTGGAAGAGCAGGCCACCGCTCGTGCGCATCGCATGGGGCAGCAGAATCCCGTCTTTGTTTATCGACTCGTCACCAAGGGCAGCATAGAGGAGCGGATACTCGAGCTTCAGCAAAAGAAAGCTGATCTAGCACAGGGTGTTTTGGCTGGAGGAGAGGCGAAAGATAATGAGGGTGGGATGAAGAGCCTGAGCCAGAATGATCTGGAGATGCTACTGGCTCCGATAGATACGATATAGAGATAGTTGCTATGGCTAGACGAAATCAACGCAGCGTGCCGCCACCCGAATTAGACTCTGGTGATATCCAGGAATTGGACCGTGCCGATATCGAAAAGATTCTGCGTGCGGCAGACCCCTTGGCGGGAGTAGGCGGGCGAACAACCTTGGTCAAAATCCTACGAGGGTCGAAGGCACAGAAGATCCAGCCCTACCTAGACAATCCGGCCCACGGAGCGCTAGCGGATCATTCTGAGCCAGCCGTGCTGCAGATGGTTCACTGGTGTATCGAGCACGGGTACCTACAGATTATTCGCGTCGACGGATTCCCGCTATTGGGCTTTACTGACAGGGGGCTGGCCATCGAGGTTTTCACACTCGCAGCAGAGCAGATCGGCAAATTAGATAGGCATGAGCTTGAGTTTTTCGTCAATTCTGTGGATCTGCCGCATCCTGTCCTTTTCGCCATCTTCGATATGGTAGAGGCTGCCGGTCCCGAGCGATATCACAAAGCGCTACAAGTCTGGCAGGCGGGCGCGACGAAGAAGATGAACCAGCGTATCCGGGAGATATTTTCCAACTGGGAGCGTGGAGTGCCGGTTAGAAAGCGTGTTTTTGAAAGGGCTCTACTAGACGAAAATGTATCCAAAAACAAAGCTCAGGCGACGCTATATCAGTGCAAGAAATCGATATTTGTCGGTCATGTCGAAGATCTGCCCGACCAGTGGGCGGGGCGGCAGGATGTTGATTTAGCCCACTATTTAGCCAAGCAAGGGCGAACTGTTTTCATCACGCGTGATCGGCCGTTTCACAATGCGCTGCTGGATAATCAAATCCCATCGATCTACCTAGATAGCGAAAATTCTACACTGACGCTAGATCCTCTGCCTGGAATCAAGCCTCGTGGTATTTTAGCAAAAGGCAAGATCCAAGAGAGCGCCCCAGTCACTACTGATGATAGTGAAGGACCGCCTTTACAATTATTCGTACCGGCTACGGCACGAGGGCAAAAGAAATGGCGGATTAAAAGACGCCGGGTGAGGAATTACTTTGGTGGAGTCGAGCGGATGAAGGAGATACGGATCACGGTGAGTGGGCGTAGAGGTTCGCGTGAGGGTGAGTATTTGGTGGGGATTCGCCTGCGGATCGAGTCTACAGCTGGCATCAAAGCGCTCGATGCGGTTGAGGCTTATTATCAGATAGTAGGTTCGGCAGCCATCGCTTTAGTTGCTGCTGTCATAGTCGCGCTTCGGTTGGGTATATCAGGCAGACCGGTTCGGTTGTTTTACGATTGTGATGCGATCAAAGATCTACCAGAAGATGTCTTATCGGATCAGGTGAATGAGTATTGGGATTTTCTAAAAGAGAGTCTGGGTGGTGATGTCGAGCTGAGCAAGACTGGTGGGAAAAATCCGCATATGGCAAAGTTGAATCGAAAGCTCCATGACCTCGCGACTACGAAGACTAATGAGGTGGTGCCATTTGATGTGGCGCCGCTAATTCAGCGATGGAGGGATCAGGAAAGAGTGGACTGTGGTTAGAGTGGGTTTAGAGCGCAGCCTCAGCCAAGGAGGGGTTGCTTTCAGCTGCCCGGCTACCTTGGCCGAAGGATATGGCTCAGCCTGCCGTGCATCTAAAAAAGCAGCCCCTTGAACTCAAAGCTACGCCTCCGGCTTGTGCCAAGGCTCGCGTGCATTTTCAGTGATCTCTTGATCCAGATAGATCATGCGATCGCTGAGCTTCTTGACGATGTCGGGATATTCTTCAGCTAGGTTGTTCGCTTCGCCCATGTCTTCTACTAGATTGAAAAGGTGGATCTGTGGCTTGGGCTCTTCTTGCTTGCCCGCTTTTTGGGCTTTCTTACCTTTCTTTTTGCGCTGGTTGGGCTTTTTCACTAGGAGCTTCCACTCAGCCATGCGGATACCTTCGATCTCGCCACGTGAGGTGTAGTAAAGAAACACATCGCGTCGGCTTTCGCCTTTGCCAAGAACGGGAGCGGAGGCATCCATACCGTCGATCTGGTTGTTTCCGTCAGGAAGGGCTTTGCCGCTGAGTGTGGCGATGGTTGGCAGCATGTCGATGGTTCCGATCAGATCCCCGCACTCGGTGCCTGCGGGTATACCCGGGCCGCGCATGAGACAGGGCACACGCTGGCCGCCTTCGAATGTGGTGCCTTTGCCTTCGCGCAGTGGACCTGCGGAGCCCCCATGATGCTGAAATGAGAGCCAGGGTCCATTGTCGGTGGTGTAGATCACGTAGGTCTCGCCGGTCAGGTCGAGATCGTCGATGTGGTCGAGCAGACGGCCTACCTCGCTATCGATATGCTCGATGGTATTGGTGTAGGCATTCTTCGGATCGGGATCGCGCACTTCGTCGGGCACGTAGAGTGGGATGTGCGGCATCGAGTGCGGCACGTACACGAAGAAAGGCTCATCCTTGTGCTCGGTGATGAAATCGATCGCCTTCTGCGTACAGCGGCGGGTGATGGTGCGCTGGTCGACGGGGAGTTCGACGATTTTTTCATTCTCCATCAGGGGAGTTTTCCACTTGGTCAGGGTGGACTCAGGATCTGCCCAGAGGATGTCCATGCCGACGTGCCCGCCCTGTGGTTTGCCCTTGTTATCAGGGTGATTCATATCATTCGAGTAGGGGATGCCGTAGTAGGTGTCGAATCCCACCTGCTGAGGCAGCGTCTCGGGATGGTGACCGAGGTGCCACTTGCCGAAGCAAGCAGTGGCATAGCCCTGACTCTGCAAGTGGTCAGCTATGGTGTACTCCTCGGGATTGATGCCCTTGGTCGAGGCTGGGAAAAGCACATGCTGGTGCATACCGACGCGCTTTGGGTAGCAGCCAGTGAGTAATGCGGCTCGCGATGGGGTGCACACTGGCGAGGCTACCATGAAGTTGGTGAACTTGCGGCCCTCAGTGGCTAGTCGGTCGATATTGGGAGTCTTGATGGTTTCTGAGCCAAAACAGCTCAAGTCGCCATAACCCTGATCATCGGTGAAAATGATGACGAAGTTAGGCTGAGATTTTTCTTCGCCAAAGGCAGTGATAGCCAAAAGGCAGAGCGAGCAGGCCAGAGTGAGAATCGATTTCATAAAGTCTGGGAAATGATGCCCCAGACCCACGATGAGAGGGGGAAAAAATGCGCCGTGATGATGTAGCTAACTGATCCTAAAATCTCCAAGGACCTACTCCGTCTCCCCATCTGGATTTAGGACGTCTTGGATCTCCGCGCGTGCCGCTTCGAAAGCTTCCTCATCGACATCGCTGGCCACAGTCTGCAGTGGCTCGAAGGTGACGGCGACCTTTGAGAAAGGCTTAGGGATCTGAAACTGGTCCCAGCTTTTCAGCCGCCAATAGCTGGAGTATTCCACCCGTACAGGCAGCACCGATGCACCGGTCTTTTGCGCTAGCATGACCATGCCTGGTGCGAGCTGATACCGAGGGCCTCTGGGGCCGTCTGGGGTTATGGCGACATCGTAGCCATCGTCGATCCATTTTTTCAGTGCGAGTAGAGCTCGCAGCCCTCCTCGCGATGAGGAGCCGCGTACCGAGTCCACACCAAACTGGCTGACGGTGGAGGCGATGATGGCGCCATCTTTGCTGGGGCTGGTCAGGACGGCACCTCTGCGAGAGCGCAAAAATTTCCGATACATCACAGGCACGGCAAAGATCCGATTGTGCCAAAATGCCCAGATCATCTGGCCCTCTGGCGGATCGGTGGTCACACCGGCTTTGTCGTCGAGCCTCCAGCGCAGCGTGCCACTGACGATACGGATCAGTGTGGCCGCGAGCAGGCCGATCACTTTTGCCTTATTCGACATCACGGGGGCCTTGGCTGTAGACGTGGCGGCAGACATCGCACCCTAGATAGCGTGGATTGGGACTTTCTCAAGCTTCACCGACATGATTAGCTGTCTGGATGGACGCTAAGGCACTGATCGCGGCTATAGGAGGGCTGGTATTACTCACGGGTAGCACGCTGGCTCAGACATCGACTCTGCCACTTTGGTCCGCGGGCGAGGGAAGAGCGCTCTACGACGAGAAAGGCACGCCGAGTCTGAATCTGTATACCGCGGCCGAGCCCAACGGCTGTGCTGTAGTCGTTTGTCCGGGAGGTGGTTACGGCGGTCTGGCCAAGGATCACGAAGGGCACCAGATAGCCCAGTGGTTTAATGAGCGAGGCGTGACGGCAGTCGTGCTGCACTACCGCCTAGGGAGTCAGGGGCACCACTTTCCGGCTCAGCTGGCTGATGTGCAGCGAGCGATCCGGACGGTGCGTGGTCGCGCCAGTGAGTGGAAGGTCGATGCCGATCGGGTCGGAGTGATGGGCTTTTCGGCTGGAGGTCATCTGGCGAGCATGGCATCTACGAAATTTGGCGAGAAAGCTTATAAAGCTATCGATGCGCTGGATGAGCACAGTGCTAGGCCAGATTTCTCGATACTATGCTACCCGGTGATCAGCATGGACACAGGTGTGACGCATGGTGGCTCGCGGCGCAACCTGCTGGGGCCTGACAAAAAAGACGATGCTGCGGCTGTCGCTCATGTGTCGTCGGAGAAAAACATCACTGCTGACACGCCGCCGACGTTTCTCTTCCATACCGATGCGGACACCCCTGTGCCACCGATGAATAGCATTCTCTACTATATGGGGCTGAAAAAGCACAACATCCCAGCGGAAATACATATCTACCAAAACGGCCCCCATGGAGTCGGCCTATATGGCGGAGATCCTATCCTGAGCACCTGGTCAGGGCATCTCGACAATTGGCTGCGTAGCAACGGCTGGTATGCCGAAAAGAAGAATGTGGAGCGAGCCAAAGTATCTGGAGCCGTCAGTCTAGATGGGCAGCCTGTCAGCTGGGGCACGATCACTTTCACCCCCTACAGACCCGGTCTACCTATAGTAACAGTCCGCATCCGTAACGGTAAATTTGCGGTGCGCGATAGGTCAGCAGGTCCAGTGATAGGCCACAGCCAAGTCAGCTTTTCTGCCAGTATCTGGGAGACCACAGGCGCCGCCAAGGACCGGCTGCGGACTCATGATCAGCTCGCCGAATTCGATCCCTCTACTGTCCAGGTGGAGGAAGGGGCGACTTATCAGTGGGCACTGGAGTCGAAGTAGGTGGGGGGCGGGGCTTGATTAGTGAAAAGGGGATTGTACCCTATTGAATCAAAATTGTACCCTATTGAATTTAGGGGGGATTAACGCCGATTTTACCATGCTAGCCCAGTCCATACCGATTCCAGAGCAAAATTCGCTGGTGCTGTGGGGTTTCACTTGGGAGCAGTATCTATCGATCGAGGAGTTGTTTGAGGAGTCTGGGGTTGGTATTCGCTTTTTAAACGGAAAGCTCGAGATCGAGCCACACATATCGGAATACCACGAAAATCGTAAGTCTCACATAGCCTGTTTGGTCGAGTGCTGGTGTGTCGAAAAGGGAATCGACTTTTTTGGTAAGGGAAATTACACCATGGCCAAAGCAGAAACGGCAGGTGGTGAGCCAGATGAATGTTATTGCCTGCGTGAAAATAAGCAGTGGCCGGATCTAGTGGTGGAAGTGGCGCTGACTTCTGGAGGCTTGAGCAAGCGAGAGTTTTACTCTCAGTTCCCAGTAGCAGAGCTATGGATCTGGAGAAACGATCGGCTGGAGGTGCATTGCTATGATGATGAAGCAAAGACTTACCGACAGGTCGAGAACAGTGATCAACTGCCGGGGCTTGATCTAGACTGGCTGGTCGAGTGCTCGCGTTTGGAGTCGACACGAGATGCGATCGTGACCTTTCGGGAGAAGATTTGATTGGGCGATCTGTTGGGACAAAAATGCCAACGGTGGTGGCTACCAAAATTTCCACCAAGGTTTGCGGGTGGGTATCTCTTTCTCCGCGTAGCCAGTTTCGTTGATGGAATGCTGACGAATTCTCTTTTGGATTGTGTTTTCTGATGTTCGAATAGGAAATTTTACATCTTGTTTGAGCAAGCTTGACCGAATAATAAAATCTACCAAATACCTATCGTATTCAGTGTCTGTAGCATTGTATTCATCCGGATTTCTGTTAACCCAAGACTCCGCCACTCTCACCCCACTCGGGCTACCGTCTAGTTTCATCCAATAGATCAATGCTCCGGTCCAACTTCTGTGAAAATACAGCCACCCTTCTTTGTGATAGATGAACCATTTGTCTTCCATTTGAACAGGCTTCAGTCCGAGTACTATTTCCACAGTCATCCCATAGCCTGAAATTCATCGGCTACAGCCCCCTTTCTATCGTTGT
>JAHDID010000093.1 GCA_020630975.1 Verrucomicrobiota bacterium
TAAACGCTACTTGAGCCAAAGACATTTTACCGATTTAAAAGTTTAGATGGTCTAACCTGTCCGCAGAGCCTATGAGCGGTGGATAGGCTCTGCTTCCACTCTCTCGACGTTCGTTGCCACATTCATTTATCCTCCTGTGGCTGCGAGCATCAGCGAGTAGAGTTTCTTCAGCCTAGGGGCGCTGGCTCGGCGGGTAGGCTCTGCTTCCACTCTCTTGACGTTCGTTGCCACATTCATTTCCCACCTGTGGCTGCGAGCATCAGCGAGTAGAGTTTCTTCAGCCTAGGGGCGCTGGCTGGCACTTGGGCAATCGAGACAAAGCTCGACCGGAGTGGTTTATCTAGTGCTCCGATACGTCATCTAAAGACCGAAGGAGGAAGCTATAGCCGGGGGGAGGCGCGCTGATAGGCCATCCATGCAAAACACCACTTCGCGCCAAACCGTATCAAGGAATTTCATTTCTGGTGACACTCGCCTGGTGACACTCGCCTGTCACCATTTGCACTTATCTCGCCCCTATCCTTCGGAACCCAGAGCTCTAGGAAAGCTCGAATATCGAATCAATTTAGACATCATACTGAATTTTCATTATGGAAATTATAATATTCGTTTATATTTGCTGATGGGGATTTTGAAGAAAATCATACTAGGAATCATTTTGGTGCCTGTGGTTCTGTTTTTTGCGGGACGGCTAGCCTATGTCCACAGTGGGCCTATCCGGCATCAGGCATTTCTGGACAAGTGGGAGGAACGCGGTGTGACCTTTGAGATGCCCGACTATGGCCCCGTTGCTGATGAGGACAATTTCTTGAAGGCGCCAGGAATCGTAGATTGGGCTTGGACTGGCGAAATGAGGCCCAGGGCATTGCAAGCGATGGATCGATTCAAAGCAGCTGTGGAGACGGAGCCAATTTTTTCTCTAAACGACCATCGAATTCAACACCCAAAATTAAAGCCAGGAATTACCCTGGAGGATCTGTGGTCTGCGGACGAGGCCTTTATGCAGGTAGTCCATGAAGCGGTAAACCGATCGGGGACCGAGCCTCACTATGTGATAAATATGGGCGAGCTAAATGCTTTTCAAAAGTATCTCACGTATCGAGCCTACAGTCACATCGAGTCTGGCGATATCGAAGTAGGTCTACGAGACTTCAGCACAGCAATCCGGCTGCCTGAGCGTATCGGGGAAACTGTGCCGAATCTGGTAGGCTTATTGGTCGAGATAGCGATGCTAGGTATCGCAACTGATAAACTGTGGTTCAGCCTACAGAGTGATAACTGGGATGAGGAATCACTGCTGAAGCTGGAGGAAGAATGCCGCCGCATCCAGATAACGCAGACCATGCCAGAGTGGACCAAAACGATGATCGCTATGGACGACGCTGAAATGCGGTCTGGTGTTTATGAAAATGCAAAGAATAAATACCAAGGTAGGCGGATGGAAAAAGTGATCCAACACCACCTAGCGACCAGTCATAGTGCCTTTGCTAATTCGATTCTCTGGGATCAGAAAGAGGATAGATTGGCCACCGAATTCACTCTACAAATAGCCAAGCAGGCAGAGGAAGAATTTTCAGCATGGAAAGCCCGACCGACTTTAGTTTTGATATTCTTCGGGGCGACAATTCCCAATATGGGAAAAATAGGGGACCGCATCATAGAAATCCAGCAGAGGTACGAGATAACTGTAATCGGCTGTCAGCTCAAGCGCTACTACCTAGTGCATGGGGAGTATCCTGCCTCTCTATCAGACGCAGGAATCCATGATGCGCGGGACCGCTTTACCGAAGATCAGCAGGTGAATTACAAAAGGCATAGCTCAGATCACTACAGCATCTATGCCGCAGGAGCCCATGAATGGACTACCCGCCTACCTGAACCTTCGGAACCCAAAAAGCAAGCACCCATGGACCCTGAACTGGAAATGTTCCTGAGTCAGCTTGTCGAAAACGGCGGTGGCAATATTCCGCCTGAGATAGCAGCTAAACTCGTTAGCGAGTATTCACCTGATGAGACCAACTCCAAGTGATACGAATGCCTAGCGATTGCAAATGGTCTCGCGACATGGATTCAGAGGAAAGATAGCGGAGGAGCGAATTTAGGAATTTAGACAGCAGATAAGGTAGGCGGCTCGAAGGGCGCGATCTTGCATAGATGGCCTTGCGACCTGCGGAGTCTAAGGGATTTGCATGGAGGTTCTTGAGGCCCCATTTTCTTGCCTCTACGCGCATCTGTAGGAGGATCTTCGCTAGTGGTTGCACACGGGGTTAGATAGATTCTGGGGATACTATCGGGGCTTCTTGAGAGTGTGTGATCTCGTGGGACCTACTCACAGATGCGAATGATTCGATTGAAATCGTATCTACGGTGTAACGCTGCTGTTAGATGTATGAGTGGTGGCTGTTGTAGGTTCTAGGGGAGCTTTGGGGCAGGTACAGGCGTGCGATTGCGAGGAAGAGCTTGAATCTAGGCCCGATCGTCGCTACCGCAGTGCATGAGCTTGATCGGAGAGGAAGAAATCTTAGCAGGTATCCAGCACGATGACTTTTTCGTCAGATCTGGAATGCTGGAGTATGTCAGTAAATCTAAGGCCGGTAGCACGGCGGCAGTGTCTGCTCTGGCGCTGGATATGCTCGAACGGCATGGGCTTGTGGGAGCTTTCCAGAATATCCACAATCTGCATGATCTACCGCTAGATAGGGACTCTGCTAGGCGGCTGGTCGACATCATAGAGCGAGCGCACATTAGCGACGAGGCTTCTGGGAGGGCGAAACAACTGGGCCTAGGGGCCGCAGCTAGCTGGCTACTAGTAGCGCCACTCGCTGAGAGTGCAGAGCTGAGCGCTAGACTCAGCCAGATCGACTCGCTGGCAGACACCGACGTGGTGGAGGATCTGCAGGCGCAGGCGCAGATCGCCGAGCTAGATGCTGATACCTGCATGGCCAATATCCTTCGCCTAATCGAGACCACCAGGGAACCCGAGAGCGATCTGGAGGAGGCTGAAGAACATGCTCTATTTAGCTGGTGCGAGCGACTGGCTGCCATCGATGGCAGTATCGATCGAGATCTACTGAGCGACTGGCTAGCGATGCCCGTGCAGCTCGACGACGACCAATGGTCAAAAGACACCATCCGCCTTTGGGTAGGTCTGATCCTAGCCCAGCACCAGCCCATGCCGATACCCTTCGAGAAATGGCTCGAAATACTCGGTGCAGAAGTCGACCGTCTAGAGGATGCCCTGGGCCGGGCACTGGCTCGCCAGGCCGAGCCTGCCGATCTGCTCCAGCTGCTGGAACGGTATGCTGAGCTGAGCGATCTGAGTAGCCTGATCATCGCCGAGATCCTCGAGCAGCACCTGATACCAGAGCTAGAGGCACCGCTGATCGCCGCTATAAAAGATGACCAGTTAGAGCACCACGCTAGGCTGCTACTAGGCCCTGCAGTCGCCTACCATGCCACCGAAGATAGCCTAGCGGCTGCCGAGCAGCTGTGTCTGCAGCACGGGCAGGAGGATCTGCTAGATGTGGAGTTGATACTATATGCCTTTTACCGAGTGCTAGGTATCGACAAACCCGAGTTGACCGAGACGTGGCAGAAAAAATTTCAAGAGATCCAGGACATGACTCAGTCGCTGCTCGACGATCCCGACTCGATCCTATCGATGCTAGGCGACCCCGACGCTGCATACGACCCTCTGGTAGCTCCCGATCCCGAGGAGTGGCTGGATATGGACGATGGTGAAAAGCAATACCTGATCTCCAGCGCACTACACGACTACGAGGCCGGAATAGGCGAGGGCTTCGAGGCACACTGTATCATGCACCTGATCGTCGAAAACCAAGTCGCTCTAAACGAAGCTGACACTCCTACTGGCGAGCAAATGGATCGGCTGATGTCTGCAGGGCTGAATCGACACGAGGCGATCCACGCCCTAGGCAACGTCATCATGTGTCAAATGTGGGAGATGCAGACCAAACGAAAAGAGATGACCCCAGTCTCTTTGGCCAAGGAGATGCGCAGTCTGAAGAGTAAAGACTGGGTGGGTAGTGCACCCTATCGCCCCAGCGAGGAAGCTGGTGATGGCGACGCTGATGGAGATACCTACGGCGCAGGCGATTTGGATTTTTTCGATGAGCCAGATTACCCGCCCTCCACAGTCCAGACCGTGCGCAATGAAGAACCGAAGATCGGAAGGAACGATCCCTGTCCGTGTGGTAGTGAGAAGAAGTATAAAAAGTGCTGTGTCGCTTCGCTCTGAGAGAAGGAGACAAGGAGGTGGGGAGTTGGGGCGTCTCGAAGGCTGTTGCTCGAAGGGTGCGATTTTGCATGGATGGCCTGGCGGCCAAGGGATTCTACCGGATTAGCATGGATTTTTTTCTCGAAGGGCATCGCAGCAGTATTAAGGTCAGTAAAAAATTATTCCACTTTTGGTTTGCAGGTTAATTTCCTCGATAAAATCCCCAAGACACCCTGAACCGTCCGAGGAGATACACTCCAAGATTGCTGTCTAGGTGTGCTTGCTGTGGCAATGCTCGGCGGCTGATAGCTGATAATCGGAAAGATAGAAATTAAACACACTGGCCCCTAAAAGCCGATTCTGAGAAACCACTAACTTATCCGGCTTATTGATGAAGTATTTCTGAAGGTTGAACAACCACTTTTTGTACCGGTAAAACAAAAGTGTTGCTTTTCCAACACAATGCTGTAAAAACAACACAAGGCAGAAGAACATGAAGGATCCGTATCAAAAACTGACCAAACGGGAGCGCCAGGTGATGGAATTCCTACTGGTCAACGGCAGTGCGCCAGCCAGAGAAATTGAGCAATCAATTCCAGATCCACCCACCAATGCTGCAGTACGGGCCTTGCTTCGAGTCATGCTGGAGAAAAGGTTAATCGAGCGGGAGTATGATGGCCCAAAATACGTTTACCGCCCTGTGATGGATAGCTCCAAAGCCAAACACTCACTATTAAAAGGCATGGTCAACCGCTTATTCGGCGGCAGTCGGACCGAACTATTTGCGAACCTGATTGATAGCGAAGAAGAGAATATATCTGATGCCGAGCTAGAGGAACTGGAGCAGCTGATCGCTAAAGTACGAAAACGAAAGAAAGGCCCAGAAAAGAAATCATGAGTACATTTTTCACCGAGTGGTGGCTTTCAGCAAATATCCGGACGGTGGTTTTTGCCTGTTTAGGATTACTTGCCCTTCTGCTTCTTTTCAGGCGATCGGCCGCGCAAAGGCACTTCCTGATTGCAGCAATTTTTTTAGGGATTCTTTGCATCACGTTTATACCAATCGATTCTCTATTTCGACTGCCGGTTTCCGTAGTTAACCCGGCTGATAAAGTTCAACAGATAGATAATCGGATCCCTTATATAAACGATAACCAATCTATTTCTGAAAGTGTTTCCATTTTGGTAAACGAGTCCGGAATGTTAACTAATTCATCCGGGCAAATAGAATTCGATCCGGTCCAATCAATTCCCGTTTTTCGAAATACCATCGATTGGCGACCGCTTTTATTCATAACCTGGCTTAGTGGATTCTTATTCCTTTTGTTGCGCTGGATCTTTCAATGGATCAAGAGTCAACGCATCGTAAGCCGAGCTCAGTTGATATCAGCTGAGTCAATACATGGAATCGATTGCAGATCCCCTTTACTTGTATCGCAGGATATATCATCACCAAGCATGTTTGGCTGGATTCGTCCGGTTATATTACTGCCTTCAGCCTACGTTGATTGGAGTAGGGAAAAACTTCAAGTCGTGCTCAGGCATGAACAGGCACATATTGATAGAAATGACTGCCTATGGTGGAATATTGCAATACTAACATCCGCCCTTTACTGGCATAATCCTCTGATATGGATTTTGCGGCGAAGACTGGCAAGAGAACAGGAGGCAGCCTGTGATGACCGGGTGCTGGGCTCGGGTTGCGAGGCGAGCAATTACGCTGAGGTTCTGCTATCCGTTGCTCGATCAAAACGGCAAAGATCGACCACACCCCCCGTTCAAATGATGATGATGGCTCGGTAATCGGGGAAACTGACTCAGCGAATAGAATCGATTCTAAACCCCGAGTCTAACAGATCGATGATCAGCACACTCGGAATCTACCTGACCTTAGCTATAGTCAGTTCCGTTGTCCTGGGATGTGGTGCTTTAGTTTTAACTGCACAGGAAGATGAGAATAAACAAGGGGAATTAACCGCAATAGAAGGGGACGCGAATAGCGAAGCCCCTAGATTATCCTGCTCAGGAATGATAGTGGATGAAAAATCTGAACCTGTTGCAGGTGCTAAAGTGAGTCTATATTATCAATACAGCCGATATGGCCAAAAAAATAGAATCGTTGCCCAGGTTTCTTCTGGTGTGGATGGTCGTTTCGAAATGGATGAAGCACTGATCTTTCAGAAAAACGTCAACCACTCGTATGCTCGTGATTCATACACTTTACTGGTTACCCACGAGGACTATGCGTTGGGTTGGCAGAGCGTGGAACAGGGAGCTGATTACAATAGTTATAAAATTCTGCTTACCGAACCGACAACCAAATTGGTAACAGTAACTAATCACGAAGGCGACCCACTGGC
Source organism: Verrucomicrobiota bacterium (assembly GCA_020630975.1). Taxonomy (GTDB): domain Bacteria; phylum Verrucomicrobiota; class Verrucomicrobiia; order Verrucomicrobiales; family DEV007; genus Arctic95D-9. The sequence continues at coordinate 6,598 of JAHDID010000093.1, forward strand.
TGGTGCACGGGTTTGGATGAGTAGCGCAGGGAATCGGAAAAGTTCAAAACCTTACTTCAGAAAACACCTGTCGATCCCAACTGACGCTGGGATAACAGGAGCGATTACGGACGCAAACGGAGTGGCAACCATCTCCAATCTGCCAAAGACTGATTGTGTTTTTAATGCTGATCTGGAAGGCTACGCAACTGCTTTCGGAAAAACCTCAATCCGGATGACCAAAGGAGCTGAGTTCTCCGGAACAGTTTTGACTTCCGGTAATACCCCAATTGTTGATGCGACCGTTCAACTTAAGACAGATTGGATGTGGCATTTTTTCAGAACAACAACCGATTCTCAGGGTCGTTTTAGCTTTAGAGATTTACCTGCCAAAGGTTGGGATCGTAGTATGTGGGGTAGGTCCGAAGGCGCTAACGGTGTTTATAATCTGACAATCGAACACGACCTCTACGCTTCACCAGAGCAACAGATCACTCTAATTCCTGGAAAGTCTGAAAAGGGATATAGAATCAATGGCATTGAATGTACCAGAGTGACATGTTCGGTAATCTATGCGGATACCGGCCTGCCGATTGCCGGGGCCCGGATTGGAGGGCACAGTGAATCCGGGCGCATCGATGGCTACACCGACAGTAACGGAATCTTCATTGCCAAAGTGCTGCCCGGTCCGGTTCGAGTCTTCTTTGACTCTCCACCTGACGGTGTCTACGTCGAGCGTAATGGAAATTCTTTAGTTGATTTTACAGCCAGAGGTAGAGAAATGGACATCACGATCAAAGGCCCTGAGATCGGCGGCCAATTGATCAGCGTTCGCGGTATAGTTCTGGACGAAGACAATCAACCTCTGCAAAATGTTTCAGTCTACGCTGATGCAGGTCATTTCGAAGCAGCTACAGCGTTAAGCTATATCAGGCCTACCGGAACTAACGGCGATGGTCAATTCGAGTTAAACGAAGTTCCTGCCGGTCGCACTCTATATTTGTATGCCGAGAAAGAAGATTACTCACAGGCAGGTGTTTCGATGCTAGAGATCCCTGCTAACCCTGACGAACCTTTACGTGCAACAATCAAGCTGACGCCGACTCAGGGTGGGGCTGCAGTGATAAAACTTGACGGCAAGCCACTAACCCAAATGCCTCTCACGGTATGCCCAATAGTAGATGGTCACCGCTTTTGGCCATCTGACCGAAATATCCGCACGGACGACCAGGGCAAGCTGGAGATAAATGGGATATTGCCGGGAGTCGAGTATTTCATCAGGGACTCTAGGGTGAATAATATTCCTAACAAGTTACCCGAAGGTTTTGAACAGACTTTAATCTTAAATCCTGTTCAGCTTGTTGAATAGATCGATCCTGAACTATATTCCTATAGTCTTTGCAAAAGGGAGCAGGTCAATTGAGGGACATCAGGTTCCTTTGATCTTTAACTTTCCATTCGCCGGTTTCGCCCTGTAATGTGGGGAACTATCGTCTTTTTATGACTTAAAACAGGCGATATCTATTCATTTATTGAGGCGATAGCGTGGCCACCAATACCAGGCGGGACTGTAATGTCTCACCCGGTAGTACTGCGAGTATCGATGGGGTGCCCGCAACTAGCTGTACCTCAAAAGACTCTCGGTAAGCCGAGCCAGTCGATGGCTGGTGATCGATATCCAGTGCCAGTTTAAGCGGGCCATTGGGGGATGGCGCTACCACATGTGTATCCGTTATGGTGATGTCGCGGTAGTGGATCGCCGTCTTCACAGCAGGCTTATCGTTGTATTGGTTCACATTCGATATGTGTAGTAGTTGGTAGCCTAGCTCGCCGCGTCGCATCTGTTGATGAATGGTCTCGATGCCAGTCGTGGCATCCCGACCAGGCAAATATTCTGTCTGCATTCGTTCAGCTACCCGTGTGGGGACCTCGTAGATGGTGATCCGTGTCTGTACAATAGTGATAGGCGCCAATATGAGTTGTTCGATTCGTCGGGTCTCGGCCAGCGTGGTACGCAGCACTAGCTGCCCAGAGGAATGGTTGTAAATCGCTGTTGAACCTACTGGTGGCGCCGCATCTGGCCACAGAATATCGAGCGCCACGATCACAGGGTCAGACACCCGGTGCTTGTCAGATATCACACGGTTCCACTTTACAGGGTCGACGTGGTAGCGATTGGTGTAGAGCTTGTCGGATAGATCTTGTGCGTCAGTTTCGTCAGTTAAAGGCCGATAAATCACTTGCGTACCAGATGCTAATAGCGATGCGCCAGCTATGGTTGCGATCAAAACACCGAGAGACAATCTAGAGATGTTTCGCCGAGGTTGTTTTGCTAGGATTGCCTCGATACGGCTAGACACGCTGTGGCCTCTAGCCATACCGGCGGAAACCGCTAGGTAGGAGCGTACCTGTGCCTTCGAGTTGTGAGTGGCGAATTGCAGCAGTAGCTCAGCGTACCCGGTGCGCTCATCAGCTGAGCTTAGGCGGAGGACTGCATCGTCAGTAGTCAGCTCCTCCACATAGTGGCTGCGCTTACGTGCCAAATGGATGAGTGGATGAAACCAATAGAGAATCGCAGTCATCTCAGCCGCTAGTCGAAACCACGTGTCCCACCTCTGTAGATGTACGAGCTCGTGCAGCAATACATAGCGCCGCCATTCAGGTGTCCAGTCAGCTGATCCATCGGGTAAAATCAATGTCGCACAGCGCATACCCCACCCCATAGGGGTCGGTGCATTGGGGTGAACGAGCATAACTATTTCTCTGCGAAACCCCAGTACCTCGCGCACTTCTTCAAGGATGGCGGACCAGTCGTCACCTAGAGCCAGTGGCTGAGATTGGCGGGTCACTCGGCTACGCTGTCGATACGATCGAGATAAACGAAATAGTCCAACACCTAGCCCTAGCAGATAGATCGCACCGAGAACATACGGCAGCCTACTAGATCTGCCACCAGTGGAGGAGACTGCTGGTCCTGCTGGCTTAGGATATATCTCTCGCATCGTCACGATCTCACCAGGTTCCACAGTCAGGGGAGGCACGGCTACCGGCGTAAGCATCCTCGGTTCTGGGTCTCTAGCCTCTGACATCACTGGGATATTGAATATCTCAATCTGCCACGCAGCGATCGGTAGAACTAAAGCGATTACGAATACCGATCGCCACCAGATCGATTCCAGTTGTGGGTGTAGTCTGCGTAGAAATAGCGACACAGCCCAGGCTGCTGCTAGGAGTAATGTTATCTTTGCCAGTAGAGTGAGGAAAAACAGGGACAGCATGGCTCGTTACTTATTCGGTTTCTTGGTTTTATCCTGTCTCGCTTTGTCGATCAAGTCTGCCAACCGATCGAGCTCTGCATCATCGAGAGGGTTTTCCTCTGGGTCGATCAGGCACGACATCGCCTGCTCGACCGATCCAGCGAAAAAGGACTGCACCACTCGCTGCAGAGTGGATCGGCCCTCTACCTCTTTGTCGGTAGTTGGGTGGTAGATGTAACTCTTGCCCTGACGCTGGTAGCGTAGATGCCCTTTATCCAGTAGCACTCGTAGAATCGTCCGCACGGTCGCGTAAGTAGGGGGATCTGGGAGTTGCTCGTGTATCGTACGTGCACTAGCACTGCCTTGGGAGTGCACGATCTCCATGATCTGACGCTCGCGTCGCGTCAGCCCATCTCCAGATCCTGGTGTTGCCTTATTTGCCATAGTTGCTACATCACTACTTCGATATTTGCCGTCACAAACAGGACCAGTGTCACGCCTGGATCCAATCCAGGAGTTGTGCCTATCAGTTTGGTCTGTCCATCTAGCATTACGAATTGCGTTACCCACTCTGCATTGTTAGCGATAGGAGATTGATATTCAAGAGTATTCCCTGTAATTGGACTAACCGCCTCTTGTGTTCGAAAGCGGGGTGCTTCGAGAGAGTGGTAAAAATGAATATTTATGTGCATAGTCACATCATCGGCACCCAGTGTGGGATCGACTTCCAATCCAGTCCCTTCGTTGTATGAGTAATGCTTGGGAGTGTCGACTCCTTTTGAGAAGTCATAGCTTGTCAGATAGGGGTGCTTTTTTCCTGACTCCGCTTTACCTCGATTGCCGCTCTGTGACACCACGCTGATCGTAGAGACTAAGGAAGCTTCGCCTTTTTTTGCTAAATTTCGAATAGAAGCTACTGCAACGGAGTCATCGCCAGTTACCTTTGTGCGGCGCAGTATCGTCGCTGTCTGAGAGGCCGGCACCTCGTAGAGATCTGCCCTTATGATAACTTGTTTGCTTGCGCCTTGCTCTATTGAGGCAACGAAGCTTTCGACATACTGAATCTGCTCCTCTGTGTTCTTCACAACGAGCAATCCCCCTTTTCGATCCAATACCACAGCTGATCCTTGAGGAAAGAACACTCCGGCCGCCTCCAGCACTTCTTGCGGAGACTTCTCGGATTCGAATCCCCATTGTACATTCCATTGTCTAGTTATTAGTTCGTCACTTTGAGCAATAGCTAGAGGTTTTAGAAAAATCAGCCAGAAGGTAATGGTTGTGATGTATTTTTTCATGCTAGATATTTTCTTCTAAATTAGCGCGAGGAAATGAGGACTTGTGCATTCACAAATGCAGCGAGGGATGTCCCTGGTTTTTTACCATTGGCCGCCCCTATGAATCGCGTTTGGCCATCCATCAATGTTAGCTGAGTGGTGAAAGAAACTCTGTCCAAGGTGACTTTTTCATATCTAAGCGTTCTTTGAGATACGGGGCTCACTAGCTGTTGCTTCTGAATCTCCATATCACCTAGGGCTTGGTGATAGGAGAAGTTTAGCGACATAGTCACATTGTCGGAGTTCAGGACAGTGTCTATCTCAAACACAGATCCACCCTCTGTTCTAGCATACACAGGGGTGTCCTTCCCCTCATCGAATTTGTATTTTGAGATATAACTGTAATTGGGTCCCGTTTCTGCCTTGGCACGATTACCACTCATGGAGATAATACTGGATGTCGATACTAGGCGAACGCCATCGCTCGGCGCAGCTTGTGTGAGACTTTTGACTATTGCACTTTCGTCGCGATCACCTTCTGATTGGTCAATTATATCGATCATCCTAGCCATTGGCACTTCAAAGATATCGATTCGTGTCAAGATCGTTTTGTCTCGCCCTGAAATAAGGCTAATGATAAGTGCGTCTATCAGCTCAATGTTTGCGGTGGTTTGTGTCACCGAGAGCGTATGCGTTTCTTTATTCAACTTGGCTGAAGCCCCTGGCGGGAAAAAGATTCCGGCTTGTATCAGGACATCCCGCGCAGTGGTAGGAGGCTCTACGTAGGGTGTTTGAAATGGATCATCATCAAAACCGAACGGATCGGTTATTATATCCGGTAGTTTGTCCGGAGTGAATGGATCAATAGGCGCAAAGAAGGTGTGAGCATCAATCGTCCAGCTAGCTTGTTCTAAAGAATTTGGAGTCGAAGCAGAGTCATCGACCTGGGTGATAATGACTGCTGGACCATCGATACGAAAACTAACCTGTGCCAGCTTGGTCGTGTAGCGGAGTATGGCGAGTACGGATGTGTGATCTAGTTGTAGATGGATTTCGTCACCCGGAATCTCAAGCCCGTCCTGCAAGCGAATCGAAATACCCTTCGCTGCTACAGCCTGGTCAAGCTCCCTCACTACCTCGAGCATACTCGCACCATCGTACAGCACTTCAGGGATGACTGTAGTGGTCAAAATCTCCCGGGTGTTGATCGTAGCGGGTTTGCTTTGGGCAAGTGTCGAATCTGTACAGGAAAGAATGAGCAAGGATAATGCCGTAGTAATCGAGATGAATCGCTTCATGTGTGTAATATTACGCACATAAGAAAAGAGGTGTCAACTTTAATGCGTAATATTACACACTTTGAGTGAAATAGGGTATCTCCTCCCGCTTCAGCTCTGTCCCGCTCTCTAGCGCTTTCTAAACAATGGGCTCAGCGCCACCTCGCGGATCATGCGGCGGATGGGGTAGCCGTCGTCTTTGATCAGGCCTAGCAGGCGCTCGATCTCTGGCGCGTCCGAGAATTCGATACTTCGGCCCAGGCCGTAGGCAAACATGCTCTCCATCAGCTCGCGGGCCAGGGCGTCCTCGTGCTGGAGGAGAGTTGCTTTTAGGCTTTGGATCGAGTCGAACTTAGCTCCGCCGGGAAGGGTGCCACCAGGGTTAATCGCGACTTGTTTATCGCCTACTAGCTCGGTGTCGCGCCAGCGGCCGATGGTATCAAAGTTCTCCAATCCGAAACCGATCACATCCATCTTTTTATGACACGAGGCGCAGACGGCTTGCTCTTGGTGCATTTGGACCATTTCGCGATTGCTGCGTGGCACGCCGTCGCCGGAGCCCAGCTCGGGCACGTTGGGTGGAGGAGGTGCGGGTTTGTCGCGTAGTAGCTTCTCCATCACTAGGGCACCGCGAATCACTGGGGAAGAGCGTTCGCCATTCGACCCTGTGGTGAGAAATGCGGCCTGGGTCATGAGCCCGCCGCGAGGTGAGTTTGGTGGCAGCTTCACTTTGGTGAACTCACTCGACTTCAGGTCTGTGCCATCTAGGCCGTAGTGCTGCGCTAGTAGTGGATCGATGGTGACAAAGTCTGAGTCGATGAGATTCCTAGCGGGGAGATTCTCATCGATCAAGGTGCCTAGGAAGGCAGCCGGTTCTTTACGGGCCGAGGCTCGTAGGCTGTCTTTGAAAAGCGGGTATTCTTTTTCGTCCACGGTGATCGCATCGTAGCGATCCATCTCTGCCCACTGGGCTGCAAATCCATCGCGGAAGGCCTCGGAGCGTGGATCGGCGAGCATGCGGTCGATCTGCTGTGAGATGATGCCCTCCTGGGATAGATCGGCGGCGTAAAGCTCCTCGTCTGGCGGACGACTCCACAGGAAGAATGCCAGACGAACTGCCAGCTCGCGACTGGTCAATAGTGGTCGCTTTTGGTCTGAGTCTGCGCCATCGCGATGGATGAACAGGAACTTTGGCGACGCTAGGATGATGGCTATGACCTCGGCCATGGCTTCGTGCTCGCTCATTCCCTCTGCTCGATGCGTAGTATAGATTTGGTGGACGCCGGTGAGGAACGCGGGCTCTGGCTGGGTGCGGCGATAGGCATGGAAAGTAAACTTTTCGATAAATGCAGCGGCGGTCGAATCTGTAATCAACAAACCCTCCGCAGGTGGTGTGGGTCCCGCAGGTAGAATGATCTCTTCGAAGATGGAGCGCTGCTCGGGGTAAAATGGCCCCTCGGCTTCCATCCAGTCTAGCCAGATCGGTGCCCATGGGCGCTCGAGTTGATTGGGGTCCTCGGCGTGTTGCACTTGGTTTCGCAGGTAATGATATTCATTGTACGAGTCGTATTCTCGCAGGACGATCAGGGTGCGGGTCTCGCCCAGTGGGATAGGCGGAACGTAAAACTCGACAGTTTGTGGCTTATCGAGCGTACCGAGGATCTTTATTGATCCTTGGTAGTTGCGGCGCACGTCTCGTATTACCATGTGTTTCCTGGCTTCGGAGGCGTGTGGTGCTGCTATACCACCATGCACTCGAAACATAAAGTGACCGCGGGGATCATACTCCGGGACAAAGCGGAGATACGGATCGCCGATCATATAGCGGCCCTGTTTTACTTTCGGTAGTTGGACGTATCTCTTGGGGATTTGGGTACTGATCCAGTCGTGATTCACAAAGATCTGCATGTCGCCTCGATCCATGAAGCCGAGCTCTTTCCAACCGACTTTTTGTCGGATCTTTTCCATCTTCGCTTCGTTTTCCGCGATAGTTCGTTTTCGGTTGTTCAGGGTTATCGGCCCGAGATCTTGGCGCTTCACTCTAGCGGAGACGCGGGGCTGCGCATGCCAGTGGAGCGCCTCGCTGCCGACCTTGCGGCCTAGATCTAGGTAGGCATCCAGATCTTTAGATGTAAAAAATTGAGATTGGCCCTCGGTGTCGAATAGTTCAGTTTCGTTATCCTCCGGTATATCAAATGGCCAGACCCGCAGGCCGAATAGATCACGTATGGTATTGGCATACTCGCGCCGGTTGAGCTTGCGCATTTTGATTTCGCCACCGGTATCGGTCAGGCGGCGACGGGCATCTAGTAGAGATTTAGTCAGGGTATCTAGTGCGGAAGAGAGTTCGGCGGTTGTGGGCTGTGGCTCATCTTCCGGCGGCATCTCTCCAGCATTCAATACATCGAGTACATCCTGCCAGCGTTGTGCTTCATCATTGGTAGCGATGTCCCAGTCGGCGGTGTCGAAGCGGACTCGGGCTTTTTGTTTATCCGGCCCGTGGCAGGAGATGCAGTGCTGCTCTAGAAAAGGTAGCAGTTTGTGCTTTGGCACCTGAGTGCTGACGACGGTATGGGTCGGTGGGGTAGGTGTGCTACCGGGCTTCACTAGGTAGGCATCTGCCCAGCTGGCGTGATCTCCGGCAGGCTTGCCATCTGATCGAGTGACTAGGAGTGTGAGTTGGTTGGCACCGTCGAGCGGTATCGTTAGCGCCTTGCGCGGGTGGTTGTGATGTCTGCTGGTCGGGCCGGAATGGTAGACCTGCTGGTCATCTACGAGGATACTCATCTCGATCGTCCCGCTGTGAGCATCGTCCGGCCCTGGTACTACGTGGAATGAGGTGTATTCCCCATCGAGAGGAAATACCAGCTTCGAGTTGGAATGGACGCCCAGCCCGCGCTGATAGGTCTTGCCGCCGACACGGATCGGCGTTCCCTGCCAGGCAAGGTCATCATTGACCCTGACGAAGCTCTCCGACTCGGAGGCCATCTTCTTTTCCAGGTAGACGCGCTGTTCCGTTTCTTCAGCGTTAACTAGAGAAAATAGGCATAGCGTACAAACGGCTAGCGTAGCTTCGACTGACTCTCTGAGTAGATGGTATCGATTCCACATCGCACTCTATCCTAAAAGTTCTGGTATCGTGCCCGTCGAGTGACTGAATGTCTGAATATCGACACCGGCCTGCTGCATCAAAGTCAGCCAGTAGTTCGCCAGGGGAGTATCCTCTTTGGGTAGTACGATGTGGCGACCGTGTTTGATGTCTTTACCTGCGCCTCCAGATACGATAGCTGGTAGATTCTGTAGTTCGTGACCGGAGCGGAGGTTTGAGCCGAAGCTGACTAGGCAATTATCATAGAGTCGACTGCCGTCGATATCTTTGGCTTCCTTTAGGCGATCGAGAAAGTGCGCCAACAAAGCGGTGCATTTCTGATCGCGCTGCTCGGAGGCCAAGATACGTGCTTTGGAAAATCCATAGTGACTGAGCGAGTGGGCTTTCACCGTGATCCCCATACCAGCTAGCAGTGCACACACTGGCTGACGATAAGAGACCACCCGCGTCGCATCGGTCTGCAGAGCGGCGATGATCATATCGTACATGACCTTGATCTGCTCTTCGCCGGACAGTCCAGAGCTGGGCTCAGCAAATGGCGCATCGGGCTTCGGGGTGTCGGCCCATTTCGCCTGGCGACTCAGACCCTGCTCGATCTGACGGACGCCGGTGAAATATTCGTCGAGCTTCTCCTGATCTAGGCGGCTCAGGGTGCGCTTCATACCGCCTGCCTCGATGCTCAGCAGGTCGAGTATGCTTTGCTTTTTCTTGAGTCGATCATCGAGTTCTGCCCTGGAGTCGTGAGGATTGGCAAACAGGGTGCGAAATAGCTCGATCGGATCGGTGATCCCCGGGATCGGGTTGCCCTTGCTATCCCAGGCCAGCGATAGCCCGGTGCCATGCCCCGAGCCGTCGCCGCCATCTGGCTCGACCGCAGATAGTGTCAGGACAGGGTATCGAGTCTCCTGGCCTATGTGCTGAGCCACCACCTGGTCGCACGAGATCGAGTTGTGAAACCGCTTGCCCGGCGTGCCAGCGACATTGGCCCCCGTCAGGTAAGATAGGCTGCCACCATGAGGGTCAGTAGCACCGAGGTTGGTCAGATTGCTGACCATGGTGATGTCGTCTTTATGACGATCCAGAGGCGTCATGCCCTGTGTCATGCCCATGTCGGCGAAGCGCCCCGCCTGTTTCGGGTAAAACGAGTCCTTGGTGAAGCCGAAGCCCCCACCGAGAAAAATCATCCGCTTTGGCGGGGCCTGAGCCGCCGCCGCGCTAGGCGCTGCAAAGCTCTCCAAAAACGGCACAGCCAGCAGGGTGGATCCCAATCGCAGAAAGGATCGCCGGGTGTCTGAGTGGGTAAAGAATGGGTTCATCAAAAGGTCTGTAGTGGTAGACCTAACTACGATCGTAATCCTGATAGGGCTAGGCTCAGAGGTATCCTCATATTTGAGGATTGGCATCTTGAGTTATGGCAATTACCGTTTTGATGGGAATCAGGTGTTTTGTGGGCTTCGTCTGTACGCCAACCATTCGATTTTTACGAATGCTGAAATGAAGGGGCTCACGCCAACCGGATTTCCCCAGAATTCAGACCACGGAGCCAACCCGCGTCAGTCTAGCCCCAGATCGAACTCGCCGTGGCATTTGCATCGGCAAAGCGATCTATCGCTACGCCTGCATCTTGCAGCATCGTCGTCCACAGGTTCGCTAGAGGCGTGTTTTCTTTCGCTGCCGATCGGTGCTCTCCATGCTTGAGCCCGCTAAACCCACCGCCAGTCAGCAGGCACGGTACGTTGGTATTGCGATGGGCAGTGCGCAGTCCACCACCATTGTATACCAAACAATTTTCAAACAGCGTGCCGCCATTCGGATCGAGCGGATCTTTGGCCGCGCGGAGCTGATCGATGAATCCAGAATACAGCTGCAGCCACTTTTTCGTGCGCTGCAGGTTCAGCTCGTGTAGTGACACATTCGACCCGTAGTGAGAGAGAGTATGCGGCGTGGAGGAGATCCCCATACTCTGTAGTAGGCCAGCATCGGGCATCCGATAGGTGACCACACGGGTGCTGTCGGTCTGCCACGCCGCGAGGATCATTTTAAACATCGCTTTGATCTCGGGCTCGCCCTGTAGCTCTGCAGGTGGCTTGGGTAGGCCAGCCTTGGGGTAGGGCACGTCGAGCCACTCCTCCTCGCGACTCAGCGATAGCTCGATATCGCGGATGCTGGTGGTGTATTCCTCTAGCTTCTCGCGGTCCGCTTGGCTGAGTATGCGCTTGGTCGATCCACTCTCGAACTCGAGGATGTCGAATATACTCCTGCGCTGCTTCAGGGTTTCCAGCAGCTCCTCTTTGCTGACATCGCCGCCAAAGATTTTGAAGTAAACCTCCAGCGGTGAGGAGAAACCAGGCATCGGGCTGCCATCCTCGCGGTAGGACATCGCGATACCTCCATGCCCATTTCCGGTGTCACCTTTTTCGCAATTGAGCTGCAGGCTCTCATATCGCGTGTCTTTGCCCAGATGCGCAGCCGCCACTTGGTCGCAGGAGATGCTGTTGTGCCGCGCCCTGCCGGGAAAGCCTACGACATTGGCACAGGTCAGCACTGCTTCGCTGCCCTCGTGAGGCTGCTTGTTTTCGGCATTGGTGAAGTTCGACACCATCGTCACATGCTCCAGATTTTTCTGCATCGCAGTCCAGCCGGGAGGCAGTGCGATGTCGCTCAGCCTGCCAGATGCCTCTGGGTAAAAGTGCTGCTCCATGTGGCCGTGGCCCATCGACATCCAGAGGAGGCGCTTGGGCACCTCTCCGCTAGCCAATGCCTCCTCGGCCATAGCTCGGGGCCCCGCAGGCAGTAGGCTGGCTAGAAATGGCAGCGTTAGCGCTTTGGTGCCGTTCCGGAGAAAGGTGCGGCGATTGGTGTGGGTCGTGAGGTTCATGAGCTGATCGGCTACAACTGCCTGTACCCAATGAGCTTAGCACCCGCTGTAGGCGATGGCGAGGGGCGCGAAATATGTAGAAATAAGTCGGCAGGTTTCTGGCATAGAAAGAGAGAATCAAATGATTACCCTGGCCCTAGTTAGCCCCACTATCCAATTGCTAGCGGATTTGGTAGCCAGCCTATTTCACCGCCGCGATTACCGAGATCTCCACCAGTAGCTCTGGCCGTGCCATGCGGGCTTCCACACAGGCGCGCGCAGGAGCATGGCCCTCTGGCACCCATGCATCCCAGACCTCATTCATGGCCGCGAAGTCTTTCATATCCCGGAGGTAGATGGTCGCCGAGAGCATATGTTCGCAGTCCGAGCCGGCCTGCAGCAGGAGCGCCTCCACCTTGTCCAGCATCGTTTGAGTCTGCTCGGCGATGCCTTTTGTCGCGTCAGCACACACCTGGCCACAGAGATAGACGGTGTTCTGGTGGATGACGATGCGGCTCATCCGCTGCTTAGTTTCCTGTCGATTGATACTCATACTCGGCAAATAGCCTAGGATCACTAGTCTGTCATATTATTCTGGGACATGCGGAAGCTGTGTTTGGGGCTCGATAGATACCACATCGGAGTCCTCAGCGTCTGAGCAAGTTTGGACCGGGGGGGCTAGCGTTAAGAAGGCTATTTACATTCATCCAAATGACCTTTGCGTGGATGAATGAAAATTCACTACCTGATCGTATTCTGTCTCGGGATCATGACTCTGGCTGCTGCTCAAGAATCGAAAACAGCGAAAGTAAAGCCCACTCACTCCCAGGTTTCCTACGGCCCCATGGACGATCAGTGGTTGAATTTTTGGCAGGTGCCGACGGAGAAGCCGGTGGGGTTGCTGGTACATATCCACGGTGGTGGCTGGATCGGCGGCAAAGCGACCGAAGCGGTGAATCCGAGCCAACTGCAGAAAGGCTATTCATTTGCTTCGATCGAGTATCCGCTGGCGGGCAATGGGCATGTGCAGCCAGCGATGGTGCATTCTGCAGCGAGAGCCATTCAGTTTCTGCGGACCAAAGCGGGGGAGTGGGGATTCGACCCGGAGAAGATCGTAGTGACCGGTGGCTCGGCCGGAGCTGCTTCCAGCCTTTGGCTAGCATTTCACGATGATTTGGCCGATCCGGATAGTGAAGATCCCGTGCTGCGCCAATCAACCCGTGTATCCGGCGCGGTCTGTGCAGGCGGGCAATGCACGTTGGATCCGTTTCTGATTCGCGAGCGGATCGGCGACGAGTGCAACAAGCACGGTATGGTTTTCAAGCCGATGGGGGCAGAAAGTCTGGAGGATTTGATAGAGAACTGGGAAACCAAATATCGGGACCTATCGACAGAGTGTACAGGGTTGGCTCATATCACCAAAGATGACCCGCCTGTGTATATGTCCTATGGTGCCGATATGTCGGTGCCTGCAAAGAATCCAGGCCATGGCATCCATCACGGTATGTTTGGTGTGCTAGTGCAGGAGAAAGCCAAGGAAGTGGGAGTTACGACCTATTTGAAGATTAATAATTCGGAAGACCAGCCAGAAATATCAACTAATCAATTCATCGCTGATCTGCTTCTGTCACAGTAGGCGGTTGTCCTCTGGGGGAGGAGATAAGGATGATTCCGTGATTGGCCAGGGGTAAATAACTCGGGCTCGACTTCTCACTCAATAATCTTCTGGTCTCTAAACCACTGTAAACAAAGGTCTGGCCAGGTCGAAAGCGGGTGCTGTTTGGGTCGAAGGGTGAACCCGTGACCACCCTTCTCAAAAAAGTGGACACGAATGGATGCACCGGCTTCCTTTAGTGCTTTGGCATAGACCTGACTTCCGTGAAAAAAGTTTTTGTCGTCTTTGGCGGTCACAATCAGGGTTGGGCTGAGTTTATCGGAAACGGTGAACTCTTCCTTCAGTGCCTCTCCCTTATTCATATAGGCAGGGTAAAGCAAAACCGTGAAGTCTGGCTTGCAGCTGGCAGCGTCAAGCTCATCGACTGCCTCATAGGTTTGAATATCGAAACCAGTGCTGACCCGAGCAGCGAGGTGTCCTCCCGCTGAAGAGCCCATCACTCCGATTCGATTGGTATCGATATTCCACTCCGATGCTCGCGAGCGAACAATCCGGACAGCTCGCTGAATATCCTGAAAGGCATTCATACGTTTTTGGGGAACTCTATATTTCAGTACAAACGCAGAAATCCCCTGTTCATTGAGCCATTCGGCAATCGAGGTCATCTTGGTAACGACAAGATAGTTGTATCCTCCTCCTGGACACAAAATGAC
>JAHDID010000146.1 GCA_020630975.1 Verrucomicrobiota bacterium
TCCCCAGAATTCCGATCACCCCGCACATCCAAAGGAAGATTGGGATCTTCCTCTACTCTCAGCCAACCGTAGCGGAATTCCCCAGAATTCCGATCATCCCACCCATCCAAAGGAAGATTGGGATCTTCCTCTACTTTCAGCCTACCGTAGCGGAGTTCCCCAGAATTCCAATCACCTCACCCATCCAAAGGAAGATTGGGATCTTCCTCTACTTTCAGCCAACCGTAGCGGAGTTCCCCAGAATTCCGATCATCCCACCCATCCAAAGGAAGATTGGGACCTTCCTCTACTTTCACTCAACCGTAGCGGAGTTCCCCAGAATTCCGATCATCCCACCCAACCAAAGGAAGATTGGGATCTTCCTCTACTTTCAGCCAACCGTAGCGGAGTTCCCCAGAATTCCGATCATCATCTACCAACAGCCATGCGCAACCGGAGAATCACAGCCATCACATTCATCGCGCTTTTCTATACTTTAGTCTTAGCCTCGATCACCCAGGCTGCCGACTACAAGTGGTATCCCATCTCACCACTCTGGCAGAGCGAAGACTTTCGCCGCGCCTTCACAGGATCGTATGGCATCGACTCGCGCATCGAACCCGTCATCAATGAAGACGAAACATTCTATCTAGATGAAGCAGGCAAACAAATGGCCACCTTTAATCGCCCCGGTGCTATTCAAAAACTAGTCGACTCCGATCTACTCGAAGAAAGCGCGGCTCTGCAATTCGCTCTGGGTAATTTCCAATTCGAAGAACAAAAACCTAAAGAAGCCATCGCAGCCTTCCAATCCGCACTCAAAATCTTTCCCAACTATCGCGACGCCCATCGCAATCTAGCCATGCTCCAGGTACAAGAGGGCGACTATGAAAATGCCGAGACCCACCTCAAACGAGCGATCGAGCTAGGCTCCATGGAGGGGCTCACTTTTGGCCTACTAGCCTACTGCCACGCGCAGAATGATCGCATGCAGGCTGCGCTATCCGCCTACCGCATGGCGCGCGTCACCATGCCAGACGAGCTCCAATGGAAGATCGGCGAGGCACACGCCCTGCAGGCCATCGGCGCGGCCGACGAAGCCATCTCCATCTTTACCGAGCTACAGACCGATAGCCCCAGCGATCCCTCTCTCTGGCTCAGCCTAGCCAATGGCTACACCCAGAAAGAAGACGACCAGGAGACACTCGCTCACCTCGAGATATCCAAGCGCCTCGGCGCCCTCGCCCCTGCTAATACCATGGTCCTCGGCGATCGCTATCTCATGGTCGAGCTACCAGACCTAGCCCTAGAAAATTTCGAAAGCGCCATCCGCAGCGGAAAAGTCGAGCTCGCCTCTGCCACTCGCGCGCTAGAGAATCTGATGATCCGTCAGAACTGGTCGCAAGCCAAGGCCTTTCGCGATAGCTGCATTGACGTCTATCAGAAGCCCCTCGACGATCCTGAAAAGAATGCAGAAATGGTATCCGCCTTTCAGCGAGCCAATGCCCTACTCGAACTCGAGCAAGGCGACGCCACTGCCGGAGCCAAACTCGTCGAAGACATCATCGCCCGCGACCCTAGCGATGGCGACGCCCTCATCCTCCTCTCCAAATTCCGCGACCGCAAAGGCCAGACAGAAGAAGCGATCGTCCTCCTCGAGCAAGCAGCCGGCCTACCCAGCAGCCGCGCCAAAGCCCTACTGGAGCATGGTAAACTTCTCGTCAGCCAATACCGCTACAAAGAAGCCATCAAGCGACTGGAACAAAGCTACCAGCTCAAACCTGAAGCTTACTTGATCGAATACATACAGGCAGTAAAGGATCTGGTAGTGGATTAATTGCGATGGTAAAATGCTCCACCATTGCCCATCCCTCCACCACGGAATGAAATGCCTTTTAGCCATCTTAGTTTCTGCTCTCTTAGTTCTAGATTCAACACAAGCACAAGACTTAGTGTTCCTCAGCGGCCCCGAAATAAGTCAGAACAAAACCACCATCCAAGTAACCCTGCAAAATAACGGCCGTGACCAAATTCACCTTTATTGGCCGAATAGCATAATCCTACAGCACAAAAATTCAGGCGATTGGATCAACACCCCCACCCCAGGACTATCAAAGTGTACTGAGGAGGGACTGCATACCAAACTAGAGCCCAATTCCAACACTACAATTGGATTAGCTCTCCGTGACTACGCTCCACTGGTTCACAAAGAGTATAGGTTCAAAATCGTAACACTAGATCCTATGGGAAAAGAGGTAGTCAGCACCTACTACAGCGCTCCTGCCGCGGCCGATCAACTCCGCCGAAAATGAACCCAAAACGGACGGCTCAAGCTGGCGGGCGACAAGATGTCGCCCCTCCTTGCCCATTTTTCAGCCGATTGAAAACTCCGAAATTTACTAAAAAGCAGGATTTCCAACTGGATTCTCCGCCGCTTTTACCTGAGCTATCTCCCTATGCCGAATCCCATCGCTAATCCTGACAGCCAGCTATCTCTCTTTCGCCCCTGCATCGACCTGCACGATGGCAAGGTAAAGCAGATCGTGGGCGGCACACTGTCTGACGATGGCGAAGCTCCCAAAACGAACTTCGAGACAGATCGATCTTCCGCATGGTTCGCAGAGCGCTACCAACAGGATAAACTGACAGGTGGCCACGTGATCAAACTAGGCCCGGGGAATGATGAGGCCGCACGCGCTGCTTTAGCAGCATACCCCGAGGGCTTACAGATCGGTGGCGGAATCTCAGCAGAGAATGCGGGTGAGTGGCTATCTGCAGGAGCCTCCCACGTCATCCTGACCTCCTACCTCTTCGATACCGAAGGCCACTTTCTGGAAAAGAATCTCGATGCCGTGCTCGCCGAGATCGGAGCTGAGCGCCTAGTCATCGACCTCAGCTGTCGCCGCACCGATCGCGGCTGGCAAGTCGCCATGAATCGCTGGCAAACGATCACTGAGATGGCCGTCGATAGCGAAACCCTCGACTATCTGGCCGACCGCTGCGATGAATTCCTCATCCACGCCGCTGACGTAGAGGGCAAGTGCGAAGGTATCGATAGCGAACTGGTGACCATGCTAGGCACCTGGGGCAAACGACCTACGACCTACGCTGGTGGTGCCAAAAGCCTAGACGACCTCAAACGGGTCAACGAACTCAGCCACGGCAAGGTCGACCTCACGATCGGCAGCGCCCTAGATCTATTCGGAGGAGACCTGATCCGCTACGACGACTGTGTAGCCTGGAACAATACACTAAAGTAATCCGCCTTCTCCTCTTCTCCTCTTCTCCTCTTCTCCTCTTCTCCTCTTCTCCTCTTCTCC
>JAHDID010000094.1 GCA_020630975.1 Verrucomicrobiota bacterium
GCTAGTAGCGACCTCGCAGTATCATGATGATGTGATCCCAGTGAAGACTGACACATTGAACGGTGCTGTCGTTTACGATACGGTCGCTCAAGATCATGATACCAGCAGTTTCTATGCGGATGGTAGTTCTGACCCCAATTATGCCGACGGCAGGATATTTGTGACGGCAGGAGAAGTTTATGCTTTTGAAGTCCGTTACTTCGAGCGTGGTGGGTATGATTTCTTTGGGCTCAACACCCGCTTCAGTGTAGATGGAACCAACTTTTCGGAATTTGAGCCCCTTAATGCTGCTAACTTCGTGCCAGCAGGTTCATACTCGGCGACAAAACTCGCCTACGAAGGTGGCTACGACGCCTCCGCTCTATTCGTCGACCCAGAGGGTGATACACTGACTTACAGCGCTAAGGTCGTTCTAAGCGATGGCACTGTGACTCCATACGTTGGACCAGGAGGCACTTCCAACCTTGAGGAGATCGGCCTATCTATCGATGCTGCCACAGGCATGGTCACGGGTACGCTGAACGACAACTACAATGGCCAGCGTGTCATCATCACTGCTCACGATGCGGTCTCTGCACAGAGCACGTCTATCAACCCGATTAGCCTACTGACACGCCCGGCAGTGGCGGATGATTCTCTCTCTACCGATGAGGAGACAGTCATATCGGGCAATCTGATGACCGATGATAACGGCAACGGGATTGATCGAGATCTGGAAGGCGATGCCATTCATGTCGAAAACTTCACTGTGGGAGGCGTGGTGTACAACGTCGGTCAGACTGCAGTTTTCCCTGAGGGTGGTAGTATTGTAGTTAACTATAATGGTTCGTATTCGTTTTCACCAAATGGCCAATTTGAGCAGTTAGCAGAGGGAGAGACTGATGTTCTATCATTTACTTACCAGGTTAGTGATAATGATGATAATATGAGTTCCGCGGAGGTAACTATAACGGTAGTTGGTGACAATGAAGCTCCGACAGGATTCACCATTGCGGGCGAGGCTACGAGTATCAGTTTTGATGGGAGCGGGGATACCCAGGTTGGTATAGCTCATGATGTAGCCCTAATGCCTACTACGGGATTGACTTTGGAGATGCGAATTTCAGCCGAGTATACCCAACCGGGCGACTTGAGTGTTTTAGCGTCTTATGCCGTTGAGGGCAATCATAATGAGATCCTATTGATGGCTTATCAGGATACCATTCACTTTCGCATTAAGGATATATTGTTTGATACAGGCATACCTAAGTCAGAGGTATATACCGGCAGTGATGAGGATATTTCCGTAACCTGGGATGGCGTGAGCGGTGAGATGCGGTTCTATATCAATGGCGAATTTAAAACTTCTATATCCGGTCCTATCGATACGCTAGTTGCCGGAGGTGCTTTTGTTTTGGGTCAAGAGCAAGATTCGGTGGGTGGTAGTTTTGATCCATTGCAGGCATTTCAAGGGCAGATCAGTGAAGTGAGGATCTTTGACTATGTCCGAACCGATCAGGAGATTCAGGATAACACTGGAATATTATTAGCAAATCCAGAGGTCGAATCAGGCTTGATTATCAATTGGCAGGGTAACGTGGATAGTAGCGGGGTGATGATTGATCGTGCTGGAAACTACGATCTTCAGCTAAGTTCTGACGTTGCGCACAGTGTTTCTATCGGAGAGAATTTGATCGTTAACGGACAGTCTGGTGCAGTTCTTGGAACCCTTGTTGGAGTTGAAGATGTGGATAGTTCAGATACCCATACCTATACAGTGATAGAGGACGATCCGTCGGAGTTTCATTGGTTCGAAGTGGGCACAGATAGTGATGGCAATCCCGCACTGGTAGTAAAAGATGGTGTCGATCTAAATCATGAGATTCGAGAGTTCCACAATGTGAAGATTCGGGTGGATGATGGCAATGGAGGGACTTTTGACAAGACTTTCCAGGTGCAAGTGACTGATGTGAATGAAACACCACAAAACTTCCAAGTGAGTCTCGTGGGCGATCTCGCCAGTGTCGACACAACAACCACTTCTGTGTCAGGAATCGAAGCAGAGAGTTCGCGCCCAACTGTGATTGCCACCACTCGCGATGCCTACGGTCAGCTCAAAATCTGGACTGAGTACGATGCAGACAATCCATCGGGTGAAGGCTACTACCTGATGGCCCAACAGATCAATCACCTGACCACTCAGGATGAGCCGTTTCAGCTGAGTGACAGCAAGATCCCACCAGGGCAGGGTGCTGTGGGTGTCCGCCTGGCAGACAACACTTACGTAGTCGCCTATGCCGCTGAAAATGCAGACGGTGATGGCAGCGGTATCGTCTTCCGTCAGTATAGCAGCGACAATACCTTCTCCAACCCGACTGCTGAAACCGTGGTCAATACAGGAGCCACGACTGGCGACCAAATCGAGCCCCGTATCACGACCACTTCCGATGGTGGGTTCGCCATTTCGTGGCAAGATGATAGTGGAGCGCACAGTCAGCTTTACGATGCCACTGGCGCAGCCGTAGGCGCACCTGTATCGATTGGCAATGCGACCGATATCGAGATCACCAGCATCGGCGATGGAGGTTACGCGGTATCGTGGACAAATACCGGTGGTGCCGATGAAGACATCATGGTGCAGACTTTTGACAACACGGGCACGGCGACCAGTGTTGCCACTGTGGTAAACCAAACCACTGCAGGAGATCAGAGCGGTGCAGCTCTAGTGGAGAGAAATGACGGCACACTTGCCATCATCTGGCAAGAGGACAGGGGTAATGGTGAGTACGCCATCATGGGCCGCTACATGGACACAGATGGCACCTTTATCGGCACACCTAGCGGCGTCGGTTCCGGTGGTGCGGAGTTTGAGTTGATCGCCCAAACCAATCTTGAGATGGACCAGCTAGGAATCGCTGCAGCTAGAGATGGCGGTTTTACGATGACCTTCCACCAAGTCCTTAATGGTAACGATCAAATTTATAGTAAATGGATCAGTAGCTACGGATCGATTGTGGGCGGGTTTAACCTCATAGCTGAGGGTGCCACAGATGCGACTCCTGTGTTGATGCGCTCTGATTATTACACATCCGTCGCATTCCACAGTGAACGCGATGAAACCAGTGGTATCCGAGGCGCCAGCCACCGATGGCTCAACGAGGGCGGGACCAATCACGCAAGCGCTCGCACCGAAGAAATCGCCGCAGGAGATACCAACCTGACACCAGAGGCCGTCGGCTTAGCTAATGAGACTTACGTCAGTTTCTGGAGAGAGAAAAATGCCGAGGGCAACTGGGATCTGCGCGCACAGCAGTATGACATCGACGACAACCCTGTCGGATCAGAATACACGATCAACACCGCATCCGGTGTCGACTACGGCTACCCCACTGCCGCGACTTTGGAGGACGGTGGATACGTGGTCGCATTTCAAGCTGGAGACGACATCATGATCCAGCGCTACACAGGGGTGAACGTGCCATTGGGTGGCAACCAATTGGTCAACACCACTACCGCAGGAACACAATCCAGCCCAACGGTGGATGGACTCTCAGATGGTGGATATATTGTTGCTTGGATTTCTGAAGGCCAGGAAATTATAACGCAGCGTTACACTCAAGAAGGGCTCAAAGAAGGTGGCGAAACCGTTATTACATCAGGTAATATTTCAGCTGACAGCTCGATATCTATCGCTGGTGTGAGCAATGGTGACTACGTCGTAGCATGGGATACTGCGGACGGCAATGTAGTAGCAAGCCGTATCTTGAGTAATGGCACTATTGGCTCTCCGACGAGTCGAACCTCCACAGATAGCGGAGTGCAAAGCGGCACCAAAATCGCCGCCTTAGAAGATGGTGGTTACATTCAAATTTGGCAGAGTACTGGAGCAGAAGACGGGGATGGAGCTGCAGTTGTGGGGCTACGTGTTGATGCAGGCGGCGCTTTAATCGGAAGCAAATTTGTCATCAATACTTCCGCTGCTGGAGACCAAGCAGATCCTGATGTGATCTCCCTCTCCGACGGTGGTTTTGCCGTCGTTTGGAAGAGTAGTCACGGAAACTCTGAAGGCCAGCAAGAAATCTGGATGCAGCGCTTTGCTCCGGATGGATCGAAATCAGGCCCTGAATCGCAGGTTTCAGTCCCTGAAGCAGAAGGTGTCAGCCTTGGTGCCAATGCTTACCCTGCCGCCGCCGAATTGGTGAACGGCGATGTCGTCTTTACCTGGCACTACGACAACTACTCAGGCACTGTCGCTGAGGGTGTGAAAGTCCGTCGATTCGAGCAAATGGCAAGCGAGGAAGTAGTCGGCCCCGTTATGGTCGCGACTCTGGCTAATGATGATATCGATGAGGGCGACTCCCACACTTATTCGCTAGTCAGTGACCCGAGTGGAAAATTGGAAATCATCGGCGATCAGGTCTGGCTAAAAGCTGGCGAGAGTTTTGACAACCTCGCTACCCAAGTTCAAGTTTTCCCCATCGTGGTTCGCACCACTGATGCAGGCGGCCTCTTCTTAGAAGAAACCGTGAACATTCAGATATTCGGCGGACGCGACGCCCCGCATAACTTACTGATCGACGACTCCAATGCAGCGACCGACAATGACAGTATCGCAGAGATCGATGATGGGGTAGCAGGCGGTACGGTGGTGGGCATTCTTAGTGCCGAAGATATCGATATCGACGATTCCTTTACCTATCGTGTGGTCGAAGACGAGAAATCCGAGTTCCACTTATTCGAAGTGATCAATGGAAATGAACTTGCTTTGAAAGCTGATGCAATAATCAATGCCAGCTACCGGACGGTGCACAATGTCAAGATCGAGACTACGGATTCAGAAGGGACGACATACCTTGAGACAGTAACAGTTACTGTGAACGATGTGAATAATGCCCCGACTGATTTATTCTTCTCGGCTCATGGCGATTTAACCGCGAATGACGAAGGCGCAAACGCATGGATGACAGGGAATTCTAATGCATTCCCGATAATCATCACTCATGCAAGCGGAGAATACGACATCGTTTATCAAGGCATTGACGGGTATCGTGTTGCATCCATCTTGGCGCAGCGATTTAATGCAGATGGAACGGTTGCTGAAGATGCCAGGTACATTGGTAGTCCTACTTCGTGGCAGCAGTATCAAAAAGCAGAACAGCTAGATGACGGAAACTGGCTGTATGTCTACCCTTATAATGACGGAAGCTACTCAGGGTTGAAAATTGATGTCTACGACTCCGATTTTCGCACTATTCTGTCATCTGACACTGTTGTGAATCAGGACAACGGCAGATGGCAGACAGTACAAGGTCTAGAGATCCTCCCGGGAAATAGGGTGGCTGTAGCGTGGTCTAGCGAACAGAATGACCGATCTAACGAGGTTGTCACACGAGTCTTTGACTATGATCCGATCGATAATTCAGTTACAGCTGTTGGCGATGAATTGGAAATGAACCAATATACTGGATCGGTGCAGAATCATCCAACCATCGCAGGTACTGCTGATGGTGGGTATATATCTTACTGGAATAGTAATCTTCAAGATGGTAACGGCTATGCGATCATCGGTAGGAAGTTCGATGTCAATGGTGTTCCCGAAGGCACTGAGTTTGTTGTTAACAATACAACCTCTGGCCATCAGGAATTTGCACGCGCTACCACTCTTAATGACGGCAAGATTGTCGTAACTTACTCAGCTGATAATCATCCAGGAGGGGCAGGTAGAGATATAGTCATGAAGATCTATGACGCCGACGGTACTACCGAAATACTCTCTGAGACCTTGGTGAATCTGTCGACCGGCTATCACCAGTACAATCCAGAGATTACTAGCCTTAGTGATGGGGGGTATGCAGTGGCATGGAGAGAGCAAACCCCATCCGGCTACTACGATGTTCATATGCAACGTTTTGACGCGGATGGGAACATGGTTGGTAATGTGATAGAGGTGGACTCTAGCCTTACGATTGCTGGTCAAATCGATCTGCGTGAGAGTAGTGAAGGTGATGTGATCGTCACATGGCGCAATGATCGTCTGGCTGGGGTTGGTAATGCCATTGTCGATCTTGAAACAGAAACGGTGACGACTGGCGATAGTCTTGTTGCTGAAAATTACCACGGTTCACATGATGAGATCGTGGCATTAGGGAACGGTAATTTCCTAGTCTTCTGGAGTAACGGGGATATCTACGCCCAAATCATCGATTCCGATGGCGTCGCTGTGGGGTCTCAGTTCCGCGTTAGTGAACATAACAGCTGGCACCAGTATGTTCCTAGAGCCGACCAGCTACTCGATGGAGGCGTAGTCGTGAGCTGGTATAGCCGCGGTGCCGATGGGAATTATTCGGAAGCAGTGGTGATGCGCCGCTTTGACAGTGAGGGTAACATGCTCGACAGCGAAACTGTTGTGAACGATGTTCCCGAGGGACACCAATTCTCACAAGATGTGGTCGGTCTCACTGGAGGTGGTTTCGTCATCCTTTACCACGACCATACTGCCGCTGATGGCAATGGTCGAAGTGTGATGGCTCAGCTTTATAATGCTGAGGGACATAAAGAAGGGACTCCTTTCTCGGTTGCGGACTATACTACCGGTACACAGCAAAATGTGCGTGGCACTGCGCTCGATGATGGTGGTTTTATGGTAACTTTCGACTCCCCTGTGGATGGCTACTGGCAGGGTGTCGTCTCACTTCGTTTCGATGCTAGTGGCAATTCTGTTGGTGATGAGATTATAATTAATGATAGTAAGTATCATAACCAGGTGTCGCCAGATGTGGCTTTGCTAGCTAACGGTAATCTAGTCTACGCTTGGGAAGACCATGGAGGGAATGATGGTGGTGATTGGCACTACGGTATTATGGTCCGAATCTACAATCCTAATACAGGTGAATTCTTGACAACTGAGTTTATTGCGACAGATGTGGTGGCAGGGCATCAGCGATACTTGGATCTTACCGAGTTAAATGACGGCGGCTTCATGCTGACGTGGGAGAGTGGTGATTCTCGCTCGAGTAATATACGAGCTCTAGCCCAGCGTTTTGATGCCGATGGCAATAAGGTGGGAGATGTTTTGGATATTAGTGACGCTTCTGGGAATACCTACCTGCCTGAAGTCACTCAAAATGCCGATGGTACTATCGCCTTTGTTTACAACGTCTCTAGCACAGAGGGGCGCTACGCTTACCAAGTCAGGACCTTTGATACTGGAGTCAGCGAATCAATTGAAGGTGGTGAGGCTGTCGCCACTTTGGGAGTGAATGATCCTGATCGATACGATACTCACACTTATATGCTTCTTGATGGTCTGAATGGTAATGTGATTGCCAATAATGGGTTATTTGAAATCGTCGGTAATGAAGTACGTCTTATCTCAGGTCAGGCGCTCGATTATGAAACCCAGACTTCCTACACTCTTTACATCCGGGTCAGCGATGGAGAGAATAGCTACGACGAGGAAGTTACCTTTAACGTGACGGACGAGTTAGAAGCCAAGGATGATGCTATGTTCGTGAGCCAGGGAGAAACCATATCTGGTAGCCTGACAGCCGACGATAATGGTAGTGGTAAGGATGTGGATGCTCATTCGGTGGTCGATTTCACCGTGGGCGGGGTCACTTACACTGCTGGACAGACGGTGACTATGGCTGGTGGTGACCTAACCGTGAACGCCGATGGAAGCTACAGTTTTGTATCGGATCCAAACTTTGTGGCTCCCGATCCATCATTCGTTCAGGTTTCATCTCAGGATCTCGCCTCCAATGAGTTCCAAGCTTCGATTCCGGGTGTATCCGGTGGGGGCGATATTGGCCTTACAGTCAGTGGTATGACTAAGATATCTGGCCAAAACGACAGCCCATGGACTTCGGATGTCAACAGCTGGGCTCATGAAGCGTTCTACATCCGATATGGAAATGACATCACCTACACCTTCGACCAAGAGGTGACAGTCCGGTTCAATACCCGCTACCTATCGGTCAACGATCGCGTTACCCTGACAGTGGATGGGCATGATGTGGAGTCGGATCAACCAGGTTTGGCTTCGGGCGATTATGTGATGACCTATACTGGGACAAGTTTTACCATCAAAGACGGCAATGTCG
Organism: Verrucomicrobiota bacterium; assembly: GCA_020630975.1. GTDB lineage: Bacteria > Verrucomicrobiota > Verrucomicrobiia > Verrucomicrobiales > DEV007 > Arctic95D-9. Next base: position 8,082 of record JAHDID010000094.1, read on the forward strand.
GTGATGGCTTCGGTTTCTTCCTAGAGGTGGATGCCGCCTCCAGCGCATCCAACCAGACTTTCGACTACACCATCACTGATGGAGTGAACCAGTCTACAGCTACTGCCGAGATCCACATTGATCAGGCAGCTGAATTGACTCCGGTTAACAGTCAAATCGATACACCGCTAGGCACGAATACAGCAGTTAATCCTAGCTTCGAAGTTGGGCCTACACATGCAGTGGGAGATTGGTCGCCATACCAAGAAGATCTCATCGATGGGTGGAATACGACCGATACTTCAGGCTTTATTGAGGTGCAAGCTTCTAATCATCTCGGTTCTTTCCAAGCACATCAGGGCGATTACTACGCTGAGCTCAATTATGCAGAAGTCGCGACTCTTTGGCAGGCGGTAGACACCACAGGTATGAGCGCGCTATCGATCAATTTACAGCACGCTCAGCGCGTGGTGAATACTGAGCAGATCCGCGTGTTGATCGGCTCTACAGCTCCACCCGACAAAGTTAGTGCTAACGCGGTGGAGGATCTCCTGGCTCTCGGGTTTACGGAAGTGCTTCTGACTAATACTGATGGTATACTTAACTGGAATCAGTACTCATCGACTGTCGGTATTCCGGCAGGACAGGGTACGACTTATGTCGCCTTCCAGAGCGCAGGTGTATCGGCCTCTCCTGGGGCAGGTAATTTCCTCGACTCCGTGTCGCTCCAGGGTGTCAATCCAATCTACTTCTCGGACTATGGCGTCCAGATCGCAGAGGATAGTGGCATGCTACATTCGATGAAGGTCACATTGACCAACGCTCAGCCAGAAGATCTTCTGGCAATCGGTGGTCTCCTCCCAGCGGGGTTGACCACCACGATTAATCAGTCTGGAGGCAATTTCGAACTCACTATCACAGGTGTGACATCTGTTGCCAACTACCAGGCCGTCTTGGATGGAATGTCTTTTACCTCGGCTTCTACAGTGAACGGTCTTCGAAATATCCAGGTGGTAGTCAATGACGGGCTGGCCGACTCCGACCCGCTGGCGCTATCGATTGACTACGGCAATACCCTGCCACCTATCGTGATCGATATGGATGGAGATGGGGCTGAATTCAATTCTGTCGCCGATGGTATAGACTTGGACGTCGATGACGACGGCCAACTAGAGCGAACTGCTTGGGCAGACGAAGACGACGGCGTGCTGGTATTCGACGGAAATGACAACAACACTATCGACAGCCGTAGTGAGTTTGTGTTCGCCGACTACAGCAGCGATGCCAACGCCACCGATATGCAAGGCTTGCGCGAAGCATTCGATAGTAATAATGATGGCGTGCTCTCTGCTGATGACGAAAAATTCGACCAATTCAAGATCTGGCAAGATGCCGATGGCGATGGTCAGGTCGACGATGGCGAGATGATCACACTAGCCGATGCCGGCATCGAGTCGATCGGCCTCATATCGGATGGTCAGGCCTACGAGGCAGCTGGTGGCGACGTCACCGTGCATGGTGAATCTCAGGTCACCTACAGCGATGGTTCTACTGGTATCGCAGCCGATGCTGAGTTTGCCTACGAGGATCTCATGGAGGAAGAAGATCTCATCATCAATGGCGACGATGGCCAGGTCTACAATCTGGATGACCGGAATGGCGACGACATAACTGCGCTGCCTGCGGAGCCATGCGCCTCCTGTGAGGAAGAGCTGATAGCAGATGCCTGGAGCGCCCCCACTCTGGACGACGAGATCAGTGCCACTCAGTCTGGTATTTGATCTGGGTCGGTCTCAAAACAGAAAAAATGGTAGATTCAATAGGGTACAATTTTCACTGAATAGGGTACAATCCGGCTTGCGCTAAGCCGCAAGTCGATTGAGCCGTATTGGAGTGTGAGAATAGCCCTATGAATCGCCGCAAGTTTTTACATGGCCTCGGTGGAGTCACCATGACTCTGCCATGGATGGAGACTCTCAGTGCTGGCACCTCGGCCAGCGCCACAGCACCTCGGCGATTCGCCTGTGTTTTCATGGGCAATGGGGTGAACGTCCACCACTGGGGTGCCTCGAATACCGCTGAGGGCCTGCAGCTATCACAGACCCTCCAGCCACTGGAGCCCGTGAAAGACCAGCTGCTGTTTTTCAAAGGACTGCACAATCCCAGCACACTCAATACCAACGGTGGCGGCCACTACCCGAAGATGAATGTGCTCTCCGGGCTAAAGGTGAAACAGACCACCACCGACATCGAGGTAGGCACCACGATCGATCAGATGATCGCCCAGAAGACCGGTAGAGACACCTCCATCCCCAGCCTAGTGCTCGGTACCGAGGGCCCGCAGTATGCTACCGAGCTGGGCTACACCTCGATCTACTCCAATCACATCAGCTGGGCAGCGCCCAATCGCCCCGCACCCAAAGAGATCTACCCGCGCCTGGCGTTTGACCGGCTTTTCTCCGAGGGCAAAGCCAACAAGCGCAACCTGAGCATACTCGACGCCGTGTGGGGCGATGCCAAGACACTGCGCGGCCAGCTGAGCGCTCGCGATGCCAATAAGCTCGACGAATACCTCACCTCCGTGCGCGAGCTCGAGCAGCGCATCCAGAGATCCGAAGCCGTCTCGCACGCTGAGACCAATGGCCAGGGCTGGCAGCCAAGCGTAACCAAGCCGACATTCGAGCGACCCGGTGCAGGTCTGCCTACCGAGAGCCAGGAGCACATGCGGCTCATGCTAGAGCTCATGGTCCTCGCCCTGCAGACCGATAAGACCCGCGTCGTCTCACTGATGCTCAATAATGATCTGAGCGGTATGAATTTCTCCCACCTCGGCGATGGGATCGAGGGCGGTCTGCACGAGATCTCTCATCACCAAGATCAGGAGCGAAAGCTGGCCATGTACCAGCGGATCAATCAATACCACATGGAGCTCTGGTCCGCCGCTCTGCAGAAGATGCAGGCCACCAATGAGGGCGAGCGCACCCTGCTAGAAAACAGCATGGTCATGTTTTGCTCCAGCCTGATGGATGGCAACAAACACGACTCCAGCGAGCTACCTATCCTAGTGGCGGGCAGCGGCGGCGGCAGCCTACGCGGTGGTCGCGCCTTCGACCTATCTGGCGAGGAAAACCGCCAACTCTGCCGCCTACACCTCTCCCTACTCAACCGCATGGGCATCGAGACTCACACCTTCGGCGACGCCGAGACAGTTCTCGACCTGGGGTGACAGGCTTATTGCTGGGGGATGTAGCTGCCACATGCATGTGCCAAAAAGCAAAAGCCCAGAGCCATGTGGCCCCGGGCTTTCTTAGTATCGAAGTCTATTGTGAAAAAGCTCTCCTAGTGGTGAATGATGCCGTGGATGATGCGGCCTGCTATCGCTCCGACGATGGCTGAACCGACGTCGAATCCACCATCATCATGTCTCCGATGTTGGCGATGCTCGTAGCGAGGGGCGGTGACGACTTCGCAGCTGCCATGGCGATGGTAAGTGCGGGTCGGCACAGGGGCTGGCACTGGGCGAAATAGTGAGTAATTCGTGTGCACATAGCTGGTCATCGGGCAGGAGCGCGTGATCAGCGTGGTCACATGCGGGCTCACTCGAGCGCAGCCACGCAGTTTGTGGATACGATTCATTGAGTTGCGCACATTGCAGGCTGCCGTGCGGAAAGTTTTAGGGCAAGTGCCACGATAAGCTCTGACCAGAGAGTCGGTGTATGTGTTGTAGCGGCGCATCTCGGCGAGCAGAGCCGCTGACTTTGAGCAACCGCAGTAGTTTCGAGACTCCAGCGCGTAGTAGTGCGACATCTGATCGCCGTATTGATCGATCTGATAGACATTCTGCCCCAGGGTTTGGCTGCCATAGGCGGGATAGCCTGGGTTGTAGCCATATTGAGGTGTTTGATCCGGGTAGTAGTAACCTTGGGCCTTGGCTTGAGTCGCAGACAGGCAGATGGCACCGATCGCGACGAGAGAGAGAGGAAGCACTTTTTTCATACAAATAAACGGGTTGGACTTAGACTTTCGATAGGAAGTGTCTGGGTCGGACGGAGTGATCTGGGATAAATGCAAAGTTTTTGAAATTTCTTTGCACTCGCGCCCAGATCGCGAAACCGCTATCCTGCCACCATGCCCGCTCACGTCGTAGATCATCCCATCATCCGCACCCGCCTCAGCGCCGTTCGCTCTCAGGGGGCTGGCACAGCCGAGTTTCGAGCCGCCATGCAGGATATCTCACGGATTATGTGTGCCGATGTCTGTCGCGATCTCGAGACCGAGCCCTACGATATCCAGACACCAGTCGCAGCAGCCACAGGCCACCAACTCGTTCGGCCAGTCGTGCTGGTACCCATCCTGCGCGCTGGGCTAGGGTTGCTCGATGGCTTTAGCCAGATCCTATCCGAGGCTGCAGTCGGCCATATCGGCATGTATCGCGATGAGGAGACCCTAGAGCCCAAGAGCTACTACTCGAATATGCCCGATCACCTCTCCGAGTCAGACGTCATCCTCCTCGACCCCATGCTCGCCACAGGCAGCAGCAGTATCGAGGCAGCCCACCAACTCAAATCCCAAGGTGCCACTCGCATCTGCTTCGCCTGCCTCATCGCTGCCCCCGAAGGTATCGCCGCCTTCGAGGCAGCCCACCCTGAGATGGCTATCTTCACCGCCGCGATCGACGAGAAACTGAATGATAAAGCCTACATCGTGCCCGGCCTAGGTGATGCCGGGGATCGGTATTTTGGGACTGACTAGAGCTGGAAACCGTAATTTGCTACTTTTACTCGGAATGCTTTCCCTATCCTGAATCCCCTCCGATATCTCATTATGACAGCAAAAGACCGCTTTGTGAAATACCGGAAGGAGCGCATCACGGTTACTATCGTGGCTTGCTTACCCGTTTTATGTCTTAGTCTACTTTGCTTTTCTCAAGTCGTTGGAAAGAAAATAGTGGAGCTCAAATCTCAAGACTACCTAATTTTGGTAGCTCCTTTCATCACGCTTGTACTTTATTCACGATTTATTGACCCCAAAATCAATCATTACCTGCTAAGGAAGCACGACCTTCAATGCCCTAGCTGCCCTCCGCGTAAACCTCAGTTTCTCGATGATTACAATCTTTCTGAGGGAGAGTGTCCTGACTGCCTAAAATCAACACAATGAATCAAACGATTTCCTGTTCATCACTAAATAAAACAGGCTTCTTCATAGCGTTAATCCTTCTACTACTCACTTTTAATGTTTCAGGAGAAACGCAGTTTGAACTGGCAAGAAGAGTCGTGATTGATCAAGTCGAGTTCTCAGAGACCCCGCTGCGAGACGCATTACAGTTTTTGGTGGAGGCAAGCTTTCAAAACCGAAACCAGCAGTCCAAAGGATTTTTACACCCTAAACCAAAAGTATACCCAGGGACCAAGTTGCAAGAGCAGGCGGGAGGTTCATCATGGGCTGTGACTTTTAAAGCTGAAGATATCACAGCTTGGGATGCCATCTGCTCAATTCTTTCCGAGTCTCGCCTCAGAGCATCAGTGGATGAGCAAGGGGATATTATCATAGTCCTCGAGCACGAAGCAAATCGATGAAAAAGGAATAGCAAATTAATGCATCTCGTAGTTCAGATAATTACCGTAGAGTGGACCAAAAAATCAAGAGGCGCCCCTCAATCCGCAACGCGCAACAGCATTCCCGAAAGCTTACCAATCATCGGGTATTCCCCTGCTGATAACGCAATCCAAACCATCACATTCACGGAGTTCAATAGCTTTAAATCCCCCAGAAATATATGGCGCAACGATCTCAATGACAGTCAATTTAGGGAGCATGGATTGAGCTTTGAAAAAGATGGTGCTGATCTTAACCTAGGCTATTGGGGCTCACCTTTTCGCGTTTCACGTCAGAGCGTGAAAATACTTGGAACACTAAAACATAACTCATATTTCCGCATCTGCACCAACGGTCGGATTGCTTGGGAAGATACTTGGGCATATCGTAAAGCCGTATATAACATCGCCTACACGAAACATATTCCGGCCTCAGATCTATTTACAAAGAGAGAACCGAAAGAAGAAATCAACGAGCTCGTTAAATTGTATTAACAAGCAATCGCCCACTCTAAACCTCACTCTCAAAGTTCTGACTCGTCAGTAGCGAGCCTGTCTCTGATATCCCGATATCGCCTTTGCCTACCAGCGATGTTCGCTCCCTGGCTTGATCAAAGTACTCGAGGAATTTTTCGCGCTGCTCGGCATTGTTGGGATCGAGGCGGTTGAGAGCGGAAAGGAAGAGGGCGTCCAGTCTGGGGTTCCAACTGAGCGGCTCTTGATCGGCGACTTGTACTCCATTACTGAGCGCCCACTCAAAGCGCTCTTGCTCGAGCATCCAGACCAGTAGGGCAGGGTACTCCTTGCTACCCATGCGGCGGGCTACGTAGCGCCAGGTGGAGAGGCAGGACTCGACAAAGGTCTCAGCAGGCTTTTCGACACGGATTCTGACCGACCAGGTGGGCCATTCGGCCATTGGCACCTCCATCATGAGGTGCTCAGAGTTGAGCTGGTAGTCACCCTCCTCAAAGCAGATTTGAATCTGCCAGGGATTGATCCGGCCCAAGTCGAAATCGGCATCCTCAAAAACCGATAAGGTTTCGTGGATGCGCCGCATCAGCTCGAGTGCCTCGCTACCCCTAAGCATGCCTCGACTGGCTTGGAAACACGGCAGCGGAAAGCCCTCGTAGCATGCTGTGGTGAGATAGGTGAAATGCGTCTCGCATGAGAGCGAACGTATGCGGAATCCCGCTGGGTGACCCCGCAAAAAGGCATCGAACATCTTGCGGTGTACCGGCTCGATGATGTTCTCCACAAACAAACGCTCCGGCGGCACCAGATAGATCGATACAGGTTCAGCTTCAGGCTTGCCCTCTTCGGGTTTCATAGCCAGATGCAGACTGAATGGCGAATACTCAGTGGTGGAGTGCCCAGTGTTTCCCTGAAAACGATCGGCGATCATCTCATTCAGATGTCCCTCGCGGCCCATCATCTGAAACATCAGCCCTGCAGGCACTTGTTTTTGGTTCTCGATCGAGCGCAGATTCACCGGCGAGCGCACCGCTAGATCGCTGGATAGGCTCACGCTGCGCAGGACAGCTAGCTTCAGTCTCGGTAGATCGTCGAGGAATAGCTGCTGCTGAGCGGCTTCTTTGAGGATCTCGCCATAGGCTTCGTTATTGGTTATCGAGCCACGGGAGTGATCACGGTGCAGATCGACGATGTCTTGGATCCAGCGTTCGAGCAGCTCAAAGTCGCTAATCGGCACTTCGCGTCGCCCCATGCCGTAGTGACCTAGCCGCACGCTCAGTAAGCGTCCGCGGTCGAGACACACCCAAAAATCCGACAACCGTATCGATGCGAGCAGGCGTGGTGAGCGCTTGAGTGAATTGATCGCATCGCAGATCTGTAGCAAGAGGCCCGTCACTAGCGTGCCCGGCATATCGGGATTCCGCTTCAGGTAGCCGAGTAGCGGCTCGCCTTCGATGAATTCGGAGCTGACGAATATATCCCCCTCTGCGGTGCGGCCGTAGTCGATGAGGAAGGGCAGATTCGGCTGCACGATCTGGCTAGCCAGCTCGACTCGCTGCTCGATCGACTCTTTCAGATCCGCCACCATCGCGCTGGAAAACATGTCGATCGTCACAAATCGCGACAGCTGATTGTCGAACGCCAAAAAGGCTCGCCCCTCAGAGCCCTCATCGCCTGGGCGCTGCACGATCTCGTGCTCTCCAGTCTGCTGGAGGCAAAACAGGGCATTGATCTCTTTGTAAGCTAACATCGGCGGGACGCGGGCACAGTGTGGGCGACTATATCCCAAACGTCACCGACTTTCGATCATTAAGGGTTTCTCTAAGTTTTCTTTTTGAGGGGGGATCAACAATCTCTGCTTTACAGGAATACAGGAATACATCATTTTTGAGTATGAAAGCGACATTCGATCTCCCAGAAGAGCTCTATCGCCAGGTAAAAGCTCGCAGTGCATTAGAAGGAAGGCCTGTGAAAGATGTCGTCATCGAACTCTTTCAAAACTGGCTAGGTAAAGTGCCGCCTTCTAACAAGGAATCTGCCGAAGTGGAGTTTTGGGAGGGCTTCACACCGCCACTCCAACACCTCGTCAAATCCGAGCATAGTGATAGCTCAATGACAGAGATCAGGGAGAGCATTATTGCTGGGTACAATGAAAAAGCCTAACGTAAGAGGTGGATTAGATACGAGCGTGCTCATCCGTCTGCTCACTGGTGATCCCGCGCCACAGGCGACTGTGGCAGCCCAGTTCGTAAAAGAAACAGTTGCAGCTGGTCAAGTTTTGATGGTGTCCAACGTGGTTTTGATGGAAGCCTATTTCGCCTGTCAGCACCACTACCAGATGCCAAAAAAAGATGTGCTAACAGCTCTCGCCAGCCTTCTGTCCCATACGGTATTTCATATAAAACCATCAATCTTAGAGGTATTAGACACGCCGAACCTACAAAGCGCCAAGCCAGGCTTCGTCGACCGTATTATCCATTGCGAATACTCAGATCAAGTCACAGCACTTATCACATTCGAAAAGTCGGCAAAACGATTGCCTGACACCGAAGTACTTTCGTAGATTGTTAGAGCGTTATCCACGAAGGAATCGACAATTTCGGCTACCTAACCGCACTCAACCTTGCTAAACTCTCCGCAAACATGATCGCTCGAAAATATCTTTTCGGAGGCCGCGTCCAAGGCGTGGGATTCCGCTACTCGACCAAGCAGCTCGCCAAGGGCTTTGACGTGCTCGGCACGGTGCGAAATCTCGACGACGGCCGCGTCGAGCTGATCCTCTCTGCCGAGGATGAGGGCGAGTTGGACGCCTTTCTCGAGGAGCTGCACGACAGCCCGCTGGGCCATCATATCCAGGAGCAGGAGCAGTTCGACATCGCTCACGATCCGTCTCTCCGTGGATTCCAGATCCAAGATTAATCCGCGCTTTTCCGTCTCACCCTTTATACAACTATGAGCGACATCGCAGTCGATGTGAAAAATCTGACCAAGGTCTTCCAAGTGGGAGGCGGCGGAGCAAATGTCTTCAAACAAGGGCTAACCAGCTCCTACGTGGTGGCTGTGGACAATCTGTCTTTCCAAGTGAAGGCAGGCGAGGTCTACGGCCTGATCGGCCCCAATGGCTCCGGCAAATCGACCACCATGAAGGTGGTGCTGGGGCTGATGGCACCCACCGAGGGCCATGCCCAGGTCTTTGGGCTAGATAGCGGCGATATCCGCGCCCGTCATGACATCGGCTTCCTCCCGGAGAATCCTTACTTCTACCGCCACCTCACAGGCGAGGAGACGCTCAAATTTTATGGCAAACTTTGTGGGCTCAAAGGCGCTGAGCTGAAAGACCGTATCGGCGAGCTGCTCGCCCTAGTCGATCTGGAGGGCGCTAGAAAGCGGCGCCTCTCTGGCTACTCAAAAGGCATGCTGCAGCGCATCGGCCTAGCCCAAGCGATCATTCAGCGGCCGCGTCTGGTCATTCTAGATGAGCCGACCGCAGGTGTCGACCCTGTCGGCTCTCGCCAGATCCGCGATCTGGTGCTGCGGCTGAAGGACGATGGTATATCTGTCTTTCTCTGCTCGCATCTGCTCGAGCAGGTGCAGGAGGTCTGCGATCATGTGGGCATCATCTTCGAGGGGCGCATGCAGCAGGAGGGCACACTCGATGAGTTGGTATCGGTGGAAAATCGCTACTCACTCACCCTAGAGGATGCCGACCCAGAGACCATCAAGGAAATCGAGGCCCTAATCTCCAAGACCAAAGGCACGACGATCGCGGAGCAAGGCCACCCCAAGACCACGCTCGAGCGGCTATTCATCAAAATCGCAGGCGAAAAGGAGGCCAATAAGAAGTCATGAGCAGTCAGTCATCACCATCATCGATGAAGATCCCGATCTTTTCTATCAGTCGCACATGGACGATCGCCAGCTCGACGATCGTGCAGCTGATGCGCATGAAGACGTTTTACTTTCTCATCGCTTTTGCCCTGCTCGTGGTCGGCATCGGCTTCATCTTCGGCAGTATCGATCCCGATCAGGCATCGGCCGCACGTCAGCTCGAGCTCATCAAAAAACTGTCCTTCGGCGCCATGGATCTGTTCGCCTGGCTTTTCGCCATCGTCGCGACCGCGCTGCTCATCCCTCGAGATCTGGAGGATCGCACGCTGTACACCATCCTGTCCAAGCCGGTGCGTCGCATCGAGTACCTCATCGGCAAGCTGCTAGGCGTGCTGCTCTTGGTCTTTTCTTCGTTGGCGGTCATGTTTTGCCTATGCCTAGTCGTCCTTTTCATCCGCGAAAATGCCGCCGTGGCCGAAGAGATGTCGAACCTCCAGCTGGCTCGCGGTGAGAATATCGAACTCATCAAAGAACAAATCTCTCTAATCCGGGAACAGGGTGTGCGCCCGCAGCTAGCGATCGGTGCTCTCGCCTCATTTCTGAAAGCGGCTGTCGTATCGGCTATGGCGATCCTCATCTCCACCTTTGCGTCGAGTTCACTATTCACCATCATCTCCAGCATCCTGTTTTTTCTGATCGGCCACGCTCACTCAATGGCGACTAGCTTTTGGGAATCCGGTAGCAATGGAGTCGTAAAGGCATTGACCAATCTGGTGAAACTATTCATCCCCGACTTTCAGATCTTCTCCTTTAGCGAAGGTATCGTCCAAGGCGCAGCTGTCGCACCGCATCTGGTCGGGTCGATGTGTCTACTTACAGCGGGTTACCTATTTGTCTTCGTACTGCTATCGCTGGTGATATTTATGTATAAAGAATTTTAATTCTCCGAGAGATGCTCAACAAGATTCCAAAGTGGCTGTGGATCGTCATCGGCCTGTTTGTATTCGGACTGATCCGGATGCCGATCGAGTCATCGCTGCGCCGCGACTTGACTGAGGCGGAGTGGCTACTCGAGCCGCCCGGCTTTACCGCTATGGAAAAGCTCGGCCAATCGACACTCATGGGCACGCTAGGCGGCCTGCGATCACTGGTGGTTTCCTTTCTCGTGCTCGATTCGTTTACCCACTTCGAGAATGCTCGCTGGGACGACCTGAAGCGCTCGCTGACGCTGGCCACTTACCTCGAGCCAGATAATGAAAGTCACTGGGTCAGCCTGGTCTGGCATCGCGGCATCAATGCCCCTGCCTCTGCAGAACGCGATTTCGATATGCCCGAGCTCGAGAAAGAGCTGCGTATCAAAGAATATGCTCTCGATGCGATCGATATCGGCAAAGCAGGCCTGAATCAGCTCCCCGAATCTGTCGAGCTGCGAAAACAGCTCTCCGAGGTGTATCGGGTGAAGCTGGAAGATAATGCCAATGCGGCCGAGATGTATCGCCAGATCATCCCTCTAGACGGAGCACCACCCTATGCCGAGCGATTTTACGGTTACTATCTATTTGACTCCGCTCAGTACCAAAAAGCCTACGATCAATTGATCAAACTTTACTGGGAGGGTGAAAAAAATCACAAACCGACTCTACTATCGAATATCGATACCCTGCAGGAGGCGCTCAATATCCCCTATCCCCAGCGCATCGCTGCCACCCCACCGAAGCGGAAGCGCATTCGACTAAGAACACTGCCGGGAGGTATCCGTATCCCATGATAGGTAGCACTGATGACGATACTAGGAACTCTGGGGAGTCCCTCTACCGCTCACTATCCCACCCCAGTAGCGGAAGACCCCAGTCTTCCGAAGCCCGCAGCCTAGAGCATTCGGAATTTTCGCAAATCCTGCTACGACAGCTCAGCGGATCGGTAGCGGAAGATGCGAATCTTCCGAACAACAGAGCCCCAGCTGCCGATACTAGGAACTCTGGGGAGTCCCTCTACCGTTCACTACCTCACTCCAGTAGCGGAAGACCCCAGTCTTCCAGCATTTGGCTATTCGCTATCGCTCTACT
>JAHDID010000147.1 GCA_020630975.1 Verrucomicrobiota bacterium
TAAACGCTACTTGAGCCAAAGACATTTTACCGATTTAAAAGTTTAGATGGTCTAAGCACCACGCCCTACCGTGTCACTACTTCACATTCTTTTCTTTCTTAGCCTTCTTTTTTTACTCTTAGCAGTCTGCTCGTACTCCGCCGTCCATATCTTTGGCTGACCACTTCGTGGCTCACCCATCTCAGCTAGCCATTTGCGATGATATGCAGTCAGGGACGCTACTTTGTCCGGGTGCGCCGCAGCGAGATCGTTTTCTTCAGAGGGGTCTTCTTTGATATCGAAAAGCTCGACCTGATCTTTGACTCCCACCAGCTTCCAATCACCCGACCGGATGGCCCATTGACCACGTTTGGCACCGGAGGCCCAGTAGAGCTGATCATGTAATTGATCCGTTTCCCCTTTCAATACCGGTAATAGGTTTTTCCCATCCAGCGGCCTATCAGCGGGAGTATCGATGCCTGTAGCAGCTAGGATGGTAGGTAAAATATCCGTCGACCATAGGACAGTATCGACAGTCTGCCCCTGCTCGATCTGATCTGGCCACGACACGATGAAGGGTACGCGGATACCACCCTCGTAGTCATGCTGCTTAAAGCCACGCAGGGGAGTGTTGTCGGCACTCATAGCGCCTGCGCCACCGTTGTCCGATAGATAGAATAATAAAGTATTATCAAACAAGTCGTGTTTCTTTAGCTCATCGACGATCGCGCCCACACCGAGATCGAGATGCTTTAGCATGCCCATCAGAGTATTGCGCACTGGATCATCCGTCACTGGCTTGATGTCTTCCTCAGGCGCCTCCGCAGGCGTGTGCACCGCATTGTAGGCCACATAGAGAAAAAACGGAGCCTCTCGATGTCGCTCGATAAAGTCGACTGCCTCCTTAGTGATCCGAGTCGTCAGGTAGCCGGTTTCATTTTTCACCGGCTCGAGCCCACGTAGGATCGGGTGGCTTTCGTCGCTATGATCAAAGTAGGGATGAGCCCCTCTACCCATGAAGCCATAGAATTCATCAAAGCCGCGATTTACCGCATTGTACTCTGGCGTCAGCCCTAGGTGCCATTTTCCGAAGGCTCCATTGGTGTAGCCTGCAGGTTTGAGAAACATCGGGATCCAGCGCTCCTCTAGCGGCATACCGGAGCCGCCTTCCCCCGCATCGTACACGCCGAAGCGTTGTTGGTATCTCCCTGTCATCAGGCCCGCGCGTGTCGGCGAACAGACAAATCCCGAAGTGTAGCCACTGGTGCAAATCGTGCTCTCAGCAGCCAGCGCATCGATGCGAGGAGTCTTCACATACGGCGCGGCATGCGGGCTGTAGCTCACATCCGCATAGCCCTGATCATCTGCTACGATCACCACGATATTTGGCCGCTCACTAGCGCCCAAAGGCAACAGATTCAAACCAATCAACAGTGACCAAGTGGTAAAAAATCGTTTCATACTAACCTTAGATCGGGATTGGAAAATTCTTAACAAACTAATCGGTATTTTATCGGCGGCCCTGACTACGCCACAGTCTCGTCTTTGATGAAACCCGGTGGCAGATCGATACCAAAGGAGCGATCTATTTTACAATGAATCAATTCAGCCTCCTCTACACTGCCTTGGCGGTGATCACCTGTTTGCTTTGCGCAGAGTCTCGGGCGGGCGAAAAGCCAAACATCATCGTCATCATGGCAGATGACCTGGGCTTTTCAGATCTGGGCTGCTATGGCGGTGAGATTGAGACTCCACATATCGATAGCCTGGCCGAGGCAGGTGTGAGGTTTAGCGGATTCAAAAATACCTGCCGCTGCGCTCCCTCGCGGGCATCGCTACTGACCGGTCGCTACCAGCATGCGGTAGGAGTCGGCCGTATGACTGAGGATAATCAGCGGCCTGGTTATCGTGGACAACTATCGCTCGATGCTCCCACCCTAGGGGAGATCCTCAAAGCGGATGGCTATGGCACAGGGATCGTCGGCAAATGGCATCTGACCACTACTGACAAGACTTCACCTCAAAAGCCGTTATTCCCACTGGACCGCGGATTCGACTTTTTCCACGGCACCTGGTGGGGAGCCAAAGACTACTTCAGCCCGGAGTTCATGATGACCGGGCGGGAGCATCTGGCCGAGGGCAACTACCCAGAGGACTACTACCTGACTCACGACCTATCAGATCGGGCCATCCAGTTTGTATCTGACCAGATCGACGAGGAAGTGCCCTTTTTTCTCTACCTAGCACACTATGCACCACACGCGCCGATCCAGGCTCCAGCTGATCGGGTAGAGAAATGCCTGCAGCGCTACCAAGTCGGGTTTAATCAACTCCAGGCGACTCGCTTCACTCGCCAGCAATCGCTAGGAATACTACCAGAGCAGACTCAGCTCGCGGCCGGGATGCCCGCATGGGAAAAACTCAGCCAAGCTCAACAATCGAAATGGGCGAAAACCATGGCCACCTACGCCGCCATGATCGAGATCATGGACGATGGCATCGGAGAGCTGATCCAGCTACTCAAGGACCAGGGCGAGTATGACAACACGCTGATTCTCTTTCTCAGCGACAATGGCTCCACCAGCGAACGCAAAGGCAGCCAGAGCTATCCCATGCTGAGCAATACACCGTATCGCGGCCAGAAAGCACAGACTTGGGAAGGCGGGATCTCATCGCCATTGATAGTCAGCTGGCCAGATCGACTGGGCCAGCATGCAGGCGCGATCCGCCATGGTATGTGCCACATCATCGACCTCCTGCCGACCTGTCTGGAAGCCACAGAGGTCGAGTTCCCCGATTCATTTCGCGGCAAGAAACCTGCCACCCCGCATGGCGATAGCCTTTTGGCAGCAGCGAGCGGTGCCGATCTGCCGCGACGCCCATTTTTCTGGGAGCACGGCGGCAAGCGTGCCGTCTATCACGAAGGCTGGAAGCTAGTATCTAGCGGCCCAAACAAGCCATGGGAATTATTCCAACTGGGAACAGATCCGACTGAACAAATGCCAGTCAACGCTGAGTAT
>JAHDID010000095.1 GCA_020630975.1 Verrucomicrobiota bacterium
GTGATATTTGATATCGATGGCGACGGTCGCATGGACCGATTGTCTCAGTGGTATGATAGCACAGATGGTATACTGATCCGTCAGCCAGAGCGGGGCGAAGCCGTATCAGGGATTCATCTATTCGGGGATCAAGGGCGCCTGTATGACGACGGCTTTGATAAGCTGTCGCAGCTGGATGCCAACGCCGACGGGCAGGTGGACCTGTCTGAGGCTGATGGATTGGTGATCTGGCGGGATCTTAATACTGATGCACAGCTGGACGATGGAGAGCTGCTTAGCCTCAGGTCAGCAGGTGTGGTCTCGCTGGGCACGGCGCATCGAGACTACATAGGTGCTGCTGTAGGAGACGACGGTAGCTCAATTCATCTCGAGGATGTCTGGTTCCCTGTGGTAATCGAGAGCGAGTAGTCGCTCGCTGGAGCTACATTGGTGCGATTCGTTTTGAGCCAACATCTGTCGTCAGTAGCACATGTTGGTCGAAGCTCTCGGCTATGAGTTCTGCCTTTAGACTAGCGTGTTCTGCGCTGTCCCATAGATTGCGGTGCTCCCAGGGATCATTCTTCAGGTCGTACAGTTCGCCTATACCTTTGCCGTGGTAGACAGATAGTTTGTAGTCGCCTCTGCGATACATCGTACCGTAGGCACCCGTACCACCGGTGAAAAAGGGATCGAGTGAGTCGAAGTATTCACAGCGGGCAGAGTCGCGAAAGTGCTCGCCGCTCTGACTGCCATCTAGGATAGGCCGTAGTGATTGCCCCTGGAAATAGTCGGGTATATCGATACCAGCTACGTCCAGTATCGTAGCTGAGAGATCAAGTAGCTCGACCAGTCCGTCGGCTTCTTGGTCGGCTTGGAAAGTATCTGGCCAGCGGATGATCAGAGGTACTTTGATGAGGCCTTCGTAGAAGCGGCAGCCCTTGTACATCAGACCGTGGTCACCCAGAGTCTCGCCAT
The DNA here is from genome assembly GCA_020630975.1 of Verrucomicrobiota bacterium. Classification (GTDB taxonomy): domain Bacteria; phylum Verrucomicrobiota; class Verrucomicrobiia; order Verrucomicrobiales; family DEV007; genus Arctic95D-9. Next base: position 955 of record JAHDID010000095.1, read on the forward strand.
GATCGCTGGTAAAGATCACTACCGTATTCTCTTTTGGGCCCGACTCCTCGAGGCATTGCAAGACTCTGGCGAATTGATCATCGATCTGAGCGATCATCGCATAGTACAACGCTTGCTTTTGGTAGGCATCGTGTTCTTCGGGTGTCTTGAGTTCGTTCTGGAAATCGACATCGGCCAATGCTTCTTGAGTCGCTAGATCGCTAGGCTCGAAGTGAGGGCCAGGCATATCGGCAGGGTCAAATCTGTCAGCATAGCTTTTCGGTGGGATAAATGGAGGGTGCGGATCGTAGATATTGACCGTGAGGAACCACGGCTGATCTGCTGGGCGATCCTCAGAGATGAATTCCATAGCCTTCTCGCAGCCCCAGGTGGTCTGGTGGTACTCGGTGGGAACGTGCTCGTCGCTTTCGCGCATTGCGTTTAGGTCGCCGCCTTTCTGTTTCACCCAGTCGGCGTAGTGGTGGCCGGACTCCCAGTCATCGCGCGGGGCGTGGCTGAACTGCCAGTAGCGGTAGCCATCATCCAGACGAGGCTCGGTGCGCTTACCAGAGCTGGTCAGGTGAAACTTTCCGATATTGCCACAATCATAGCCCTGGTCAGCTAACAGCTTGGAAATCAGAGGCGGCGCATCAGTCGGGAAGGTATCGTTGCCATTGCGGGTGTTGTGCACGCGGCTCGGGTAGAGCCCAGTCATAAAGCTGGATCGGCTAGGGGTACAGATCGGGCTCTGGCAGTAGCAGTTACGAAACGCGGTGCCTTCACTCACTAGGCGATCTAGAGTAGGGGTGTGTACGTGTGGATTGCCCAGGGCGCCGATAGTGTCGAAGCGCTGTTGGTCGGTGCAGAAAAATAATATGTTAGGACGGCTCATCGAGACCGGCACTATAGCGCAGCACTCTGGTTGATCAGCCGAATTCTAGGATTTATCGAGCCATGAGGTGAGTTGCTGAAATATGGCTTCCTGCCCAGTCTCGTGTACCAGCCAGTGGGCGTGCTCCGGCAGTTCGATCACCTCCGCATCGGGGTAGCGCTTGGCGAGTTGCCGGCCCACATGAGGGACGACGATATGGTCGCGCAGTCCGATTACGATGAGTTTCTTTCCCGAAACAGCGCCATCGATCCGGCTGGCTCGGGTCGGGTCCAGCCACCAGTAGACGAGCTCGCTGTAGCTGCGGCCAGACTCGTAGACCAGTGTGTCATGGATCGCTTTAGCCGTCTCGACATCCATCGCGTTGAAGAAGGCAAATTTCGCGATCGATAGGCTGGGGCGGCTCGTCCACTTCCAGAAGAAAGGTTTCCAATACACCTGTCGAGTCGACCAGAATGAGGAGGGGAAGATGTGATTGATGCCCGCAGGCGCAGCCGAGTTCAGTAGCACCAAGGCATGCACTTCTATCGTGGCGGCGACCATCTGTGCGACCAGGCCTCCCATAGAGTGCCCGATCAGGATTGGGCGCTCGATGTTATGCTGACATAGGTAGTCTAGTATGGTCTGGCGGTAGTCGCGCAGGCCTAGCTTGCGCAGCGCTATCCGGTTTTGTCCCACCCCGTGCTGAGGTAGGGCGGGGCAATGAATGGTGTAGGAGGTGTGAGACTGCAGATAATCCCTGAGCGGTGACAGAATAGCAGGGTGGCAAAACATCCCATGTATCAGCACCACCTGGTGCGTAGGCTCCGAATTATCCATTTCTGAACACGGTAAATTGTAATTGTTATAAACTCAACAGATCTTAACCGGTAAGGATCTGAGTTTTTCTTTTTGAACAGTCTGGAAATATCGGCAGGGTGCCCTGTCATGAGATGTACAGGCCCATTCCTCCTACTCATCCTTCTCGTCGTCTCTCTAGGCGCAGGTTGGTACCACTTTAGAGATAATGAGACGGTCGCTTCAGTCGCCGAATCGCTTACCGCTATAGCCTCTACTGAGGGGCTGGATACGCTCGAGTCTCTTAAAGAAGGGACTCTCGATCAGTTGGGGGCTGGTTCTGGAAAAAACACGGTCCGAGAGTGGTCCAACAGTCAGGGAAAAAAACTCAATGCAGTGCTTATCACATCGGATGCTACCGACTGTCTGATCCGTGTGGTCCCGAGTCAGCGCGTGTTCCGGGTGCCGATAGCATCGCTGTCGCAGGCGGATAGGGATTATATATCGGCTCAAGCTGACAGCAAGCAGTGGCAAATGCCGGAGCCAGGCGCGTCGAAGTGGCCAGCCTCTCACGATTGGCGCAATCTCGCGCGTCGCTACCAGGTCAGTCAAAGTGAAGGGCGCCTAGATATCGGTCGCTATCGCATCCATTGTGGCGATGCGGATCAGGAGCGGATCGAGGCGATCACGAATATTTGTCTTTCGGTAGATCAAGCCATCAAGACGGTGCCGCTACCCCTGACTTGGGGTAAGTATAGCGAGGGCAACCGCAAGCCGGTGTTCATCCATTCGTCGGATGCGGCGTATGTGGCTGCTGGTGCACCGGAGGGTAGCGCGGGATTCTACAACACCCGTAGTGGCGAGGTACACATCAATGCTTTGCAGATGGAGGGGTTGGATTTGCGTCAGGATATCGGGCAGTTTCGCCTCGCTCAGCGTAAGAAATACACATTGCTCACCCATGAGCTGGTCCACCAGTCGACGCCAGCTATCACGCATTCAAAGCTACCGGCTTGGGTGATCGAGGGGATAGCAGAATACTTCTCGGCGACGCAGCATATCCCAGGTCGATTTGACTATCACCATTCACAAAAGCTGGTCGAAGCCTATTTCTCGCAAAACATTGAGGATACCGATGGACTGGTGCAGATAAAGAATATGCGTCTCTGGCCATTGGACACACTCATGTCCCGTTCCATGCGGCAGTGGAATCAAGTGTCTTCCGACTCAGTGGGCAAGTCTCATGCTCAGGGTATCATTCAGTACAATCAGGCGCTGCTCTTGGTGGAGTACTTCATCCATGGTGATAACAATTCGTTCAAACCATTTCTAGAGGCAGCGCTCACCGGTGTGGGTTACGAAGAGGCTGTGGAGAAACATTTGCTCAGGGGGCAAAGCTATTCGCAACTGCAGGAAAAGCTCACTGCGCGTTGGGCGAGCCAGGGTGTCGATCTGATTTTTCAGGGCAGTCCTGCTATTCTCCTCAAAGACTTCCAACTGGAGGTAGGTCTGTGAGGGGCTGTCTAGTATCGCTATCGATACTGGTGTGGATTGGTTTGGTGGCAAGTTTGCCTGCGCGGGCTCAGGACTCCGAGACCGAGGCGTATCGCGAGTGGACTAGTGCGGCGGGCTCGGTGGTGGAGGCTCGATTGATTGCGTTTGATGGGGCTCAGGTCCAGCTCACCACACGCGCTGGGCAGAGGTTTAGCGTGCCATTGGCACAACTATCTAGTGAGGATCGCGCTTTTCTGAAAGATCGGAGTAGCCAGCCTGATCAGCCTCGTGTTTCTCAGATCGATGGAGTCGCTGCTCGGCCTGGCGAGATCAGCGAGCCGATCCAGTGCGCAGCCACCCAGTGGCACTACCGACTATACTTGCCCGAAGATTTCCACGTCGGTGCCCGGTGGCCAGTGTGGTTTGTTATGTCGCCGAGTGGTGGTGATAGTGCTCGACCGCTACAGCGGTACATCCAGGGCGCCGAGCGCTTGGGTTGTATTCTAGCCCTGTCTGTGGAGTCGAGAAATGACTCTGCAGATGCCTATCCGGCGGCATTGAGTATGGTGGCCGATGTCTTTGATCGGATACCAGTGTGCCGACAGTTGTCTTTCGCCACAGGCTTTTCTGGTGGTGGGCGTATGTCGTATATCGTCGCTCGCGAGGTGCCAGAGATCGCGGGGATCCTGCCGTGTGGAGCGGGTGGGTACCTACCGACTCGCAAGGGCATGGACTTCGCCGAGGTGAGAGACTCAGTCGCTATCTACAGTCTGCTCGGAGCCCAGTGTTTTAATCGGTACGAGACGGTGTTGTCGCATCGGCGTCAGCCTGCGCACTATCCGATACGCTTTTTTCCAGGTGGTCATGTCTGGGCCGATGCAGAGCTTTTGACCGATGGCATGACCTGGGTGATGGGCGAGGCTTTGAAGAACTATCGCTTACCCGATCGTAGTGGACGGATCGCTAGCTACACAGACAGGGTGCTGAGGCGAGCGACTGAGGCGCGAGAGGAGCGGCCTTGGGAAAGCTTTCGATGGGCAGAGTATTTGCTGAGCCTTCCTGGGAATATAGATCGGCAGCGTACTGTCGAGTTGGGCAAGTCGGTTTCCTCACTGCCGGAGGTGATTCTGGCCCGGCAGGCCGAGATCGACATGATGGATATGGTTAATCGGCACTACAAAGAGCGCTGGCTACCAGGGCAGTCTACTGAGGTTCCTGCATTGCAGCTCGAGGCTCAGACTTTCGCGAGGAAGTACAGTTCGATCCCGCACGGTCAGATTTTCGAGCAATTGGGTGCACCACTTAGATAGGGAAATTTTCATCGTTTTTCGGATAGGATTAAAGGTTAGGTAATATTTTGTCTGGAGGTTCTTCAGGGGATACGGGCAATGTTTAAGCACCTCCCAAGACTCTGAGCAGTGCGACGAAGACTAGGAGTAGAATCGCGTATCGGTTAATCTTGCGGTTTATCATGTTAATAATATCTGCCATAAAAAGAAATACGCAACATAATAATCATAAATAATAATCATATTCGCGAGCGCTCTCAAATATGAGCGATATCATGAGCCGTTCTCAGATCTATTCTAGTTTCGGAATCTATTCATGAGCCGGATCGACAGGGAATCCGGCTTGATCACTAGCTTATCGCTGAGATCTGTGTTTATTGTCAGTGTGGCGGACAGGCACTTTTCATTTTTCCGCGCTGCACCTGCCCGACGATGAAAGCTAAGGACTCAATCGACATACCGCCTATCCTACAGCGGAAGCTCGAAGAATTTCGTAGCCGCCTCTGGTCGGTCAAGATAGGTGAGGGGGCTCTGGCGGGTATCGCAGGACTGGTGCTCTCGTTTTTGATCGTGTTCGCGATCGATCGTTTCATCGACACGCCGATTTGGGTGCGTGCTGGGATCTTCCTGCTCGGCTTTGCCGTACCTGCTATTGGCATCCCGATGCGCTATCACCGCTGGGTGTGGCGGCAGAGGTCGCTAGGGCAGATCGCTCGTTTATTGCGCCGTCGCTATCCACGCTTGGGCGACGAGTTGCTGGGCATCGTCGATTTAGCCAGAGAGTCGAGTCAGGCTGGTCACAGCCAGACTCTGGTCGCCGCAGCGATGACTCAGGTAGCAGAGCGGGTGAGGGATAAAGACTTTTCAGACGCGGTGCCGGAGAATCATTACCGCAAGTGGCTGCTCGCGACTCTGGTGCTGGGATTGATCGCTGTTGCCTCTGTGGTGGCCACCTCTCGCGCATCGCAGAGCTCGATGGCCCGCTGGATCACTCCCTGGCGACTGATAGACCGCTTTACCTATACTCAGCTGGAGACTGTGCCTCGCGAGGTAGTCGTTCCCTATGCTGAGAAAGTCGACTTCGGAGCGCAGCTCAGTGAGCGTACCGAGTGGCGCCCCGACAAAGCTTCTGTCCGCCTGCCCGGCCGCACTAAATTGCAGTCAGACCGATCCGAGCAGGAGCGCTACCACTTCGAGCTGCCACCGCAGAAGGCAGATGCTCAGATCGCCCTGCGGGTAGGCGACGAGCGCGAGACGGTACAGCTGAAACCCGTGACTCGGCCTGAGTTGACCACTCTTTCTGCCAAAGTGCGACTCCCAGAATACCTCATGTATCGCCGCGATCCGGTGCTTCCGGTGCAGGGCTCTGCCATTGATCTGATCGAGGGTGCTACGGTCAGCTTTATCGGCACATCTTCGAGAGATCTCACCGATGCTTCGATGAATGGCGAGCCTGCTGCGATCTCTGGTAACTCTTTTTCGACCTCTCCCGAGGAAGTCGAGGACCATGCCACACGCACCTTCCAGTGGCAGGATGGCTATGGTTTGTCAGCCAAGTCGCCATTTGAGCTGCGCATCAATGCCGTGGCCGATGGCGAGCCGGATATCTTCGCCAAAAAGCTGTCTTCCGAGCAAGTTATCTTACCAGACGAGGTGGTCAGCTTCGAGATCACCTCCAGCGATGATTTTGGGCTGCGCGAGATTGGCTTGGAGTGGGTCGGTGTGCGCGATCCCATTCTCAATGCAGAGCCCGCCGTAGGTTCTAAGCTAGTGGTAGCCGGGGGAGCCGAGGAGAAAGGGCTCGAGGGGCGCGGCACCTTTAGTGCAGAGCGCTATGGTATTTCGCCTCAGACTCTGGAGCTGCGCGCCTATGCAGAGGATTTTTACCCGAGCCGAGAGCGCACTTATTCACCATCTTTTGTGGTGCATGTTATGGCGCCATCCGATCATGCCAATTGGCTGACTCAGGAGCTGGGTAAATGGTTCAATCGTGCGCGCGAGGTATACGAGCGCGAGCAGCAGCTCCACCAGACCAATCGCGAGCTGCAGAGCTTGGGCAGGGAGGCGCTCGACCGTGCGGAGAATCGCCGCCGCCTCGAGCAACAAGCCAATGCCGAATCCAGCAATGCTCGCCGACTGGAGGCTCTCACCCGCAATGGCCGCGATCTGATCCGCCAGGCCACTAAGAATGAAGAGTTCGATGGGGAGCGCCTGGAAAAGTGGGCAAACATGATGCGCACGCTCGATGATATCTCCAAATCTCGCATGCCATCGGTAGCCGAGTTGCTCAAAAAAGCCGCCAAAGCCGCTGGTAGCTCTGCCCAGTCGCAGGCCGCTCCAGAGGAGAAAAAGCCTGAGGAACAGTCGCAAACGCCTCTCGCAGGTGGCGATAGCGCTCCGCAGGTGATCAATAAAAACGGTCAGGAGGACAAGCAGAAACCATCAGAAGACAAGGCCCAAGAGGAGTCGAAACCATCAGAGAACGGCCCACAGACACCTAGTATATCCGACTCAGAGTCATCGATGGATGGCGATAAACCTGATGATACGCCCGAGGCTGATCAACAGAGTAGCGAGGGGCAGCCTGGCCGCCTGTCGCTACCAGTGACTTCGCTAAAAGGGCCGGCTGAGAACCCCGATTCTGAGGGGCAGAAAGACAGCAAAGAGTCTCAAGAGTACGCAGCCGAAGCGAGTGTCAATAAAGCCATCGACGAGCAGAAAGAGCTCCTCAAGCAATTCGCCAAAGTCGCCAACGAATTGCAGGAGATTCTCTCCAGTCTCGAGGCCAGTACCTTTGTGAAGCGTCTCAAAGCGGCCTCGCGCAAGCAGCTGGAAGTCGCAGAGTCGTTGAATGAGGTCATCTCCAGCGGTTTCGGTGTAGCACGTGAGCAGCTCAGCCCGCAGGCGCAGGATATCGCTCAGACGACCCTCGCATCGGAGACTGAGGAGAGCGAAAAGCTTTACCAGATCCAGTCCGATCTCGATGCCTACTACCAGCGCAAGCAGGAGTCTATCTTCAAAAACGTGCTCGATCAGATGAAGGATTCCGAGGTGGTCACCGAGTTGCAGACCATCGGGCGTACCACTTCGGAGAATCTGAATGGTCGATCTATCTCTGCGGCAGAGTATTGGGCGGACACACTCGATCGCTGGGCAGAGGAGCTAGTCGCTGCCGCTGCCAGCAACCAGAGCGAAAGCCAAAAGGGCAACCAGCAGGACAAAGACAGTCTGCCGCCTGCGATCATCCTAGCCATCATGCGTGCCGCCAAAGCCGAGATGGATCTGCGAGAGGAAACTCGCGAGGCAGAGACCCAGAGAAAGTCTTTGGCCCCTGCAGATTACCGCGAGCAGGCCAAATACTTGGAGCTCGCCCAGGCAGAGATCCGTATTGCTCTAGACGATGTCATTCACGATGTCACCGATCTGCCAGATAGCGATCTCCACTTCGATCGCGAGCTACAGCTGCTATCTCGAGTATCCGACATCATGCGCGAGGCTCGGGGAGTACTGGCGCGGCCCGATACGGGGCCCGAGGTGATCGCAGCTCAGACCGAGGCGATCGAGCTGCTGCTACAGGCCCAGCGCCAGCCGCCGAATAAAGGTGGCGGAGGCGGCGGTAGCAGTGGTGGCGGAGGTTCCTCATCATCCAGCAATGGCAGTGGCCTAGCCGATATCAAAGTCGGCCCCGGCACACCAGCCGAGGCTTCGCCAGAGAGTCAGCGCTCTGTCGGGCAGTCCACAGGTAGAGCTGGGCAGGAGTTTCCAGAGGAGTTTCGTAATGGTCTCGATAGTTATTTCAACCAACTCGAGAGTGGGCAGTAGAGGCGGGATCGGCCCGATTTGCAGCAGACCTTTGCTTATTAGCCACGCTATTGATTTTATCGCCAGTCGGCCCTAGGCTTTTATCATCAAGAAGTCTCTCACACTTTCTGCATACCTAGCAGCCTGTCTATGCCTGTTCCTACCATGTCTGGTGTTGGGTCAGGGGGACGATCCTTTTGGCGGAGGTGACGATCCTTTCGGCGCTGCGGGTTCCGATACCGCCAAAGAAGAGGGCGCCAGCGAGCCGCTGGATGAGGATGCTCAGGCTATCGAGAAGCTCATCTCCGAGCAGGTGCAAAAGCTCGCCAATGAGGAGCGCGAGCGTCGGCTCGAGTACATGCAGATCGTCATGGATGATATCATCCGCCTGTGCCGCCTCGGCGAGCCAGAGCAGGGGAGGCTGGAGCTGGCCGCCAAGGGTGCTACGAAACGCTCCATGGAGCGCTGGCACGAGCAGGCCGATCGCTACTTCCGCAACCGCGTGCAGGATACCGATCCCGCGACTGCTCAGGAGATCCTCGGCAATATCGGCGGCGTCACCTTTAGCGGGCGTGCGTCCGAGGGCGATAGCGAGGTCGAAGAGCTGTGGAAAGAAGCTCTCTCTGCGGCTCTCACCGAGGCCCAGCTGCACACCTACGAGACCGTAGTCGAGGAGCGCTCACGTGCCCGCATCCATAGCTTTGCGCAGATGTCTCTGGCCACTATCGACGACTACCTGCGCCTCACTCCTGAGCAGCGCGAGCAGATCGGCGAGATCGTCCACGACTCAGCTACCAATTACCTCGACCAGATCCAGAAATACTGGGGCGAGTATCTCCAAAAAGGCATGCTCATGTCGCTGGCCAATGCGGCCGATGAAGAGACGCTAGCCGAGATCCTCTCCGAGGCGCAGCACGCGCGGCTCAAGTCTGCCACCTCTAGCCTGGATCATTTTTGGAAGCAGCGACACAAAGCACGCAAAGAAGAAGAGGAAAAACGCAAGAAAGAAGCCGAAGCGCAGGACAAGGCGGCTACACCGCAGGCCGCTGCTCCAGAGCCCGCTGCTGTTGGTGAGGGCCCGATAGCGGGCGATGCCGAGGCCGAGGCTGTCCCAGTCGCAGGAGGTGGGCGAGTCAGGATCAAAGCAGGCGGCGAGGGCGCAGTCATTATCCGTCCAGGAGCTATTTTTAAAGGCGGCGATGTCATCATCGAGGGCAAAGAGATCCACATCGAGGGCGACATCCAGGTCGAGTAGGCAAAATTCAATAGGGTACAGAAAAAATTGAATAGGGTACAATCCAGACTCAATAGGGTACAATTTTCATTCAATAGGGTACAATGCACTCTGGCGGTGGCGATCGTGGCTTTCATAGGCAGTGTGGCTCCGGCCCAGAGCCTACGCATGGGCAGCGAGATACCACCCGAGGTCGATGCCATCTACGAGCGTGGTCTGGCCTTTCTCGCCAACACTCAGGATAGTGCCACTGGCTCCTGGCGGGGGCGTCGGGAGAATGGTGTGACCGGGCTATGTCTCATGGCCTTTCTCGCCAGTGGCGAAGATCCAAACTTTGGCCGCTACCGGCGCAATGTCCGCCTCGCTGTGCGTGCGCTCATCCAGGGGCAAGACTCCGCTACCGGTTATTTTCCCAATAGTCTCTACCATCATGGATTCGCCCTGCTGGCCCTTGCCGAGGCCTACGGTACAGTCGACGAGGCCAATCTCTGGGACGGCAGTGAAAGTCCCGAGCAGCGTCGATCCATAGCCCGCTCCATCGAGAAAGGTATCGAGCTAGCCGTCCGCGCCCAGCAGGAAAACAGCTGGGGTGGCTGGCGCTACTCGCCCAACTCGACCGATGCCGACACCTCGGTGACAGGCTCCGTGCTCATGGGGCTGTTGGCCTGCCAGAATGCGGGTTTCGAGGTGCCAGCCTCATCCATCGAAGATGCGCTCGACTACATGAAGCGCAATACCTCCACCGGTAGTGGCTATGTGGCCTACAGTGGGGGGATGGGTGGCGGCAGCGAGTCGGCAAACCGCTCAGCTGTGGCCACGCTGGTTTACTCCGTAGGGCAGAAGAAAGACTGGCCAGAGCTCAAAGCCACCACCGAGCATCTCACCGACCGCCTCGACCATCGCGAGACCGGTCATCGCCACTATTTCCTCTACTACATGGCTCAGGCCTTATTTCAATCCGACTACGAGTCGTGGACGGCGTGGAACCGCAAGACCGCTCGTCAGCTAGCAGCTGAGCAGTCTGCCGAGGGGAGTTTTTCCGGTAGCTATGGCGAGGCCTACGGCACCGCTATGTCGCTACTCGCCATGGCGCTGAATTATCGCTTTCTGCCGATTTACGAGAGATTTTAGGGCTACTAGCGTGCCAGCAGTTGAGAAACCTCCTGCTCAGACAGATTGGTTAGTTTCGCGATCTCAGCTTTGTCCATACCATTCTCAGCCATGCGCAAGACGATCTGGCGGCGGCCCTCTTCGCGACCCTCCTCTAGGCCTAGCTCTCGGCCCTCTTCGCGGCCTAGCTCTCGGCCTTCTTCATGTGCAGTATCCATGATGTCTATCTCGCGCACGAAATTCATCATATGGCGATCGTATCTCTGGCGCTGCTGCTCACTCATCTTTAGATAAGCTAGTCGTTGCCGTGCGGTATCCATCCCTGGGGCATTGAAGTCGCCGCGCACCTCACTCTGTTTGAAGAGATAGATCCACTGGTCGAGCATCTCTAGATCTTCTTGATCCATCTTATTGAAGCGCTCCACATTGATCACGTGATACTCGGGAAAAACATCGCGCTGCCGATAGCGGTGGTGGCCCGACTCATCTAGGTAGCGCTCAGACACCAGTAGAGGTTCATCGGTGTGTGCTCCTTTTAGCTCCGTAGTGCCGCTGTAGACGTAGTCGGTCCCTGTGCCGAGATTGAAGTAAAGGATATGGATGGATATCACTTTTGGTATTTCGGTATAAGCTTCCCCTTTGTTCACCGATTCGGTTACTACTTTTGAGGTGCCAAAGAGCATCCGCTCTAGGTAGTCGGATTCTCGCGTATTTTGCACTTCTATGATCATACGGCGATCTAGCGAGTCTTTGACTAGCAGGTCTACCCGATTAAAGCGAACGGTGGGCGAGTCAGCATTGCTCTCGCTCTCGAGGACCTCCTCGATGACCACGGGCTCCTCGAGTAGCGATTGGAGAAAGCCCTCTAGTATCGAGAAGTTTGCTTTATCCCGCAACAGCGCTTTCATCGCCCAGTCGAAGTGGACGATTTTTACGGGTTCTGTTGTAGCGCTCATGCAGCCATCGTAGCGTGTGATCCGGCTCAAGTCAAAACAGACACTTTCACCGTGGTGGAAGGCAGAGACGGTCTTAGAGCTTATTTGCACTACGCCTTTGCCCGATGGGGATCAATAGCCTACACTAACCGTCCAGTGACTACGCAGCAGACAGCGCCAGATCCCACCTTAGCTCTACTTCCTCAGTTTAGAGCTTGGCATTGGTGTGTGTGGTCCCTCTGTAGTCTACTCGCCACCCCGGCTAGCTGGGCGCAGCACACAGATGCCCCCGAGTACGATCCGCTACCCACGTTGCATTGGCGCAATGGCGATACCCTCGAGGGACGGCTCCGCCCTAGTCAGGGCGACCGGCTGGGCTGGGAGAATCCTTTGTTCACAGCGCCGTTCGACCTCGCTGTCGGTCAGCTCGAGCAGATTCGCTTTCCTCAGGGCTACATGGCGGCAGAGCCGGGCACTGCGCCTATCGGTGCGCCGACCTTTCGCATCACCTTTCGCAATGGCGACCGCCTGCAGGGCGAGCTAGTCGGTATCGATGCACAGTCTATCACCCTGCGTTGCCAGCGGATACGGCGCGATGTCACTGTCGATCGTAGCCAGCTCAGTCGCATAGAGAATATTCGTAGCGAGTTTCTCACCTACTCAGGGCCTATCGAGCTCGACTCGTGGCGCAGCCTACATAGCGAGGCGCAGAATCGAGATTGGTACCAGCAGCATGGCAGCTTTGTCAGCAATCGCTGGGGCAGTGAGCTATTCCGACCTATCGCACTACCTAAGCAAGCTGAGATCGCATTCTCCCTGCACTTTCCCTACGACCGACCCAGTATCGATATCGGCCTCACAGAGGCGGCAGGCTCTGGGCCGCGCATCGAGACGTGGGATGATACACTCGTCCTCACTTACGACAATCGTTTCGCCGCTATCGAGACATTGGCCGCAGATCGCCGCCACCTGCAGTACCGTATCTTTTGGGATCAGGTGCGCGAGACCGTGCAGGTCTGCGATCCTGATGGGCGGGTACTCGCGATGCTCGAGGATATCGAACTCGATTTGCGCGTCGCCAAAGCCAAGGCCACTCCAGTATCGAAAAAGGGCAAAACCAGCACTAGCCGCCGCTGGTCCCGGGATAATCGAAATCGGCGCGATCCACATCAGGGCGGCTTCCGCCTGCAGCACCGCAGCACGGAGCTTAGATTTACCTCACTATCGGTCCGCCAGTGGGACGGGCGGCCGGTGCCCGTCTACGATGCGGATAGGCCCCGAGTCGAGCTAGCAGGCGGCCAAGTCGTTTTCGAGCTGGCAGAAGTCGCCATGGTGGCAGATCTGCCCAGCAGCATACAGGTCGAGGGGCGATCGATCCCGATGGGTGAGGTGCGTCAGCTGGTATTTTCCACAGCCCCGAGTGATCGGTCGCAGAGCGATCAGCAGGTACAGCTCGCCTACCGTCAGGGCGAGCTCATCTCTGGTAGTATCGACTCGATCGACCCCACGCAGGCAGTGATACAGCCGGTCTGGGCCAGTGGGGATCTCGACATTCAGCTATCCGATGCCAAGCAGATGCTCTTCCCTCGATCGTCGACTCCTATCCAGCTCGGCGCCGATCGGCTCAAATCCCAATCCCTCGATCTCGGTGGGCAGGTCACACCAGGTAGCAATGACCTGCCACACACCTTGCTCGCCTGGCGGCCTGTCGGAGCTAACCAGGCCGTACCACTCTCCGAGACCGAAGAAGTGGAGGTCACCCGAGAGGCCTATCCCGGTGCTACCGATATGATCGGCGATGCCCGACTCTATCTCGAGAATGAGGAGGTCCTTTCCGGTAAGTTGATCGCTATCGATGACAAAAAGGTCGATTTCTCTAGCTACATCACAGGTCGCATCTCGATACCGACGGAGCACATTCGAGCTGTCGATATCGAGGGCGCGGGCATCGACCCATTCGGTTTTGGCGATCCTGGCTGGGTATCACTACCGCCAGCTGCGCCAGTTATGGGTGGCGATATGGCCAGGCCGAGCGAGGGCGATGATGGTGGCGAGGAGAAAAAGCCTGCTGTCGAGCTATCAGCAGAGAAAGTTACGCTACGCGAGGGTGCGTTTGGCCATCTCAATCTCCTGATGGGCAACGAGATCAACTTCAAAGCCAAATGGGACTCCAGCTACGGTATCTTTACGCTGCGTCTTTTTGGGGCTGATTTTCACAAAGATTCCGACTGTGCCAAGCTACTCATCGGCTGCCAGGGTAACCGCATCGTCACCGGGCGCGTGCGTCCACAGGGTGGCTGGGCATTCGATGGCGAGCAGGTGCGCATCGACGATCAACAGGCCGACATCCAGGTGCGGATCGAGGGCGATCGCATCGAGGTCTGGGTCGATGGTAAACTGTCTCTACCTAAGAAGAATGACCGACCGCTACTGATCGAGCCATCGCAGATCTCTGGCAATGGCATCGTATTCGAGATGGGGGGCGGCTGGCGTGGCTGGGAGAAGACCCCGACCCCAGTCGAGATCAGCCATTTTTCTGTCGATCGCAGCCCAGGTTTTTTGCCGAGGCGTGTCATCAATCGTGCTGCCAAAGAGCGGGCGCTCATCGTGCCACGGTTTCATCGTGACGAGCCGCCTACTCATGTGCTGGTCGCGCCCAATGGCGATCTGCTTCGTGGCCAGTTGCGCTCAGCTACTTCAGAGCGTATCGCCTTCACCTCGCGTGGCGAGCAGCTAGAGCTACCGCGATCTCGCGTGTCCGCCATCATCTGGCTGCGCGCCGCACCAGAGGCTGGCGATCGCGAGCCTCGCTCCACCACAGATGAGCAGTCCTCCACTACAGATTCGGACGATCGGTCTGCACCGAGTGGCACCGAGTCTCCTGTCGTTAGCACCACAGGGGCGGGGGATACAGGAGAGCCGTCAGAGCCGCCTGCGGAGCTCATCAGCTCCTATTTGGTCACCCACCAGATCATCCTGCACGATGGCAGCCGTCTCAATCTAGCGGCTGAGTCCATCGATGAGACCGACGAGATATTTATCGGCCGTTCAGAGATTCTTGGGCTTTGCCGAGTACCGCTCCATGCCATGCGCTATTACACCCAGGGACCTGCCCATCCGCTGACCCGCTCTACCGGTGCAGATCAGATGGCCTATACCGATTGGCTCACTAGGCTCACGCCAGATCCCAAGATTCCGGCTGCCGACGGCTCAGGTACCTCACCACTGGTCGATCAGCCGGCAGCGGACTTTTCGTTACCGCTGCTATCTGGAGGTACCTACACCTTGTCCCAAAAGCGCGGTCGTGTCGTCGTGCTAGACTTTTGGGCCACCTGGTGCGGGCCCTGTATCCGAGCCATGCCAGATGTCCTGCGAGCGGCTCAGGCATTCCCCGGCCAACCGGTAGACCTGATCGCAGTCAATCAGGCCGAGACCGAGCCCATTATCAATCAATTCCTAGAAGCTAGAGGCTGGACCGGTCTATCAGTAGGCCTCGACCATCAGCTAGAAGTCGCCCGCGACTATCAGGTAAAAGCCATACCTCACACAGTCGTCATCGACACCGAAGGCAAGATCTCCTGGGTCCACACCGGCGCTTCCCAAGATCTCGCCCAAAACCTAGCCAATGCGATCGGGCGTGCTCTGCAGAAGAGGAGGTAGAGTAGACTACTAGAAG
The DNA here is from genome assembly GCA_020630975.1 of Verrucomicrobiota bacterium. Classification (GTDB taxonomy): domain Bacteria; phylum Verrucomicrobiota; class Verrucomicrobiia; order Verrucomicrobiales; family DEV007; genus Arctic95D-9. Next base: position 16,139 of record JAHDID010000095.1, read on the forward strand.
CCTAGAAGGGATAGCGTAGTTGACTAGCCTACGAAATCTTTGTGCTGGAACGTGGACGTAGTGGGCTGAACTGGGCCAAGCAAAGCCGCCGACCACGCAGGCTGGAGAGTTGGCTGCCAAAATCTACCACCCAAAGAGGGCTGGATTTGCGGGCCACCGACCACTCGCCATGTCTACGCGATGATAGGGGGGATAAAGATTGCTGACCTCTTAATAAATGATCATTGATTTCGAATCAAGTTTCACGTGTTTAAAATCAGCAATTATCTTCGATACCAATTCTTCAGCATCCATATTCTCAATATTTGTTTTGAGTATTAATGCTTTAAAATCGTTAAATAAACACTCGCACATGTATTCGATGAACTCTTGGTCTGTAACGAATTGCTCTACCTGATTCCATTCAAGTGAAATGACCGCTTCGATGGTTTTGTTTTCAGGTAAAACTCTGATTCGACTTCCAATAAAATAGTTGGGAGGGACTGATTGGAAATTAATAATTAACTTCTCAAGGTCTCCATTGTAAGCCTTTTCTGGAAGTTTGTGGAACCGAACCATGCAGGGGACTCGATTCCAATGTTCAATAAATTCCTTAAACTTAGTATTGGAGTCACATCTAAATCCTACAAAGTATTCCATCGCTATTTTTTCTTACCTAAAGTGGCGGACTCAATGTACTAGTGGAATTGAGGCGCTCGTGGTCATGATGATGCAGTGAGGTGTGATAGGTAGGCGATAGGTGGCAGAAAATCTAGCATATTTCGAGGTCGTGCATTAATTTTAAACTCGACATCCTCTAGGAGTTCATTCGTTATCGAAATGAAGCCCGATCCTTTTGGGCAGTACTGACGCAACGAGCTGTTGTGATTTTCGACCAGCCCTATTTCCCATGAGTATTCGTAGCTGGCTGATAGACTGCCATCGGCTGCGTCGATCGAGCGGTTACGTTGCCGTCGTAGCTGACACAGTGACACAGTGACACAGTGTGTGCCGGGGCGGTCGCCGTTGTGCTTGTGGATGGCTAGTAAGCCGCCAACTCCGCCTGCGCCTTGCGCGTGCCGCTGAGGTCGGTGCCCCACAGGTAGCTCTGCCAGGGCTGGGTGAGCGCTCCTTCTTGGCCGCCTAGCTCTAGCACGATATTCCAGCCATCGTAGACGTAGCGGCGCTCGTCTGAGCGGTACCACTCGTTGCCTAGCTTGCGAGTGGCCTTGCGATGGATGCGGCGACCGATGTAGTCGTAGGTGTACTCGACTCGATACTCGGGTGAGCCGCGTGGCGCTAGGCCAGCGCGAGTCTGCACCGAGAGTAGGCGATTTTCGGCATCCCAAGTGAATGAGGTGTCCTGACCCCTTTATGATTGCAGGGCAAGGGTGTCAACGTAACTCATCTGTTCCGAGCAGCCTTACGGGGATTAACTGGTCAATGTCGAACTCAATTTGTCTTCTATTTAATACCAACGACAAATTGATCGTTCCGACCCCCCATATACACATTAATTCATGAGAAGTATTGTACATTTCACCCCTAGATGAAGTGAGAATCTTGTGGCCGTGTACCATTGTCTGAATAGCATTCTCAAAATCCACAGAGCTATCAAAAATGGAACTTAAAACTAAATGATACCCCCTGAAATTATTGAATTTTTTCTTTCCAACTATATCACCCAATTTATTGCAATAATATTCAAAATCACTAAACTCGTCCATAACTGCATACTTTAAACAATACGCGAAAGCTATCATAAATTCAGAGACATCAGTTTCTGAATGCTCTTGAACACCAAGAAGAAAACTATAGCTCCTGGCGAGTTTAAAATTTCTAGATGCTAGCAGGTCTAGTAACACATCGCAGGCTAAAAGGCTGGTCCATGCTTCCAGTCCCTTTTTGCCTGACGACTCACGAACAAACAAATCAATCATTGCTTGCCCGCTGGTTCCTAGCGTCTCATAAAAGGATTTTTGATTGTTCTCAATGAAATACTTTGAAATCGCATAATCCCTGGAGGACTCCACAAAATTCATAGTGGCACCCCCTCTTTTATCACCCGAGTTAGTCAGCAATAGTTGAGCATTTTTCATGTCATGAGCGGATTGTGACATGAGTTCAGAAACATCAATCATTTCGGCAAGTTAATCGTATGCCATCGATTTGTCCCGCTGGCATGCATTTCATTCACTTTTCTGCGGATTTTATTAAAAGCCTGCCATGTAAAATTGCCTCTTCCGCTAAATTTGTGGGTTCATTATGCAGGTCAATCCCAATGAGTGCCATCAGCCGTTGTTCTGGGCGATGAGACAAGCGGAATAGCGGTCGGACGTCGAAAAGGTTCCGCTTGTGGCATTGTCCGAAAACGGCCACCGGAGACTCCCTCCATCAAAACTGGAGGTATCTGGATAGGCACCTTATGTTTGCGGTGCTAAATCCATTAACAAGGGGGGGGCCAATCCAGATACAGAAGATACTCAGAGAATGCTTGCCGATCAAGGGATTCGTTT
>JAHDID010000096.1 GCA_020630975.1 Verrucomicrobiota bacterium
CGAAATTCCTTTAGAAAAAAGTCGTGTTTGTATGGTTCCGTCTGGTGCAAAACAGTATTCGATCTGTTCAAAGTGGTGATTGCTCCATTCGGCGCGATCTCTCTGTTGTTGTTCTGTTTCTTCATCTTTCAGCGACAAAACGAAGCTCTGGAGGATGAGGTGCATTATTCACCGGTTCAGTTGATCGTATCGATTGTCATTGCGATGGTATCTGGGACGGCTGCCACGTTGTTGATCAATTTTCTGGGGGATCTATCGAATCGGCTGGATCATTTGGTGTTCGGTTTTGCGATCCTGATTAGTTGTGTGATTTTTGTATTCGAGAAGATGCGTAACCTGCGCACGATGGGATTCTTAACCGGCGTTTCCGAGGGTGTGATTCTGCTACTGATTTTCTTTAATCCTTAGGCCGGAGCTGAGTCGGAAAATCTGAACAAAGTAGAGATTTGGCAGTCAGTACGAGTTCTTATGATTCGACTATTGATTGCCACTGCTTTGTTCGTTATCTCCGCGCCTACTGCAAAGGCTGTGAATTTGATGTTTCTGTCGGGGGATGCGACTTTTATCGCAGCTCCTAGTCGGGAGAAGGTAGTCAGCCTACTAGAAGGGGAGTCCGGCGATGGGCCTGTGAAACTGTTGTTTTCTGGCCCATGGCGAGAGGGGGTGACAGCGTGTGGTTACGAAGGGGTGAATGAACTGATTTTAGATAGTCAGCTCACTAAGTTTAGGCGCTTGCTAAAAGTGGTGTTGGATGATGCTGCGCTTTGGCAAGAGGTGTCAGGTAGTGAGTCGCGTCTCGCCCAAGGTCCGAGATTTATCTTCTGCTCCACGGAGTTCGATATTGAGAAGTATTCTCCCTTTGCGAGGAATAATCAGAATCTGGAAAAGGCCTTTTCAGAGTATCGCGTGGACGAGACCGTGAGGCGGATGGTGCGCAAAGCGCAGAAACAAATGAAGGTGGCCAAAGCGTTTCCGCCGGCTTTTGCGGTTCATTCTTCAGAGGTGAATTGTGACTTGTTTTGGACCAAGAGTGCACATGCTCCTGTGGACTATCAGGTCGTCGTTTTGCCGTCGGCAGGATTTGATCAAAGGACTGATAGGAAAGGCTACCGTCTAGTGGATGGGGAGATAAAGACATTTGATGTTTCTAAAGTCGCTGGGCGGAAGCTGGAGCAGTGATGCTCCGATACGAGGAAAAATTCATTGAGAGAAACTTTACCGAGGGCACGTAGTTTCATATGATGAAGAGGGGAATCGCCCTCGCACCCTGCTCGCCCAATCCTATGAAGTCGTCATTTATTCTACTGTGTTTGTTTTTATCGACTGCTGTCCTCGCAGGGGCTAGCTCTCGCAAGGAAGCAGCTTTCCACCGGTTTGATAAAAATGGCGATGGAATCGTCGATCAGTCGGAGCTGCAGGATCAGAAAATCCGCGCGCGATTCGATAGGGATGGTGATGGCCAGGTGACGATAGCGGAGTATCGCCAAGTGATGGGCATCGCAGCGCCAGCGGGTGAGGAGAAAAAGAAGGACAAGACTCAACCCGAGGGAGAACACGCTGGTGCCCTAGCTCGCGTCGATGCCTACATCAAGGAAACAGACGCTGATGGCGATGGGCGCCTGACTCAAGCAGAGGTGGGCGAAGAAGAGTGGTTTGACCGGATCGATCGCAATGGCGATGGGGTGATCGGCAAGGCGGAGATCGCTATCGTCCGTGGATTGGTGAAAAGATTTGGCGACCGCGGGCTGGAGATGTCGGGGCCGCCGGTGACAGAGGAGGATATCCAACAGATCACCAGTGGACCAGAGGTGCTAAAGCCTGGGGATGTGGGTATCGGCAGGATGATCGGCGACATCGCCTTTACCGATATCGATGGAGCCGCTCACAGTCTGGCCGAGGTGGTAAAAGATCGCCGTGGTCTGGTGATCGCTATGACTAGTGCTACCTGTCCAGTGAGTCAGCGGCAGCTACCGTCGCTAGCTGAGCTGTCTCACGATCTGGCGCGGCAGGATATCGCTCTCGTCCTGGTGAATGCTTTTGCTAGTGAATCTGTTGAGGAGATTCGCACACAGCTAGCGACGACAGATATCCAGACGACCTATGTACACGATACGGAGAAAGCTCTTTCAGTAGCCCTGGAGGCTACCACGACCACAGAGGTTTTTCTGATCGATCCACGTCAGACGCTCATCTATCGAGGGGCGCTAGATGATCAGTATGGCATCGACTACAGCCTAGATGCGCCGCGCCACACCTACCTGCGCGATGCGATCGGTGCGTTTTTGAAAAAAGAGTCGCCGCTAGTGGCAGCGACCGCTGCGCCCGGCTGCGAGATCCACTACCCCGAGCAAGAGGCCGTGACTGTGCAGACGGATATCACTTATCACCGAGATGTGTCGCGAATTCTACAGGCCAACTGTGTGCAGTGTCATCACGACGATGGTATCGGGCCATTTTCTCTCGAGTTCCTAGATGAGGTGGGGGATCGCGCTCGTGTGATCCGTCGAGTCATCACCGAGGGGACCATGCCGCCGTGGTTCGCCGCAGATCCAGAGGATGGTGGGCCTACACCGTGGGCGAATGATCATTCGCTCTCGGATCGGGACAAGGCTGATCTGCTAGCCTGGCTCGATGGCGGTATGCCTGAGGGCGATCCAGCGGATGCGCCTGAGCCACTCACCTTTCCCGAGGAGTGGACTCTGGGCACGCCGGATATGGTGATACCACTCAGTCGTCCCTATCGCATCAAGGCCACGGGATTTCTGCCCTACCAGCGCGACCGGGTGACGACGACGCTCACCGAGGACAAATGGGTGACGGGCTACGAGATCCTGCCGACTGAGCGAAAGGTGGTCCACCATGTGATCGTCCAGGTATTTGAGAAAGGCAAAAAGGTGGGCAACTTCAGCGAGGCACAGGGCTTTTGGGCGGCCTATGTGCCGGGTAATGGGGCGGTGCGCTATCCCGAGGGCTTTGCCCGCAAGCTACCTGCAGGATCGACGGTGGCTTTCCAGATCCATTACACGCCCTGTGGGGTGGAAAAGACGGACCAGCTCAAGATGGGGCTCCACTTTGCAGATAGCCCACCAAAGTATGAGGTGCGCACCATGGCCATCGCCGACCATAGGCTGAACATCCCGGCTGGAGCGGCGGCTCACGAGGAGGGCACCACTAGGACGATGAAATTCGACATGCCTGCGATCGCTTTTATGGCACACATGCACACTCGTGGATCGGCATTTTCCTATGAGCTGGTCAAGAAAAGTGGCGAGACCGAGATGCTGCTCGATATCCCGAGATACGACTTCAACTGGCAGCTCCGCTACGAGCTAAAAGAGCCACGCATCCTGCCGATGGGTAGTCATGTGCGAGTCACAGGGACTTTTGATAACAGCGAGAACAATCGCGCCAACCCAGATCCGACCCAGACTGTCCGCTGGGGGGATCAGACGGTGGATGAGATGCTGATCGGGTATATCGAGTATTTCCAGCCGATCGAGAGTGAGCGTGGGGAGAAAGTCGCGATGGCGGAGTAGGTGGGCTAATTTTTGGTGTCATGGAGCTTCCCTGTCCCAACTGTGGGGCCAAACGGTTTAGTCCACAGGCGACTCTATGTGTGAGTTGTGGAGCTAACCCTGTTTATCAGACAGCCGTAGGAGATCTGCGGCTGGTCTGGTTATATGACAAAGTAGAGCCCCCCAAGATCTGTCTGACTTGTAGCGTTGACACGGAGCTGTCGAATGTGGAGTTTCGTCAGTCGGCGGATGAGCGAAAGACGACTTTTGGGGAAGTACTACTTTCTTTCTTCTTTTTGTTTCGGTTCAAAAAATTTCTTCGGGTTTATGAAAACGCCGTTAACTCAACTGGCGACATGATTGATGTCGAAATCTTCCAATGCAGTTGCTGCAGGGAGAGATATCGGCCGCGAATTGAGTTTTCTGATCTCCCAAACAAGAGATTGCTGATTTATGCTTCAGAGGATTTCATCAAAGAAGCTAATTCACATGAATTCTAGGGGGGCGGTTAGTCCGGCTGGATCTCACTTCTATTGTTCGTGTATGGGGTTTGGTCTAACGCGTCCGGTGTCTCCGGATTGTAATCTACAGATCTAATGAGGATAAATTGAGAAGGGAAGCGCTCTCTAACCGGCTTTCCTAGGGTAAAGGAATCAAAGTCGTGGCCGACTATCTCTCCACCAGTGATGGCTACACTCCGTCCCGGATAAGTACTTTGAGATCCGGATGCATGATGAAAAATGCTTTCTCCTCAAAGTCAAAGTTATCAGGAATAACTATGGGGCTTTGCGGACTATCAGCTACGGAGGCCATACTTCTATTTTAGAGGTCTTCAGATAACTGTTAATCTAAACAGTGCTTCGGGTAAAGTTCGAATTCGCCGATTTTTTTCATGCTAAACCGCCAATTCCTGTTAATTCTGTCTCCAAAATTTTATAAAATCATGGAGACACCTATAGACGGCTTAGCAGGAAAGTCCGCCATCGTCACTGGCGGTAGTCGCGGCATCGGGAGGGCGATTGTTGAGCGTTTGGCTCGCTCGGGCATGGATGTGACATTCACCTATGTCAGTAATGATGCCGCAGCTCAGGAGGTGGTCGATGCCTGTCCCGAGGGGCTGGTCCATGCGGAGAAAGTCGACGTCTGCGATACCGCAGCCTGTGTCGCTCTAGTCGAGAAAGTCGTCGATCGCACTGGCGCCCTCTACGCGCTGGTGAATAATGCAGGTGTGATTCGTGATAATCTACTTCAAATGCTTGAAGATGAGGATCTTGCGAAGGTTTTTGATACCAATATTCAGGGCGTTTTTCGCATGTGTCGAGCGGCGATGCCCTTTATGTCGTCGAAGAAACAGGGCTGCATCATCAATATCAGCTCCGTCTCAGGCGAGAAAGGCGGCCGTGGTCAGACAAACTACGCTGCCAGCAAAGGCGCTATCAATGGCATGACCCGCTCGCTGGCTGTCGAGGCCGGCCGACGTAAGATCCGCGTGAATGCGGTGGCCCCAGGAGTGATCGAGACCGACATGTCCAAAGACGTTCGCGACATGGCAGGTGACGAAATCATTGGAAATATCGTCCTGAAACGCTATGGTCGCGCCGATGAGATCGCTGATGCGGTCTGGTTCCTGGCTTCGGATCATGCATCCTACATCACTGGTCAGGTCCTGACAGTTGACGGTGGTTTCAAAATGTAAGATAGAGCAGGTAAAACAACACTTTAGATAAGACGACACCTATGAGCGCAGAGATCAGCAAAGATCAGATCGAAGAGATTTTCCCAAAGGTAGCAGACATCGTAGCCGACGCCCTCGGCTGTGATGAGGATGAGGTAAAGCTCGACTCCTCTCTGATCAATGACTTGGATGCTGAGTCCATCGACTTTCTCGACATCGTTTTCCGTCTGGAGCGTGAGTTCGACGTGAAGATCCCACAAGGTAAGATCGTGGAAGACGCACGTGGCGAGCTGAGCGAGGCAGAGTTCGAGGCTGACGGCGTCGTGACTGAGGCTGGCGTGGCCAATCTCAAAGCTTTCATGAGCGAAGTGCCTGCCGATCGTTTCCCAGAGACTCTGCGCACTGCAGAGATCGCCAAGCTCTTCACTACCGAGACATTCTGCAAGACCGTGATTCGCAATCAGGCGTAGTCACTGGCTGTTGATTTGTTTTTAGCTTTCTAGCCCTTTACCGGACACTGTCGTGAGTGGCCTACGCTTTGGCTCCTTTTCCTTTGTCGATCGGATTCATTCGGTCGAGCCGGGACAGTCTGTGGAGGGCAGCTATGATATCCCCGATTCGATTGGGGATTTTCGCCATGCCTTATGCTGCGAAGCCGTAGGCCAGTGCGCAGCGTGGTCGGCCATGGCATCACTGGATTTTCAGTATCAGCCTGTGGCTGGCATCTCGCAGTCTGTTGAGTTCTTCGGTCAGGCCAATCCGGGCGATACACTGGCTCTCCGTGCCGAGATCTCTCGCGCCGATGCCGAGGCGGTCACTTATGATGGCTGGGGCTCCGTGGACGGTAGTGATGTGGTCCGTTTGCATGGCTGTCTGGGGCCTATGCTGCCGATGGTCGATTTCGACGACCCCGAGCGCATGCAGGCTCGCTATGCTGAGCTATGCGAGGACAGTGCAGAGACGGGTAGATTCACAGGTGTGCCTCACTTTGAGGCGACTGATATTTCCGAGATCGAGGCCGGTGTACTCGGAGCTAGCTTTCAGGTGCCAGGGGAGGGCGACTTCTTCGCCGATCATTTTCCGAGAAAGCCAGTATTTCCGGGGACTCTCTTCATGGATCTCTGCACCCGCTTTGGCGCTGGGTTAGTGGGGGAGGGCGCTCAGGCTACAGGTGCTCACGATAGCAAACTCCGCGACTTCATGGAGCCTGGTGCCCAGCTGGATCTGCAGGCCAAGCTAGAGGATACCGGTTTGGTGGGGATTTATCTGTCTCGAGGCAAACGCTTCAAGCGAGTCGTGAAGATCAGTTTTGAGGTGTAGGTATTGCGCTGGCCCAGTGGCTGGGTGCATTAGCGAGATACTCTGCGGGCCACTCGTTGACACTCGCCGCCACATATAAAGGGCCGATTCAATAGGGTACAATTTTCATTCAATAGGGTACAATCGGGCTTTTTGGGGAAACTAAGTGTAAACAAAAGCGGCCAGCAGGGTTTACCTGCTGGCCACGATTCGTTTCGCTAGTGGTGTAGAGTGGTTGCTGTCTTTAGTTACTTACGGTTTGAGAGAGTTGATCACATTCACGAATTCGGCTTTGTGGCCGTGGATGTCTTTGCCGATGGCTTTTTTGGCGATCTTTACAGCATCGGCGTAGCTGCTGTTTTTGACGCTGTCGTGTCCGCGGAGCTTCATACCGGTCATGGCGACGGCGGCGGCGAAGCGGTAGTCTTTGCTGGCTTGCTGCCAGGACTGGTCATCCGGCATGATCGGTTGGGTCATGGGGATCGAGGTATCGGCATCGGGTAGCTTGTAGCGTAGCTTCAGTAGGGCTAGCTCTTCGCTCGGTACCAGCTCTCGCTTGGGTTCGGTGGATTTCTGGTAGCGTAGCTCGGGGGGGACTTTGCTCTGGCCGCCGATGGGGACGATCTCGTAGAGTGCAGTCACCGAGTGGCCGGAGCCGACCTCTCCCGCATCGATGGCGTCGTTTTCGAAGTCCTCTGCGTTCAGCTTGCGGTTGGCGTAGCCGATCAGGCGGTAGGACTCGACCTGAGCGGGATTGAACTCGACTTGGATTTTCACATCTTTGGCGATGGTGACCAGAGTTCCCATGAGATCTTCTAGGAATACCTTTCTAGCCTCGCGCTTCGAGTCGATGAAGTAGTAGTTACCATTGCCTTTGTTGGTGATCTCTTCGAGCATCGAGTCGTTTAGGTTATCATTGCCGAAACCGCAGACCGATAGGAAGACTCCTTCTTTGGAGCGGCTTTCGACTAGGTCGACGAGCGCTTGATTGGATGTGGTGCCGACATTGAAATCGCCGTCGGTGCAGAGGATCACTCGGTTCACGCCATCTTCGATGTAGTTTTCCTTGGCCATGCGGTAGGCGAGTTTGATACCTGCTCCACCGTTGGTCGAGCCACCGGCATTGAGGTTGCGCAGAGCATGCAGGATGGGCTTCTGTTTATGCCCATTAGTCGGTGGTAGGGCGAGACCTTCCGAACCAGCGTAGACCACCATGGTCACCTTGTCGTCAGCGTTGAGCTCTTCGGTGAGCGTCTCGATGGCGTGTTTGGCCAGTGGTAGTTTGTTGGCGCTGCTCATCGATCCCGAGACATCGAATAGGAATACCAGATTGGCGCGTGGCCGCTCTTGGCGAGACATTTCTTTACCTTGAACGCCGATACGCAGTAGTAAGTGATCTTGGTTCCACGGCGAGGATGCGACCTCTGTGGCAAAGGCGAAAGGGTGCTTGCCCTCTGGCTGAGCATAGTCCCAATCAAAGTAGTTGATCCACTCTTCGATACGCACGGAGTCCTTATCGATGTTACTGGGCTGGTAGCCTTGGTTTAGCAGGCCGCGGACATTCGTCCACGAAGCGGTGTCCACATCGATGGAGAAGGTGGATAGTGGATCCTTTATGGGAGATGCCCAAGGGTTGTCGATGAGTGAGCCGTAGCGGGATGAGGTGGATTCTCGAATTGCTAACGAGTCCTCTCGTCCAATGATAGGTTCAACACCACTTTCATTTTTATTTGCGAAAAACGCTCCTGCTGCTTCTGCGGTGACTCCACCTAATATTCCATCGTTGTTTTGTTTTTTTGCTTGGGCGGTAAATTCAGTTCCTCCGTGACCGCTCGTCGAAAAAGCATTTCGCGATGCCCCTATATCGAGTGCTTCATATTCATAGGCAGTCGTCCCGTATGTGTGTTCAGATACCGATTGTTTCGGTTCCGCTTTGCGATAATTTAATTCTTGTAGCTCATTAGGGCCTCCAAGAAAGTGTCTTGTGGCCAATCTATCGTCTACAGTGGCGTTAACCGTGGACTCTGGTCTAGTCCTTGGCTTGGGCGCTTGCGATGGCTGTGGTGGGGTTGCTCCGTACTCCACTTGGCTTCCCTTCCAGACGTAGTCAGTATCATACCCTATAGATATAGAGGGAGAAGCTGGGCCAGAGGCTGGTGCTGCCTTGAGGCTTTGCTTCGTTAGGATTTGTTTTTCTAAAGCAGGCTCAACTTGAGTACCGGCGGAGTGCGCGATGATTTGTGCATCGTAGGAGGCTAGCATGGGTCCTGTCGAATTGGCAGAGTGATAGACGAGGGCGATAGTGCCTAGCACCATCACCACAGCAGCAATCGCCGCAGCTCTCCAATACAGCTTTCGCCTCACTTTCGTATCCGAAAAGGGAACAATTTTCTCTTCTTCTTCTTCCTCTGCTTGGTCGATCAAAGCTTCCATCTCTTCGAGAAAACTTTCGCTATCTGTGTTCTTTGCCTTTGCCATCTGCAGGAGCAGGGCATCCATAGCAGCATCAGATCCGGCGTTTAGCGTTTTATCTAAATCTTTGTCTTTATCCTGCATGGCTGACTCGGGGTGTGATGTTGCTAGGTGTCTGGTCGGCCTCGATGGTGCGGCTGATGCAGTCGTGGAGTAGGGCGCGGGCGCGCTCTAGGCGTTTGCGCAGATTGGCTGGTGTGATCTGCAGCTGCTCGGCTGCGTCGGTGCCATCGCGATTTTCGAAGTAGTAGGTATCTACGGCTCCCTTTAGATTTTCTGGTAGCTTTTCCATGCAGACCTCGACGGTCTCGAAGACTCCGGTGCCTGCGGCGTTGGCGCTCTGCCAGCTCTCGATATCGACCTCCATCTCGACGACTTCGATATCGGGTAGGGCATCTTTCTGGTGTTTGCGGAACCAGTCTTTACACTTGTTGCGGATGATGCCGCGCATCCATTTGCCAAAGTCTCGATCGGTTTCGTATTGGTCGAATTTCTTCCAGGCGGTGACCAGGGCGTCTTGCACGATATCTTTCGCCGAGTCGTGATCTTTGACGATCGCAGTGGCAAAGACCAGTAGCTGGCTGTGGTGCTCGCGCATCAGCTCAGAGAATCGCTGGCGCCGTGTCAGCACTATCTTTTTCTGTGTGGATTGGGAATCGGGTTCAGGCATAACTAACATCATCATCGTTTGCTTTCATTACTGGGTTCGGGTGGGTGTCCATTATCTGGGTACCCGCCCGTTCGCGATGAAGGCGAGATGGTGTGACAAGGTTGTGAAGAAAATTCTGAAAAAAGTTATCGGAGGCAGGGCGGTGGCGTCAAGTGGAGTGGGGGAGTGATCGATCGTAGTGGCTAAGGCGAACGGAGGGTCGTAATCTCTCATCGATATGAGTGATCGAGATATCCTACACGATGCCTACCTAGGCTCCCTAGTGGCCGACGCCCTCGCTATGCCCGTCCACTGGTACTACGATCGCAGTGAGATCGATCGGGAGTATGGGCTGGTGGATCGCTATCTGCCGCCGAAGAATCCGCATCAGGGGAGTATCTTGTTTCGCTCGAAGTATGAGGCTCTGAATGAAAAAGGCGACATACTGGGGGATCAGGCGGCTTTCTGGGGGCAGCATGGCATTCACTACCATCAGAACCTGCAGGCTGGAGATAATACGGTGAACTTTAAGTTGGGCATGGAGCTCTATAGGCAGGTAGTGGAGTCCGGTAGCTACTCGGGCGAGGCGTGGCTGCAGCGGTATATCGATCTGATGCTGGAGCCGGGCTGGCATGGCGATACTTATCTGGAGGAGTATCACCGCGCTTTTTTCACGCACTACGCCGAGGGAAAAGAGCCGAGCGACTGTGGCATACCAGATATCCATATAGGCGGACTTGCGCACGTGCCGGCACTGGTGGCAGCCATAGTGAAGACGGGAGCCGAAAATGAAGCGGATGTGCTAGCGATCGTCGAAGAGCACGTGCGCCACACGCACACGGCGGCAGTCACGCTGGGTAGTGCGGCGATCGTGGCGAAGGTTTTGCTGCTGCAGCATCAGGGAGAGTCGCTGCGTAGGGCGATCGAGCTAGGTGCACAGGGTATGATCGGGCCGAGTAAGCTGAACAAGTGGTGTGGTAAAGAGGATCGCGTGGTAATCGGTCGAGTCCTCAGCCCGGCGTGCTACCTCCCAGAGTCGCTGGTAGCCGCGCTGTATCTGGCGTGGAAATATCATGACGACTTTCACGCAGGGATCACCGCCAATGCCATGGTCGGCGGCGACAGCTGCCATCGGGGTGCGGTGGTGGGAGCGCTGCTGGGGGCAGAGAATGGGGTGGAATCGGAGTGGGTGACGGGGCTAGTCGCGCAGGTAGACTAGAGCCTGGGAGCGCCGACGTCCTCGTCGGCTTTCTTTGCATAGGTCCTATAGGCCATATACGACCTATAGCCATCTCAGGCCTACATCTTCTCCACTGTCTTAATACCTAGTAGCCCGAGAGCGTGCTGTAGCACGCGGCCAGTTAGCTCGCAGAGGGCTAGGCGGGTTTCTTTGGTCGCGCCTTCGGATTTGAGCACTGGGCAGGCTTCCCAAAACTTGTGGTAGTCGGTAGCTAGCTCGTAGATGTAAGTGGCGAGGGTATTTGGACGGAAATCGGAGAGGATATTGGGCACGGTCTCGGCGTATTGAGCGAGCTTCAGGGCTAGGGCCTTTTCCGCATCCGCAGTCAGCGAGATCTGCTCGGCTTCGGCGAAGTCGCTGCCCATCTTGCGAAAGATGGCGCGGGTCCGCACGTAGGCATTGATCAGGTAGGGCGCGGTGTTGCCCTTCAGCGCTAGCATGGTATCCCAATCGAAGATGTAGTCGGTCATCCGGTACTGGCTGAGCTCTGCGTACTTCACCGCACCGATACCGATGGCGGTGGAGATCTCGGCTTTTTCTTCTTCTGGGAGTTCGGGATTTTTTTCCTCGATGATCTTCTTGGCGCGAGAGACTGACTCGACGAGCACATCGTCGAGCTGGACTGTGTCGCCGGATCGAGTCCGATACATCTTGCGGTCTTTACCCAAGATGCTGCCGAATGGAACGAATTCTAGAGCTGCGTCGTGCCCCATCATCCGGGCGGCTTCGAAGACTTGATCAAAGTGTAGCTGCTGAGGTGCGCCTACGACATACCAGATCGAGTTCGCGCCGAATTCGTTGACCCGATGATCGATGGTGGCCAGATCGGTAGTGGCATAGAGAAAGCCGCCATCGGACTTTTGGATGATGGCAGGAGGCTGGTCGGCTAGCTTCTCGTGATCGGGGAAAAACACCGCCATCGCCCCCTCGGATTCTTTGGCGATACCTTTTTCGACCAGCGATTTTACCAGCGGCTCTAGAGCATCGTTGTAGTAGCTTTCGCCCAGCCAGTGGTCGAATTCTACATCGAGCTTGTCGTAGATTTTTTGCAGGCCTTGCTTGGATAGGTCGACGCATTTTTTCCAGATCTCCAGATTTTCCTCGTCGCCGGCCTGTAGGGCGACCAGCTCGGCTTTGCAGGTCTCTTTCAGCTCGGGATCGTCTTTGCACATCTGGTTCACGGTCTTGTAGACGCGCAGTAGCTCAGGCACGGGATCGGCCTCTAGGGCAGCCTGATCGAGCTCGTTTTTCCAGCCGTGTAGGATCATGCCAAACTGGGTGCCCCAGTCGCCGATGTGGTTGTCGGTGATCACCTGGTGGCCCATGAATCTAGCGATCCGTGCCAGTGAATCGCCAATGATGGTGCTGCGGATGTGGCCGACGTGCATTGGCTTGGCGACATTGGGCGCGGAGAAATCGATGACTACAGTCTGTGGATCGGCCACGGCGTCGACACCATGTCTCTCGGAGTCTGCTAGCAGGTCGCTGACCCGCTGCTCGAGCACATCGGTTTGTAGTCGGAAATTGATAAACCCTGGGCCTGCGATCTCGGGCTTTTCGGTGAGGCCCTCGCCGTCGAATGCCTCGACGATCTCGGCTGCTAGCTCGCGTGGGTTTTTCTTCACGCGCTTGGCCAGCACCATGGCGGCATTGGTCTGGTAATCGCCAAACTGCTTATTTTGCGCAGGGTCTACCGCCGGGCTGAAGCCCTCGGGCAGTTCGCTGCCGATGCTGGTAGCCTGTAGAGCTGCCTCTAGCCGAGGCTGGATGAGATCTGGAAAAGACGTCGCCATGAGGCGGCGAATGTGCCGTGGATTGGGGGGATTTCAAGTTTTGAGGCTTTAGAGGAGAGGAGGAGAGGAGGGCGGCGGCATTTTGGGAAATGCCGCTACGGTAGATGAGCTTGGGTAGCGGAAGATCCCAATCTTCCGAGTTTCGTCGTGTTGGTCCGAGGCATCGCGGGGTCGGCATTTTGGGAAATGCCGCTACGGTGGATGAGCTTGTGTAGCGGAAGATCTCAATCTTCTGCGTTTCGTTGTGTTGGCCGAGGCAATTGGGGAGTCGGCATTTTTGGGAAATGCCGCTACGGTGGATGGCTTGGGTAGCGGAAGATCTCAGCCTTCCGAGTTTCATTGTGCTGGCCGAGGCATCGTGGAGTCGGCATTTTGGGAAATGCCGCTACGGGTGGATGAGCATGGGTAGCGGTAGATCTCAATCTTCCGCGTTTCGTCGTGTTAGCCGAGGCATCGTGGAGTCGGCATTTTTGGGAAATGCCGCTGCGGGTGGATGGCTTGTGTAGCGGAAGATCTCAATCTTCCGCGTTTCATCGTGCTGGTCCGAGGCATCGCGGAGTCGGCATTTTGGGAAATGCCGCTACGGGCGATGATGGCTACTCTGCTGCGGAGGTAACTTTCCCTAGGCCGCCTTTGGCTGATCCGTCGGCTTCTATATTATTCGTCGACCAGAGGAGGCCGCGGGTGACGAGATCGAGATAGCGGCTGTCGGCTACGGTTTCGTTGTTGTGGCCTAGGCTGGTGCTGAAGATTTTGGTCTTATTCGGGCCGTATTCGTTGGCCCAGACGACGACGGCTTCGGCTTGCTTGGGCTTGGCGTCTGCTGGTGGTGGGAGACGCTTGCCGTCTTTGCCTCTTTTGCCTCGAGGCATCTGGGTCTGGTGGCCTACGGCGAGTGCGGTGGTGCCGGCGAATACTTTGACGTTGTTGTACAGTTCTTCATTGATGGTGGTCCAGTCGGCTAGGCCTGTGGTGGTAGGGTGCTCGGTGGCGGTCTCAAACTTGATGTCGATGGGCGACTGGGGGCCGTGTCCGCTGGACTGGAGACCGATCATCTCAAACCAGCCTGCATTATCGGCACCGGCCTCGACAGGTTCCTTAAAGTTGTCCCAGCGGTAGCTGTGCATGGCGCAGTGGAGATTCACGGCAGGGGTGCCAGCTTGGTGCGCGGCGAGGATTCGGCCGACGTAGTCGCGGTCGGAGACTTTGGCGGTGCACTCATCGTGGATGACCACATCGTAGGCCTTGGCCCAGTCGGGGTCGTTGTAGATCTCGAAAGTCGCTTCGGTGGAGGTGCTAGGATTGTACTCCACGGTGACTTCGGCGTGCAGGCGCTCTTCGATGCCGGCTTTGAGCAGCTTGGTCTGGGTAGCGTAGTCGTGGCAGCAGCCGCCAGCTACGAGCAGTACTTTCAGAGGCTGGGTGGCAGCGGCCTCGGTTTCGGCCTGAGTATTGCAGGCGACTAGGCCGACTAGCATGGCTAGAGCCGCGATGGGGAGGACGATGGTCAGTAGGAGTCGAGTCGATTTCATTGTGACGACTACCGAACACCAGTCCTTTTTCCAATGAAAGAGCAAAGGGATGGCACGATTCAGCCGGTAGCCTCGATCAGTGCACTGATGTGGCTGGACACGGCCTTGGCCAGGCCGGGCTGATTGTAGCCACCCTCGAGCACTGAGACCAGGCGGGACTCGGCGTACTCGCCAGCGATCTCGGCCAGTATCCGTGTGAGCTCGACGTATTCGGGATCGGTCAGGGTGAAATCTCCGAGGGGGTCGCCAGCCCGACTATCGAATCCCGCAGAGATGATGACTAGGTCGGGGCGAAACTCGCGCATCTTCTCAGTGAAAGACTTTCTGAAAACCGCACCGATCTCCTCCATGCCGCTGCCTGCTGGGAGTGGGGCATTGAGCGTGGTGTTTTTGCCCTGGCTGCTGCCGGTCTCGTGCGCCATGCCTGTGCCGGGGTACCAAGGATGCTGGTGGGTGCTGAAAAAGAACACACTGCCATCCTCGTAGAAGATGTCTTGGGTGCCATTGCCATGGTGGACATCCCAGTCGACTATGGCGACTCGCTCGGCACCGTGCCGAGTCTGAGCGTAGCGGGCGGCGATGGCGGCATTATTATAGATGCAGAAGCCCATGCCGCGATCGGCCGTGGCGTGGTGGCCGGGAGGGCGCACGGCGCAAAAGGCATTTTGCAGCTGATCGGTCATCACACCATCGACCGCATTTAGCAGGCTGCCTGCGGCGCGGCTGGCGACCTCTAGCGAGCGCGGACCGTAGCTGGTATCGCCAGTGCTCAGCGAGCCACCACTGCGGCCATCGATCTCGCTTTTCACTGTGGCCAGGTAGCCATCGGTGTGGGCTAGGCGCACCTCATCGTCGGTGACGGTGCGCAGCTCCAGAGGCTGGCAGCGATCGGGTAGACCATCGCTGGTCAGCTGCTGGTGGATGGCCTCGATCCGTCCGGGGGCCTCGGGGTGGCCGGGCCCGGGCTGGTGCTCGGTGAAGGAGAGATCGAGGAGGAGGCCAGTTTTCGGATCGGACATGGGGCTAGTCTAGCTAGCTCGCCGACGGGAGGGAACCCAAAAGATCGCCACGATCATACCCACACCACCTAGGACGAACAGCCCGGGAAACCACGCGGTGTAGATCGAGGCTTTGGTATCTTTTTTCAGAACGGCTATGTCTGGCTGATCGGGATTTACATAGCAGACGGCCGAGTCGCCTACGGCGAAGCCTTTTTGTTTGCGGGCGACTTTCTTTTTGTCGGGGCTCTCGGGCTGTAGGCGTTTGAACTTATCGCCGCGATACTTCTGGCCCTGGTAGGTGTAGGTGTACTCGACCACCAGTTTGTACTTGGTAGCGTAGTGCTGGGTGAGCCCGTCGGCTTTGACCTCGCTTTTCTCGATGGTACACGGTGTCTCTACCCAGGCATCCATGAGGCTAGCTTTTTGGTAGACGGCCCACAGGTACCAGATGATACCACAGCCCACAGCGATGAGGGATAGGCCCATACCGGCGATCCACAGCTTGCCTGCTAGCTGGCTGCCTTGTTTCTGATTTGATGATTTTTTCACTTCGCGAAAGATTTGGAATGTGGCTACTGTAGCCGCATGAGTGATTTATCCCAACAGCTTACGGATGATATGAAAACAGCGATGCGCGAGAAAGACAAGGTCGCGCTGAATACTGTGCGCATGCTGAAGTCCGCAGTCAAAAACGCTGCCATCGAAAAAGGCGGTGCTGATGCTGAGCTGAATGATGCCGAGATCATCGCTGTGATCCGCAAGGAGGTGAAAAAGCGTCAGGACTCAATCGAGCAATACGAGGGTGCAGGCCGCCCCGAGCTAGCTGAGGGCGAGAAAGCCGAGATCACTGTGCTGGAGAAATACCTGCCGACTCCTCTGAGCGCCGATGAGATCGCTGCTGCAGTCGACGAGGCCATCGCCGAAGTCGGCGCCACCTCGAAGAAGGAGATGGGCCAGGTGATGAAGGTGCTCCAGGAGAAGACTGGAGGTCGTGCCGATGGCAAGGCTCTGTCTCAGGCTGTGATGAGCAAGCTGGGCTAAGGCTCTAGCTATTTTTTTCTGGTTAGGTGAGGATTTCAGCCATCATCGTAGCAGCTGGTAGCAGTCGGCGGATGGGCTTTGATAAGCTTGCTGCGGATCTGGCAGGTCAGTCGGTGCTGGCTCGATCTGTGGCCGCGCTGGAGGCTGTCGATGCAGTGGCTGAGATCATAGTCGTCACATCGGCCGATAGGGCCGCTACTCTGAGCTCGCCAAAGATCTCGCAGATCGTGCCGGGGGGCGCCGAGCGCCACCTCTCGGTATGGGCGGGTATCGAGGCCTGCGCGGACGATGCTGAGCTGATCGCAGTGCACGATGGTGCGCGCCCGCTGGTAGCACCCAGTGCGATCGAGGCGTGTGCCGCTGTAGCGGCCGAGCATGGAGCCGCTAGCTTGGCTCACCGAGTGGTCGATACCCTGAAGCGCACGGCGCCGGGCAGCCAGATCGCTGCCGAGTCGGTCAGCCGCGACGATCTCTGGGCTATGCAGACACCCCAGATCTTTCGCCGCGAGGTATTGATCGAGGCTTATCAAAAAGTGCTCTCCAGCGACGAGCTAGTCACCGATGAAGTCTCCGCCATCCAATCGAATGGAGGCGAGGTACATCTGGTAGAGAATACCACGCCAAACCTGAAGATAACCGTGCCCGAAGATCTGGCGATGGCAGAGCGGGTATTGGGTGGGGATCTGCTATAGGTCATATATACGGTCTATAGGACCTATAGCAATGGAACCGGTGTGCTCCGGCACCAGTCGCTAGGGCAGAAAAAACGCCGGTGCAGCAGAACCACACCGGCGTCTAAAATACCAATATTAGCGGTTAAGCTAATAGGGTTATTATTTCCAAGGTAACTTGTACTCGCCTGGGATCGCGACGTAGTAGTCGCCATTGCCATCAGGCTTCACAGGTGGCTCGGCATTCATGTCGAACTCCTCAGGTAGGATGGAGAAGTCGCTCTCGACTGCCTCGTCCCAAGTGATGTTTTGTCCACTGTAGGTGGCCATACGACCGAGCACTGCCGTGAAGGAGCTCTTCGCGCCGTAGTAGGCGTTGTTCAGCGGCTTGTCGTTGATGATCGCATCGTGCAGGCGATCGTGCTCGACCTGGTATGGGTTGGCCTCGCCACGTGGCTTGCGGTACTGCCAGATAGTCTCGCCCTTGCGGTTGGTGATCTTGCCCTGGCCGAGGTAGAGGATGCCCTCTGTGCCGTGGATCTCCTCGGCTACCTGACGCCAAGTGCCTTTGATGTGACGGCACTGGCTGTTCATGATGGCGTTGTTGTACTCTGGGCCGTAGCGGAACTCGCAGTAGTGGTGATCGAAGATCTCACCGACGCTCTTTGGCTCGGTGCCCTGGCGGCCGCCCATACCCTGCACGCTGATGGGGTTGCCACCCTTTTCTGAGTCGCCACTGACGAACCAGTTTACGATGTCGAGATTGTGCACGTGCTGCTCGGCGATGTGGTCGCCACACAGCCAGTTGAAGTGGTACCAGTTGCGCATCTGATACTCCATCTCAGTCCAGCCGTCTTGACGAGCGACGATCCAAGGGCGCTGGGTATTCCACCAGCACTGGGCGCTGACGATCTCGCCGATCAGGCCTTCTTTGTGGACTTTCTCAAAAGCGGCCTCGTAGACACCCTGGTAGTGACGCTGCAGACCGACCACGCACTTCAGGCCTTTTTCGTCGGCGAGCTTAGCGGCATTGATCACGGTGTTGTAGCCTTTGGCATCGACACACACAGGCTTCTCCATGAAGACGTGGGTGCCCTGCTGGATGGCGTAGTCGAAGTGGATCGGGCGAAAGCCGGGAGGCGTCGCGATGCAGACCACGTCTACCTCATCGATCACCGCTTTATACGCGTCGAATCCGGCGTGCTGGCGCTCTGCAGGCACATCCATCTGTCCACCCTTGCCGCTCTCTTCGAGAGTCTTCTGGATCTGCGGGATACCTCTAGCGCGTGGGCCAGTACCATCGATTTTGTCGCCGAAAGCGTCTGCTACTGAGTGGAATACGGCTTTGTCGTTGCCGGTCAGATTCTGCACGATCGCACCAGATCCACGTCCGCCGACCCCGATCAGGCCGACTTTCACTTGGTCGCTACCAGCGACATTGGCGAAGGACTGGACAGGCAGAGCGCTAGCGGCTGCGCCTACTGCGGTGGCACCGGCTACGAACTTACGGCGGCTCGTGCTAGTGGGCTCGATCTTCGATGTTGAGGTGTCGTTTTTGTTTTCGCTCATAAAAAGTGTGGTTTTTCAATAGGGTACAGTCTGGACTGAATAGGGTACAATCACGTCTCAATAGGGTACGAAGGGACTTTAGCAGGAAATAGCAGAGAATACACGCCACGGGATCGTGGGATGTCAGATTTGGTTAAGTTTTGTTAGGTA
>JAHDID010000148.1 GCA_020630975.1 Verrucomicrobiota bacterium
GTCCACCCTTGCGACCACTCCCAAAGCGGGTACTTTCCCCCCGCTATGACATCGCGCGAAATCCGCCAATCATTCCTAGACTTCTTCACTGAGAAAAAGCACACCGTGGTGCCTTCGGCATCGCTCATGCCCACCTCTCCGAATCTGAAGTTCACCAATGCCGGGATGAACCAGTTCATCCCCTACTTCCTAGGCACCGAGGCGGCACCCTACGATCCACCGCGCGCGGCCGATACGCAGAAATGCATCCGCGCTGGCGGCAAGCACAATGACCTGGACGATGTCGGCTACGATACCTACCACCACACCTTCTTCGAGATGCTGGGCAATTGGTCGTTTGGCGATTACTTCAAGCGCGAGGCCATCGAGTGGTCGTGGGAGCTAGTCGTGGAGCGCTGGGGACTGCCTGCCGAGCGCCTGTATGCGACCGTTTACGCACCAAGCGAGGGCGATCCTGCGGAGTTCGACCAAGAGGCCTACGATATCTGGGCCGAGATTTTTAAGAAAGCCGGGCTCGATCCCGAGGTGCACATCGTCAATGGCAACAAGAAGGACAACTTCTGGATGATGGGCGATACCGGCCCCTGTGGCCCGTGCTCAGAGCTGCACGTCGACCTCACACCCAATGGCGACACCAAAGGCTCACTGGTAAACATGGATGATGCCGCCTGCATCGAGATCTGGAATCTGGTCTTCATCCAGTTCAATGCCAACGAGGACGGTACCTTCCGCGAGCTGCCCGCCTGCCACGTCGATACCGGCATGGGCTTCGAGCGCATCTGCTCGATCATCCAGGGCACCAAGGGGATGAAGGATTTCTCCAATCTCGTGTCCAACTACGACACCGATGTCTTTACCCCGATCTTCAAAGTCCTGTCGAAGCTCTCTGGCAAAAAATACACCGCCACCGTACCGGTGAATCTGCAGCGCCACGGCCTGAGCGAGCAGGAGAATATCGATGTCGCCTTTCGCGCGATCAGCGATCACATCCGTACCATCGCTTTCTCCATCGCCGATGGTATCGAGCCGGGAGGTAAGGATAGAAACTACGTGATCCGGAATATTTTACGACGAGCCGTGCGTTTTGGTCGTGTTCTCGGTTTCGAAGCAGATCGAGCATTTCTACACGAGCTACTACCGGTGATCGTAAAAGAATTCGGCGATGTCTTTCCCGAGCTGAAAGACAAGCAGGAACGCATCACCAAAATCGTTGAGAAGGAAGAGAAGCAATTCAACAAAACTCTCGATCGTGGGCTGAAAATCTTTCACAAAGCAGCGGACAAAGTGGGGGCTGACGAAATTTTCCCGCCTGAAACCGTAGTCAAACTCTGGGAGACCTATGGCTTTCCCACTGACATGACACAAAACCTGCTAGAGGAAGTCGAACTAGATACGGATCAAGACGAAGTCAAACGTCTCGTCGAGGACCATATTGGGACTGGAGGCAAAGGCAACAACGCCGCCACCGTAGCCGCGACCAAAATCAAGACCGATGCCACCACTGAGTTCGTCGGCTTCGAGACCGACGAGACCGAGGCAGCAGTGCTCGAGTGGATCGAGAATGAAGACGGCGTCTTCGCCATCGTAGACAAGAGCCCCTTCTTCATCGAAAAAGGCGGCCAGCAAGGCGACACCGGCGAGCTAGTCGCTGGCGACGAGACCGTAGGCGTGCTCAATGCCCTAGGCGTAGGCGAGGCCACAGCCCTCCACCTCGACATGAAGCCCGAGACGGCTACCGACACCGTGACCCTACGCATCGATACCGATCGCCGCCGCGCCATCGAGAGTCACCACACCGCGACCCACCTTTTCCACTGGGCACTGCACGAGGCGGTCAGCCCCGATGCCACCCAACAGGGCTCGCTAGTCGCACCCGATCGCCTGCGCTTCGACTTCAATAGCGATGCCCTCACCCCCGATCAGATCGCCGATATCGAGAGCCGTGTGAACCGCTGCATCGAGAGCGGCGACCCTGTCAGCACCCGCGAGGTGCCGCACGGCGAGATCAAAGACAACCCCGACATCATGCAGTTCTTTGGCGACAAGTACGGCGACCTCGTCCGCGTCGTGCAGATCGGTGGTAAAGTCGGCGAATTCGACGGCTACTCCATGGAGCTCTGTGGCGGTACCCACAGTCAATCGACCAGCGACCTAGGCTTTTTCCGCGTGAAGAGCGAAGGTGCAATCGCCGCCGGCATCCGCCGTATCGAGGCGGTCTGTGGCGATGCCGCACTCGACCTGATCCGCCAACTCACCGACGAGACCGCCCAGGAGGTAAGCGACGCCCAGGCCAAGCTCAATGCCGCCAACGAAAAACTCACTAAGCTAGGCAAAGACGCCAAATCTGCCGAAGTCGACACCGACCTCGCCCAGCAGATCGAGTCGCATCTAGCCGCCAATGAGGCACCACAGGCCAATGCCCTACTCAGCCAGCTCATCGCCAGCCGCGATGCGCTGAAAGATGCCGCAGTGAGCGCCGAGAAAGCCTACAAAAAAGCCGCCGCCGGAGCCGCCGCATCGCAAGCCGCCGAGTGGTACGATGCCGAAGTAGCCGCCGCTGCCGAGACCGGAGTCTACGTAGGCGCCATCCACGACGGCACCGCCGCCCTCCTACAGGAGGCCATGAACACCGTAAAGGCCCGCCAATTCCCCGGAGCCGTCGCCATCGCCGTAGTCGAAGACGACACCATCCACTTTGGAGCCATCGTAGCCAAAGACAAAACCGCCGACCACAAAGCCGGAGACATCGTCCGCGAGTCCCTAGCCGAGGCCGGTGGTAAAGGCGGAGGTAAGCCAGAAATGGCCCGTGGAGCTGCAAAGGGAGCTGGACAGGTAGACAAAGTCCTGGCCAAGGCGCGTGAGCTACTAGGTGCGTAAACAAAGCTGTAGATTCGACTTCAGTCGAATCGCCCCGGTAGGGGGTAGGGATGCCATCTTTTCAATGGCACCCCTCCCTCCGAACCGCACGT
>JAHDID010000097.1 GCA_020630975.1 Verrucomicrobiota bacterium
GGCTTGGAAAACTATCTTGATTCCCTCTCGGCGAGCTAGGGCTTTGCACTGCGGTACTTGTGGAGCGCTTACGATATTACCTGAGTCGAATACTTCGTTAGTTGAGTACCCAATGAACAATCCAAGCAGCTAAAAGAATAAGAAATGGAAGGATTATAATAAAGCCTATGGCAACGATAGTGTAGCCAATGACGGCTAGAACTTTTGACTCGCACTTCCTACTAAAGAGGACGATTCCAGCCCCAGCTGCCTCAAGAATAAGGAAGATGATGCCGACAAAAAACAGTGAAATAAAGAATTCAGGTTCTGGGGCCGCTGCTATTACCATTGGTTATCCACTTAGTTTACTGCCTCTGGCACATCTTCCAGAGCAAAAAGCTCGGCCTGATCTTCATCGATCCGGATGGAGGGGAGTGGGGCGACGATCTTTTTGCCGACATGGGCAGTCGGTTTCACTACGGCTACGGTCTTATCAGTGACGGCTGGCTCGGGCACGGCGGTTGCGCGCAGCTCTTCGGACTGAAGCTCGCGGGTGACGGTCTCGATGGGTATAGGGGTATCTAGGGCGGCATTCTCGGGGGTGGCACCGAGTTCCTTGAACTTTCTGGCGCTCACTAGCACGCGGCTTTCCAGGGTGCCGACGGCGCTGTTGTAGGAGTTCACGGTCTGGTTCAGGCTCTTGCCTAGCTTGCTGAAGTGCTGGCCCATTTTCATGAGGCGCTCGTACATCTCGTGGCCGAGAGCACAGATCTCTTGGGCGTTTTCAGCCAGTGTCTCTTGGCGCCAGCCGTAGGCTACCGCCCGTAGGAGGGCGATCAGGGTGGTCGGTGTGGCTAGGATGACGCCTTCGTTTACGCCGCTCTCGATCAGGCCGGGGTCCTGGCTCAGAGCATCGCTAAAGAATGATTCACTCGGTAGAAATAAAACGGTGAACTCTGGCGAGGTCTCGAATTGGTTTTGGTAGCTCTTTTTGCCCAGCTCGCGGATGTGGGTGTGCACCTGAGTGGCGTGGCGCTCGAGCGCCTGCTGGGTCGCCTCGTCGTCGCCTCGCTCGCGGGCCTCGACCGCATCGAGGTAGGCCTCCATCGGGGTTTTGGCATCGACGACGATCATCTTATCGCCGGGGAGGTTTACGATCAGATCTGGGCGTAGACGGTTGCCCTCGTCGGTGGTGGTAGTCGCCTGGCTCTCAAAGTCGCAGTGCTCTTGCATGCCGGCCATCTCTACGACTCGACGTAGCTGCATCTCGCCCCACTGGCCGCGGCCGATGGGTCTGCGTAGGGCGCGGACGAGGCTGCCAGTTTCTTTCTGCAGGTTGACCTGCGTCTCGGCCATAGTCGTCACTTGCTGGCGGAGCTCGCGATAGGCTCCCTCGCGAGCTTTTTCGATCTCGCTGATACGCTGGTCCACCTTGTTCAGCGAGTCTTGTACTGGTCTCACCAGATCGCCGATCTGTTGTTTGCGGCGGTCGAGATCGCCTTTGTCCACCTCGCGCTCCTTGGCGAGGGTTTCTTTGGCCATGTTGATGAAGGTCTCCTGACTGGAGCGCAGGGCATCGGCGGATAGGGCTTTGAAGGACGCACCCATCTGGCTTTGGGCTTGTTCGAGGGCGCGAAGCTTTTCCTGGTAGACAGCCTGGTCCTGCTCGATCTGGTGCTGGAGCTCGGTCTCCCGTAGTTGGTGGTCGGCGCGGTAGGCTGACAGTAGTCGGTGGTGACGAGTCCGGCAGGTCAGCCAGGTGATGATGGCGCCGATGCCGATGCCAGAGAGCAGCAGTAGCAGGCCCTGGGTATGGAGAGGCGTCCAGTCGACACGGATAGGGAGTTGGGCGATGATGTGGGTCATGTGGTTTGGAGATGTAAGGTGAAACACGCCTAGAGTATCGTGCTGGGGGTGGGACATCTGGGGGGCATGGGGCGATTTTCGATGTTTTTCTTTGCTTCTCCGTTTTCTCTTTGTAAGCGTATTGTCGGAGCACACCCACTTTTTCGTAAGCCTTACGGCTAAGATTTCCGAATAATACAACCAACCACTATAGAGTACCACCATGGCACACGAATTACCTGAATTGCCCTACGCCCACGACGCACTCGAGCCACACATCGATGCGCAGACCATGCAGATCCACCATGGCAAGCACCACGCGACTTACATCGCCAACCTGAACAAAGCACTCGAGGGCACTGACCTAGAGGGAAAGAGCATCTGCGAGCTGATCGCCGATCTCGATAGCGTGCCAGAGGGTATCCGCGGTGCTGTGCGCAACAACGGTGGCGGCCACTTCAACCACTCTGCGTTTTGGGAGATGATGAGCCCGGACGGTGGTGGTGAGCCAGCAGGTGCACTCGGCGATGCGATCAATGCGACTTTCGGCTCACTCGACGGTCTGAAGGAAGAGTTCAAAAAAGCGGCTCTGACTCGCTTCGGCTCAGGCTGGGCTTGGCTCGTGACTGATAAGGATGGCAAGCTGGCAGTGACTAGCACACCGAATCAGGACAACCCTATGATGGGTGCTGCGGCTGACTGCTGTGGCGGTCTGCCGATCCTCGGTCTCGATGTCTGGGAGCATGCTTACTACCTGAACTACCAAAATCGTCGTCCTGATTACGTTGATGCGTTTTTTAATGTTGTAAATTGGGACAAAGTAGCCGAGCACTACGGCCGAGTTGCAGGCAGCTAAAGCTTGTATCTCATCTTTCGGGTGCGGCCCCTATATGTTGTGGTCGCATCCTGCCATCAAACACAAGGGATGAGTCGTCTGCTCATCCCTTTTTTGACCCAAATTTGGCAAAAAATCAGTTCTCAGGGTCACCAAAAAAGTCTTCCCGAAACCGTCTAGGCCACTGGGGAAGCGGCCTCCAGCGTTTGTACTTAATTAGGCAAAATAAATATCTAAGATTTGTCTAATTTTCTACTGGCGGCCACTACATCTTGCGCTAGCATGACTTCGCGCACCCATATATTGGGGTGTGTGATCGAAAAGCCGAAATATAGGGCCTCAAAAATACACTATGTTTCGTAATCTAATTTTGAACAGTTCTTACCCGTCTATTTCTAAAGAGAATAAAGAATAGAAAAACTAGAATAAAGTTCAATAGCAACCAATCCAAACCGCCTACACCTGCAATTCAATTAACCAAAATATGGATAAGACCTTCACCATCGGACCACGCACCTTTGTCCTCGACCAAGACAAAGCTGAGGAAGCTTTTGCTGCCAAAAAAGTGATAAACGGTCGGAAGTCAGAGGCATTCAATCTCCTTCCCCTAAAGTATCAGTGGGCCTACGAGCTCTACCAGACGATGAAGCAAAATCACTGGGAGCCAGAGGACATTCAGATGCAGAAAGACATCGAGCAGTGGAATGGTGACGATCTCACCGACGCAGAGCGCTGGATCATCCGCATGGGCATCGGCTACTTCTCAGCAGCTGAGGGTATCGTAGGGGATAATATCCTCCACGTCGTCCGCGAGGTGGTGACGGCTCCTGAGCTGAAGCTGGCTCTCGGTCGCCATGCTCACGAGGAGAATATCCACGCAGACAGTCTGCTCTACATGATCAGTAGTCTCGGCATTAATCCACACGAGTGCGAGGCGATGTTTGAGCAGATCCCTACCATCAAGCGGAAGAACGAGTTCGTCACCCGCACGTCTTACGAGCTACGCCGCGATGTCGATCTGACTCTGCCTGAGAATAAGAAGAAGCTGGCTCGCAATATCTTCGTCTTCGGTCAGTGCATGGAGGGCACCCAGTTCTACGGCCTGTTTGGCATGATCCTCAGCCTCTACCGCCAGAATAAGTTCCCTGGTATCGGTCAGATGTTCCGCTACACCCTGCGCGATGAGAGCAATCACATCGAGCTATTCCGCAATCTCTTCATGGACCTCGTCGGTGAGAACATGGAGATCTGGGACGATGAGTTCCGCGATGACCTGGTGAATACCATGAAAGAGGCTGTCAGGCTGGAGAAAGAGTTCATCGAGGACTGTCTGCCTGCTGGTGCTCTAGGTCTGAGTGCGCAGGAGTTCTGCCAGTATATCGACTTTATCGCCGATCGCCGCCTCGAGGGAGTTGGCCTGGCTCCATTGAATCCTGGTATCTCCAATCCATTCCCTTGGTTGGCTGAGATGATGGACATCAAGAAGGAGGCAAACTTCTTCGAGCAGCGTGTCACCGAGTATCGGAAATCTTCCGCTCTCGTAGTGGGCGACGACGACGACCTGTAAGACACAGGGGTTGTTTCAACCAATTGAACCTCAATGAAAAAGTGTGATATGACACACTTTTTCAACAGGTTACGAACAGTTTTTCACACCCAAAAATAGGTATTTTTTTACCTTTCCTTAATATCAAAAACGGCCTACTGACCACTCGGAGGCCGGGCAATTCTATACCACCAATTTAAAATCCTTCCGTCTTCCCACGAATTCACAGATAGTATGATAACTAGAGAATTTATTGAACAAGATCTCGAACTTCACCGCTTCGCAGCCACTCCCCAAGAGAACAAGCCACGCTTTGATTGGGCTGAATTAGCCGGTGTCTCCCCCCAGATTCCAGAAGCCCGCTTGCTAGTCGACGTGAACGGCGAGCAAGCCGACTTCAACCTTTCCGAAATCGCTGAGATGGTCGGAAAAGCAGTCACTGATCTGGCTCTCGCCAGAAAGCAGGAAAACGAAATTTTCAGCGCAGAAAACAAAGAGCTAGTGGCCACCATTTCCCAGGCGGTCTCTCAGGACATCATCTCCCGCCTCCAGATGGAGAATGTCTCTGGCACAGTGGTGCTCAGCCGCACCGAGCTCACGTCTCTCATCGAGCGGGCCCTAGTCCGTAAGAATGCGCACGACGTAGCGAAAAGTCTTCTTTTCGGTCGCAAGGCCTCAAACATCGGCATGGAACCTACCACTGAGAAGGCACTACCCAAAGTGATCCGTCGCAACGGCGAGGTCGTCGCTTGGAATACGAACAAGATCGAAGTGGCTGTCCGCAGTGCCTTTCTCTCCATGGGTATGGACTCCGAGGCTGCGCCTGCTATCGCAGACGGTGTCGTCGCGGGGGCTCAGAAGCGCACTGGCGATTACCTGAAGATCGAGGATCTCCAGGACCTCGTGCAGGAGGAGCTGATGCGCCAGGGTCACTACAAAGTGGCTGCAGACTACGTGCTCTACCGTGAGCACCGCCGCCAGCTACGCCGTCAGGATTCAGAAGATACGCCAGAGGTCGTGGACATCGATGAGGAGTCTCTCGATGCGATGATCGTCGTGACGAGCGAAGATGGTACTAGCGTGCTCTGGGATGGCACTGATCTACGCCGCCGCATCGAGTATGCGATGCAGGGGCTGGATCTGTCTCTCAGCAAGGAAGACATCGAGTATGAGCTGCGTCGCTCCTTCAATCCGGAGATGACTGAGGACAGCGTGCAAAAGCTCGTGATCCTCAATGCTAAGGCGCTCATCGAAAAGGACGCTGATTTCGCTAAATTCGCCGGCCGCATCCTGCTGTCTTACATCTACGAGGAAGTGCTCGACTGGGGTATTGGTACTCATGGTGTTGATGGTCTGGCAGTTGCTCACCAGCAGGCGTTCATCGCCAATCTGCAGCGCGGAGTGGAGATCGGCCGTATCGCACCGCAGATGCTCGACTACGATCTCGAGCGTCTCGCTTCTGCTCTGACACCTGAGAGCGACCTGACTTTCGACTACCTCGGTATCCAGACTCTCTACGATCGCTATCTGATCGTCGACAAGACATCCGACTCACACCGCCGTATCGAGACACCACAGCTATTCTGGATGCGTGTCGCTATGGGGCTGATGGTGGCTGAGACAGGCGACCGCGAGTCCAAGGTGATCGATCTGTATCGTCTCTATGCAGGGCGTCGCTTCTGCTCGTCCACACCGACACTTTTCAATTCTGGCACACCGCACAGCCAGCTCTCGTCCTGCTACCTCTACAAGGTGGACGACAGTATCGAGTCGATCATGCAGCGTGGTATCGCTGAGAATGCCTATCTGTCCAAGTGGGCTGGTGGACTCGGTGGCTCATGGACATCGGTGCGCGGCACTGGTAGCCACATCCACGGCACCAATGGCGAGAGCCAGGGCGTCATCCCATTCCTGAAGCTGCACAACGACCAGCTCGTAGCAGTGAACCAGGGTGGCAAGCGACGTGGCTCCGGCTGTGCTTATCTCGAGACTTGGCACAATGACATCTTCGATTTCCTAGAGCTCCGCATCAATACAGGTGATGAGCGTCGTCGCACGCACGACATGAATACGGCCAACTGGATCCCAGACCTATTCATGAAGCGCATGGAGAATCGCGAGGACTGGACCTTATTTCGCTCGAATGAGGTGCCAGATCTGCACGATCTCTACGGTAAGGCCTTTGAGGAGCGCTACAGCCACTACGAGGCCGAGGCCGAGGCAGGCCGTATCTTTGGCAGGAAGGTCGCTGCGATCGATCTGTGGAAGAAGATGCTCAAGATGCTCTTCGAGACTGGTCACCCATGGATCACTTTCAAGGATGCCTGCAACCTGCGCAGCCCACAGGACCACGCTGGTGTCATCCACAGCTCGAATCTGTGCACTGAGATCACTCTGAATACCTCGGATGATGAGACTGCTGTGTGCAACCTCGGCTCCGTCGTGCTGGAGAATCACGTCAAAGAAGACGGCACACTCGACCTGCCGAAACTTCGCGAGACCGTCCGCATTGCTGTGCGTGCTCTGGATAATGTGATCGACATTAATTTCTACCCCACAGAGGCAGCTAAGAATGCCAACGCTCGTCACCGCCCAGTCGGTCTGGGTGTGATGGGGCTGCAAAATGCGCTGTTCGCCAAGAATATCTCATTCGCTAGCGAAGAGGCCGTCGAGTTCAACGACGAGTTCATGGAGGCGATCTCTTACTTTGCCTACGAGGCATCGAGCGATCTCGCGATCGAGCGTGGTTCTTACTCGACCTTCAGCGGTTCCAAGTGGGATCGCGGCATCATGCCACACGACTCGCTCGAGATCCTTGAGGAAGAGCGCGGCGAAGTGATCGACGTGCCTCGTGGTAGCCGTCTCGACTGGGGCACTCTCCGCGAGAAGATCCAGCGTCAGGGCATGCGCAACAGTAACGTGCTAGCCATCGCACCGACTGCGACTATCTCGAATATCATGGGCAGCACCCCGTGCATCGAGCCGACCTTTAAGAATCTCTTTGTGAAGGGCAATCTCTCTGGCGACTTCATCGTGCTCAATCAATACCTGGTGCGTGACCTGAAGAAGCTGAATTTGTGGAACGACGATATGGTCGAGCGCCTCAAGTATTACGACGGCGAGCTCAACGACATCGACGAGATCCCATCTGATCTGAAGCAGAAGTACATGACCGCTTTCACCGTCGACTACAGCTGGCTCATCGATGCTGCGGCACGTCGCCAGAAGTGGATCGACCAGGCTCAGTCTGTGAATCTCTTCCTCTCCACTCCGGAGCTGAAGACACTGTCGCACATGTATCGTGCAGCATGGCGTAAGGGTCTGAAGACTACTTACTACCTACGCACCCTGCAGGCGTCGAATATCGAAAAGGCGACCACCAAAGTGAAGAAGGAAGTCCGTCACATCCAAGGTGAGGCCCCTCAATACACTGAGGCAGAAAAAGCCCAGTGCTCGCTCGAGGCCATGATGAATGGCGAAGAGTGCGAGGCCTGCCAGTAGGTTTTCGCTATCGGATCTAAACCTTTATTCAGGAAAGCGAGCTTCGGTAGAAGCTCGCTTTTTTTTCGATAGCGCATTCATCAGCGTAGCGGAAGATCCGAATCTTCCGTCTCTTGGCCATAGGCCGATGGCTTTGGAACTCGGCATTTTTGGAAATGCCGCTATCCGTATCGATCAGCGTAGCGGAAGATCCGAATCTTCCGTTCCTTGTCTATTGGCTGATGGCGTTGAAACTCGGCATTTTTGGAAATGCCGCTACCCATATCGATCAGCGTAGCGGAAGATCCGAATCTTCCGTCCTTTGGCTATAGGCCGATGGCGTTGAAACTCGGCATTTTTGGAAATGCCGCTACCCATATCGATCAGCGTAGCGGAAGATCCGAATCTTCCGTCCTTTGGCTATAGGCCGATGGCGTTGAAACTCGGCATTTTTGGAAATGCCGCTACCCATATCGATCAGCGTAGGGGAAGATCCGAATCTTCCGTCTCTTGGCTATTGGCCGATGGCGTTGAAACTCGGCATTTTTGGAAATGCCGCTACCCGTATCGATCAGTGTAGCGGAAGATCTCGATCTTCCGTCCCTTGGCTATAGGCCGATGGCTTAGAAACCCGGCATTTTTAGGAAATCCTGTTTTCCGAAGGTACTGGCGTGCGATGGGGTGCGTCTCCATTACTGCATCATCTGTTGGCTTGCGATACTTGCCGCGTTTGAGTTGTCTGGGACTGATCGAGGCTTTGAGGAGCTCAGAGCTGGTAGCTCGGGGGCCTTTCGGGTTTCAGCATGCCCACCCTTGAAAGTTGGTAGAAAGTCCCACGACCTTTAATCGCTTGAGACTCTTTACTCAAGCGGCTGACAGCTGTCTAAAACACGGCCCAGCAAAACAGGAGGGGCAGACTCGATTCTGGGTCCTTTTCGAGGCCCTTCTGAATTTTGAGGTATTTGTATAGGTAGCCTGTAGACGTTTATTTTACGTAGTAAACCAGCCCGACGGTGACTGCTGCTGGAAGCCATAGTGCGGCATCGGAGAGGGGTTGGATGGCAGGGAGGCGGAACTGCCAGATGCTCCAGAGGAGGGTCGCTGAGATGGCTAAAGGGATGGCGGCTTCCCATTGTTGAAAGACTGCACCCCAGAGTACTGCGACGATGACTAGTAGGCACAAAACGGGGGTGAAGGGGATGCTACGTGTGCGGCCTGCGAACCATGAAGCGGGATCTGATAGCTGATCCGTGTCGCCTTCGCGCTCGGCGATGAGGAGGCAATTGATGATACAAAGACCTGCGAAGATCAGTAGAAAGATAAGCTTATCGACTACTGTAGCTGTCGAAGAAATGGAGCTCTGCCAGGGTAGGGAGATAGCTGCTGCCCATGTGAGGCCTATCCAGATCTCCTTGCTGGGGATGAAGGCACTGGGCCGTGCTTTCCAACGCCAAAGTAGGAAGAAAAGTAGGGTGCAGGCACCGACGAGTGATGCTTGTATCAAAACAATCTTGGGTAGCCAGAAGATGGCTATTGAAATGCTCGATAGGATAGAGCTAGCTAGCAGGCTATACAGCAAACCAGGGTGTGAGTGGGCAAAGGCTTTCCTGCGGGAGTGGGTATCTAGGCCCTGCCAGATAGCATCATAGATGCGATCTCCTAGATAGACAGCCCAGACGGCCAGAGCTAGGCAAATGACGATCGCAGGATGGTAGGGGATTGTTGTTGTGGCGGCTGTGAATGAATGCTGGTAGAGGAGCCACCAAGTGAGTGCGACGAGAGGGGCATCAAGACAAAGCCCACTCAATAGATTGAGTGGGCCGAATAACCAGACTGGCTTATCACCATCTGGGGTAGGTATCGATTCTTGATGATTCAGAAGCGAGATCAGGTATTGAGTCAGCTTCTATTTACCTTTCTTGCCTTTACCTTTTTTCTCCTCAGCAGGTTTTTCGCCCCCTTCAGCAGGCGCTTCTTCTCCCTCGGCAGGGGTGTCTTGAGCGACCTTGGTGCGAGTCACGTCTTCGCTAGGAGCCATCACGGCTTGTATGTCCGGGCGATTTGAGTACTCGGCGAACTGAGCTGGCATGTTGGTGTCTGGGAAGCGTTTTTTGAAGAAGTAGGCGACACTTTGGATCTCTTTAGATGCAGCTGCCTTGGCCTTGTCTGAGCCAGACTCCAATGCGGGGTTCTTGCTCATGATCACCATCGCAGCGCCCATGGCCTGCTTGGCGAGGTAAGGCTCATTGGCATAGCTCATTGAGAAGACACGCTGGTAGTCCTGCAGTGCTTTCGCGGACTCTCCTTTTGCATCGTAGACCTTGGCACGGAGGAAGGCGACCTGAACGAGGTCACTGAGAGGCAACGGTTTGAAAGAAGGTGCTGGTAGTAGCTTGGCATCACCAGCGACGATCTGCTGATACATCTTTAGGTCTTCCTCTAGTTTGCCCATGTCATTTGAGCCATAGGTCGACCACAGGCGGATCATGGTGAGCGACTTCTTGTATCGCTCGCTGAGCATCGAGTCGAGCGACTTGCCAGATGGGGTATCCAGCATCTTGGGCAGCACATCGAAGCGACCCAGACGGCGCAGGCTCTCTAGTTGGAAGAATTTGGCCTCTGAAGCGAAGTTCTGAGGGATGTTCAGGATCAGCCCATAGGCATCGGCGACTTGGCCAAAGAGTTTGGCGGCCTCCAGATACTCCTTCTTGGAGAAGGCAGCACGGGCTGGTGCTAGTGCTTCGTTTCTGGCTTCCAAGCGGATGGCTTTGTCGAGGCCTGTGCCTTTGATCTGAGTCAGGTTGACCTGGGTGTTGGATCCGCCGGAAGGGGCGAATGTGATGGACCCTGGTCGTGATCCGCGGATGACGCCCTGTGGGTTACCTCCCTTTATCAGGTAGAGCGTAGCGGGTGTCTCCTGGACTTGGGCATTCACTACCACTGCGGTGAGTGCGAGTGTTGAGAGAGTCGTGATAAGCTTTTTCATAGTGTAGGTATTTCCTATCTTTCTCGTTTAAAGTTATAGTTGATTAGCCAGCGCTGGACTCAGGGTTCCACTCGTCTGGGATACCGAGCGAGAAGCGGATGGAGGCTTCGTCCTCGATGCCGATCTTCAGGTCGGCTTTGTAGTTGCTGAGTTCACGGCGTAGGGCGGTGAGAGCTCCGGTCGGTGATGCCTCGTCTGCATTGAGGTTTTGCCACATGTAGATCTGCTTAAGGTAGATCTTGTAGAGGGCCTTTTCCTTTTGGCGCTTGAGGATCTGCTCCTCCTCAGTGCCGCTCGGCAGGCTCTTGATATCGGCCAAGCTGATTTTGGCATAGCGGAAGAACGCCTCGGTGGCATGCTCTGGGAAGGCATTGTAAGTCGAAAGCACGGATAGATACGCCTTGGCAGCACCTACTTTGTCGTCTAGCTCAGCAGCTACGTTGCCAAGTAGGACGCCTGCTTGGGCGCGCTTTTCGCGGTCTTTCTTAAACATCCACTTCTCTTTGTTGATGGTCTGCAGCTCAGTCAGAGCATCGCTCCACTCTTTGGCTTTGATGTGGATCTTGGCCAGTTCGAGGTGAGAGCCTGGGATGAGAGAGTTGTCCTTGTACTTATTGATCACCCGGCGGAAGCGCTCTTTCGCAGAGTTGATCTTGGTGATGTTGCGGCTTTCGATCACACCGATCTCGTATTCCGCAGGTGCCTTGAATGCTTCGGCATCTGGATTGTCACGGGCCAATAGCTCGTCGAAGTAAGGAACAGCACGGAAGGGGTTGTCGCCACGAGCGAAGTTCAGACCGATCTGCTGCAGGGCATACTCGGAGAGGTTCTGCTTCTCAAAGAAGCTGAGCTCCTCGAACACACCATTGATACGGCCAACGACAGCGGCATAGCCAGGGCTGTCCTTGGTCTCCTTGTCGCGGAGTTCTTGCAGCACGATCACCTTCTGAATCTTCAGCCAAGTGAGAAGAGCCTGATTATCGGGATCGAGACCGGGAAATTCATCGAGAGTCTTGATGGTCTCTTCTTCGCCGCGCACGCGGATGGAAGCTTCGGAGTAGGAGCCGATTGCTTTCCTTAGCAGATCCATGTCCTGCTCCTCGGGTGGCTTGTTGCCAACGAGGTTGATCATCTTCTCGACCTGAGTGAGGCCCTCTTCGGCGCGCTCATTCTGCTCGAGTGTCTCTAGGGCGAACACAGAAATTTGCGGCTCCCAGTAGGTGCCAGAGAAGTCAGGGAAGAACTCGTCGTATTTCTCGAGTACTTTCTCGCTGTTCTCTGCTGTCAGGTATTGATCTGTAGCTTTCCAGATCGCCTCAGCAGCTACTTCTTTGAAGTAGGCCTCCTGCTCAGGCTTGGCTGCCATGGCGGATTTGGCGGACTCAGAGGCAGCGAGATAGGCTTCTAGACCTTTCTGCTCATACTCAGTTTTCAGGTCGGCCTGTTCCTTGCCGGTGAATTCGCCAGACGAGATGATGTAGGCATCGCCCTCTACATTGAGGGTGCGGGCTAGCTGCACAGAGTCTGGCTTGAATTCCTCTAGCTTGTCGGATGCTGCGATAGCTGCTGGGTAGTCTTCCAGATTGTAGCGAGACATAGCCAAGTCTGCGAGAGCCTGATCGCCAAACTTCTCTGACTCTGGGAACTCTTTGAGGAAGTCTTCCAAATACTCGGCGGCACCGCGCATCTTCTGCTGCACGAGGGCATTGGAGGCGCGGTAGTAGGAGACCATCTCGCGGTTTGCGGTGCCCTCGTAGCCTTTCATGTAGTCATCGAATGGGGCTTCCCCTTTTTCATACTGCTGAGTCGAATAGAGGGCCATCGGGTAGAGGGCATCGGCTAGCTCGCGCTTTTCGTCGCCTAGCTCGTAGCGCTCGCGGACCATCTCGCAGACCTTGGTGACTTGGTCGTACTGCTTGCTGGTGAAGAGCGACTGCAGCATGAAGGTCGCTACATTGTCGCGTAGAGGGTGATCCTCTGGGGTCTCCTCGATGAATTTATTTCCGAAGTACTCAGAGGACGAATAGTCTGCCATCATAGCAGAGAAACGAGCTGCCTCGTGTAGGATCTCGGCACGCATCTGGATGTCGAGATTTGGGAATGACTCGGCCAGATGCCAGTAAATATTCCGAGGGATCATCAGATTACCCAGGCGCTCGTAGCATGTCGCGACGAGGCGGAGCGTCTCGGCATCTGGGTGCATGGCTGCCTTCTCGCGTTCTTCGATCTGATTGAGGAACTGCTGGTAGGCAGCGGGGACGCCAGCGCCGATCGGTAGCTGTGCGAGGCGGAAGTCGATATCCTGCTTCACCTCCTCGAGAGTGGCTGCCTGTGAGAGGAAGCGCAGTGCTACAGAGTAAAGGCCTGACTTGGTGCACTCGAAGCCCAGTTTGCGGAAACGATCGACGAAACCAAAGCGGAAAGAATCGAAAGGCTGAGCCGTGACATACTGAAGATTGGTATCGAGGAAGCCGTGTGCCAGTTCTGCGATATCAGTGACTTTAGCTTGGTCGCCATTAGCTTCCATAGCCTCTGTGGCCCAGCCAGTTCCCAGCTCGAGGATGCCTTGCATGAGGAATGCAGGGCTGACTTTCCATGCCTCGCGATTGTCGAAAAGCTGCTGAACCTCAGCCATGCCTTCGGCCGTACGTCCGAGCTTGAGGAGTGAGGTGCCTTTGCGCAGGAAGTAGGAATTTCTCACCTGTGCCAGCTCGGCTGCAGGTGGTTTCGAGTCCATGTAGACTTGGTAGAGGCGCAGAGCTTCTTCGTGATTACCTAGCTGTGACTCGACGAAGCCTAGTTGGAATTTCGAAAGACTTTCGCGCGGGTTGGTATTATCAATAACGGATCCGTACTCCTTTGCTAGTTTCTTGGCATCGACAGACTTCTGGAACCACTCCTTTGCCTCGTCCCAGCGCTTTTGTGGAACGAGAGTCATAGCATAGTCGAAAAACATACCACCGGCCTGGGGGCCATAATCCTCGAGTAGAAGGTCGACCTTCGAGAGGTCGAAAAGTCTTTCGAAGGTTTTAGATGCCTCGATGAAGTTGCCTGCTGCATTGAACTCGACAGCCTTTCTGTAGAGCCCTTCGACGCTTTCATCATCCTGTGCGTGGGCGGATAGCCCTGCGAACAAGCTCGCTGCCACAGCGACGAGACCAAGTCGTCTCAGAGACCGAAGTGGGTAGGTGATTTTCATGATTAGAGAAGTAGTGGTGTTTGTTTGGTAAAAATAAATACGGTCTAACAATAGATGTTAACGGATAACCAAGGCTGGTGATCCCCTATATATAGATAACATCCGAGATAGATGAGTCCTTATGGCCTCAAAAGCGCCATAAGATCGAGCCCAGTTAAATCGTACTGGGAGGGGCTGAGAGGCATGTAGGGCGGGTGACCCTAGGGTGGCTGTAGATCTACAGGCCAGAATGTCTGGCCTGTTTGCATTCCAAGAGGCTGGAGTGGAGTCGATCAATCTTCGTTAAAGCCAGAGATGGTTACGTTCTTTATCGCGACAGTCTCGTGGGCCAGTGCATTCAGCACATCGACGAAGCGCTGTCCTTTGGCGGCATCGTCGGCGGCGATCACCACCATAGGCTCAGAGTCTGTCAGCCTAGCGCTCTCTGCGTAGGTAGTCAGGCGATCGAGGAGCACTGGGACTTCTCGGTTGGTGACATCGGAGTCGAGCACCTCCTCATTTACCACAATGTGGCCTGAGGAGTTTACATTGATAGTCATCTGATCGATTTCCACATCTGTGGAGCCATCAGACTGGCTGGTCGGCATCGTCATTCCGAGGTCGGCCTCTTTGGGATCGAGAGTCGAGGTGACGATAAAGTAGATGAGAAGAAGGAAACTGACGTCAATCAGAGACGACATATCCAATTCTGGATCTTTGTCCTCGGGCTTTACTCTTTTCTTTGCCATATCGGTCTTCCTATAGTCCGGCTGGTTTAAATTATTTCTCCACCACGTAGCTGCCGAAAATCACGTCGCTGACACCGGCTTCACCAGCGGCCTTGATGACTCGTTTGATGACTCGGGTGTCTACGGCCTTATCAGCGCGTAGGTTGAGGCGCGTTGGCAGGCTTTTGTCAGTATTGGCGATGCGTTGTGCCTCGACGTACTCGGTGATTGATTCTGTCGTGGCTAGCTCTACCTCGTCCTGTGCCCAGATCGTTCCGTCCTCCAAGACGTTTACGACTACACGGCCTGTCGCATTTTTAGCGACCTGGCCATTCTTGGCGGTGGGAGGGTTAACCCTCTTATCAATTTGGACGATGATGAGGTGAGAGCTCACCATGAAGAAGATGAGGAGTAGGAAGACGAGATCGATCATGGAAGACATGTCCATGGGCAATTCTTCTCCCTCGTCAGCTTGTAGTTTTCTTAGTTTTTCTGAAGGCATACTAGCTCACTCCTTTTTCTTCGTGTGTCTTACGGTGCGTTTCGTGCGGGATCTCGGGAATCCTCCTTCTTATTCTGAAAGGCCTTCTGGAACTTTCGCTAGCTGCTGGTCTGCGTTAACGGTCGCAACTGACAGGTCAAGACCTTCAGCGACAACGGCTTGTGCCTCTGCGACTAGCGAGTTGAAGCGGTTCTTGAAAATATAGAAACAGAAGATCGATGGGATCGCTACCACCAGGCCGCCAGCAGTGGTCATCAGGGCGAGTGAGATGTTGGCAGCAAGAGCGCCTGGATCAGAACCACCACTAAGTCCCATCGTATCGAACGCCAAGATCATACCGGCAACCGTTCCGAACAGTCCGATCATCGGGGCTGCCTGGGCAATCACTGAGAAATAACCGATCCAAGTCATGTAACGTGGATTCTCGCGGACCGAGAAGTCAGCCACAGCATCTTCTACAGCTGTGCGTCCGAGAGCCTCAGGGTCGGTCGCGTCGACGTTAGGCAGTGCTGCAGTGAGCATACGGCCTAGGTAGGATGGGTCCTGAGCAGAAATATCGATCGCTGAGCGCACACGGACGTCTGCCATGTTGGCCAAGACGTTCTCCTTTAGTAGCTTGGGAACGAACTTACCCTTGCTCAGCTGTAGGATGTTGAAGACTGCCAGCGTGATCATCGCGACCGAAAGGACGACGATTGGTAGCATGTAAGGTCCGGCAGCGATGATTTTATCGAGCAGGGACTTCTTCTCTGCTTGCTCTTCGCCACCCTCTTCTTGAGCCATCAGCTCTGGGCATAGGAACATAAAGCCTACGGTCACCAGTAGAAGGATGAGCGGTAGGTAGTTTCGGAGACTTTTATTGTATGGAACCATTTCGTCGATTTGTTTTGTAGTCGTATTGATTATGTCACGTGGACCGTCTTTCATGAAATATTTCGAGGTTTGTGTAAAGAAAAAACCAAAGATTTAATCGATTAATTCACGTCAGATTTCTGGGCTTGCGTTATTTCTAAAAACAACTCCTCCAAATTCTTGTCGGAAGCGCCCTCAAATTGGCTTCTCACCTCGTGGACGGAGCCTTCCACCAGCAGTTTGCCGTGGTTGATGATGCCGATCCTATCTGCCAGTTCTTCGGCTACGTTGAGGAGGTGGGTGGAAAGAAAGATGGTGGTTCCCGCTTGGCTGCGGGCTTTTAGCTCCTCTTTCACGATGCGCGCGTTGAGTGGATCTAGGCCGATCATCGGCTCATCGATCACGATCACTTCGGGATCGTGGAGCAGGGCGGTGGATATGGCTAGGCGTTGGCGGGTGCCATGGCTGAGGTTTTCGACTCTTTGGTTGGCGTACTCTGTTAGGGAAAATTGCTCAAATAGCTCAGGAGTCCGCTTTGCTGCTGCCTCGCTATCGACTTCGAAGAGGTCCGCGACAAAGCCCATTAACTCTCTCGAAGTGAGTTTGTCATAGAAGTTGGCGACATCGGGGACGTAGCCGACTTTCTTCTTGGCCAGTAGGGGTTCATCCTGGATGTCGTGCCCGCCTATCCTAGCGTTACCCGAGGTGGGAGACATCAGCCCGGTTAGCAGCTTGATGGTGGTGGTTTTGCCGGCGGCATTCGGCCCGAGGAAGGCGTAAAACTCGCCCGGCTCGATCTCCAGGTTCAGACCATCCAGGGCGAGTAGGTCGCCGTAGCGCATGGTGAGGTTTTCGGTGGAGATCATGGGTGGCTAATGTGACCAACTTGAGTCTCAGCGTCAAGCTTTTGGTGTCTTGTTAGGCCCTGAGATAAAGCAGCCCACCCCGGGAGAGGGTAGGCTGCCTTGGCTTGGTTGTTGCTAACTACTAATGAGCCTGGGCTCTATGTGATAGGTATGTTTCGCGGCTTCACTTCCTCGCGGAGCGGTAGTCGCAGGCTGAGCTGGCCATGGTTCAGGCTGGCTTCGATGTTGCTGTCATCCACCTCGGGGCCGATGTCGAGGCGCAGCTCGTAGCGCCTGTCTGCGGCTGAGCCTGTGTGTCGAGTCCAGCCGGCTGGGTAGTCCATCGATCGCGTCGCCACGATCTCAAGTATCTCATTCTCAATGGTGACGGAGATATCGTCTCGCTTGGCTCCAGGGATGGTTACGGTGACCTCCCAGGCATCGTCGGTGTACTCGGAGGTGTAGTGAGGCTTGTAGCGTTCTGTGGCTTTGGCTGATTGGTTTGCGGTGATTTCTGATTTCATGATTTTCGAATTTTGCTGGGTTGTAGTGGTGTGTGGCTGTGCCTGATTGGTTTAGGCGATCTCGATGGATACCGGCTTTTTCTCTGCTGTTTTTGGCAGGGTGAGCGTGAGCACTCCATCGATCAGTGTGGCTTCGGCTTGGTCGGCCTCGATGCCATCGGGCACTTGGATTCGCTTTTTGTAGGATCCTTGGGTGCTGTCTTTGGTGGGGGCTTGGGCTATGCTGAGAGTGACGTGGCCGCTCTCGAACTCTAGGCTGAGTGAGGTTTTGGGCACGCCAGGTAGGTCTAGGCGGGCGTAGTATGCCTCATCGTCTGAAAACCACTCCACTGCGGCTGAGTGACTGGTGGATGCTCTGGCTGCCTCGATGAGAGGGGCGAAAGCTTCGAATGGGTCACGTCCAAAGAAGGAATCAAAGGCTGTGAATGGATCTGGTCTACGTGTGATTGTTGCTAACATGGTTTGTTACTTGGTTGTTGTTTGAATTACGCCAAGTGAGAATGCAGTTAGCGTGCCAGCGGAGTGTTTATTTTGTTAAGTTGCTTGTTTTAAGTGGTTTGAGTGTTTTTGGGCTTGTTGTGCATTGATTGATGGAGAGTCAATATGACTCTATTTGGTACTGGTGCTGGGTGTTGGCAGTGTCAAAATGGCGCTATTTTTTTACATGCGTGGTAGCGGAAGATCTCAATCTTCCGTCCGCAGCCTGTCGGCCGTTGGCTTTGAAACTCGGCATTTTGGGAAATGCCGCTACGTGCATCCAAACGTGGTAGCGGAAGATCTCAATCTTCCGCTCGCAGCCTATCGGCCGGTGACTTTGAAACTCGGCATTTTGGGAAATGCCGCTACGCGCATCCAAACGTGGTAGCGGAAGATCTCAATCTTCCGCTCGCAGCCTGTCGGCCGTTGGCTTTGAAGCTCGGCATTTTGGGAAATGCCGCTACGCGCATCCACCCGTGGTAGCGGAAGATCTCAATCTTCCGCCCGCAGCCTATCAGCCGGTGGCTTTGAAACCGGCATTTTCAGAAATGCCGATACGTGTCTTTTTCGGTTTCTTACTGGGAGGATTTCCCGTTCACGATTCGGGTTATGCCGAGA
>JAHDID010000025.1 GCA_020630975.1 Verrucomicrobiota bacterium
ATTATTCCGTTATAAGAGAGAAGAGTTTGTATGGTTCACGCTGAACCAGAACAATTTCTATGCTGACTTCTGAACGAAAGAAGATCTCGAATGAGTTGTTGGTGAAGTCGAGAACGTAGCCGCCTTTCATTTGGAGGGAGTCTTCGAGCTGCATGGTTTCACTGTATTTTAGGTGGTTCATTATGCTTGGTTTTGTTTAAGGGTTGTTAACCTTAAACATTGCTAGGGTAAGATGAAGGGGAGGCAACGGGGAAAATTCAAGAAAATGTGCAAACGAACAATGGCGGGAATATACAAAGCGCTGCAGGCCGCTTGTGCCCTGCCCTAGCTGTGACTTTAACACTGAATGATTTTGCTGAAAAAAGAGCGGTTACGGGGTTTTGAGGGGCCAACAATGCTGATAGCACCGTGGAACGGTTGACTACGGATCAGGAGGTTTGGGATTCGAATCCCTACGGGGGTGCTTCTCGTTTCGCTAGCGTCACTAACATTAGATCACTGTGAGCAGCCTTTTTACCTGAAATTCAATAGGGTACAATTTTTATTCAATAGGGTACAGTCGCATTTTGCAACCACTTGGCGACTACCCGTGACTACAAATGTACATCATCGCCCGTCGTCGATCGTCATCACTGTAGATGCAAACAGCATAAGTCGGCTTTGCTCATTCAAAAAAGTGGGTTTAGTTTGCAGCTCAGCATCCTAGCGACCAACACACGAATACTATGGCTACCGATTACGACTGGCATCCCGATGCGAACAATGGCGGGTCTGTCTTTAAGGTGGAGACCCACAACCTGAAGTGGTGGGTCGTGCTGGCTATCGTGGTGTCAGTGCTCATCCACATCCTCATGTACTTCGTGCTGACTCGCTGGGAGGGCCCTGCCAGTGCGGCTCAGGAGGATCTCAACTTTCGCCTGCTGACAGAGCAAGAGTCGATCGATCGCGACACGCTGGAGGAGCTGCTAGCCGACGAGCCTGTACTCCCCGAGGATCTGGACGTCAAGACCATCGAGCCGGAAAATCTGTCTGACATAGATATCGACCAAAACTTCGACG
The DNA here is from genome assembly GCA_020630975.1 of Verrucomicrobiota bacterium. Taxonomy (GTDB): domain Bacteria; phylum Verrucomicrobiota; class Verrucomicrobiia; order Verrucomicrobiales; family DEV007; genus Arctic95D-9. The sequence goes on from JAHDID010000025.1 coordinate 1,060, forward strand.
AGTTCGGAGTGATGGATGAGCTGAGCAAAGAGGAGCTGATCCGCATGGCACCAGCCGATGCACCGGAGATGTTTGGCGGCGCTATGCCCCAGGTCCCCTCCAATGTGCTCGACATGGCTGCTACCGAGATGGATCTCGCCTCCGCCGATACGCTCAACAATGAGCTGCAGGACATGCGCAAAAAGCTGACCGAAGCCAGCGAACAGATCTCTCCCGATCAGGTGACTCTAGAGATCGATGCCAATGAAGTGAGCGAGGGCCTAAATACTGATGAGTTTTTCAAAGACGCCGCACAGAAAGTGATGGGCGAAAAGGCTGATGAATTTGTGAAGGGCTACGCCACCCTAGATGATCTGATCGGTATGACTGGCGGCATCAAGCGAGGCACCAGCAAGACGGCAATGATGCCTACCGACATCCTCTTCGACTACGGCGAGGACTCGCTAAAAGAATCTGCCGAGCTCGCGATGATCAAGCTCGCCTACCTGATCGAGACCAATCCGGATGCCGTCTTCATCATCGAGGGGCATACCGATAGTTTCGGCGGCGACGAATACAATCGCGCCCTAAGCGAGCGCCGTGCCCAAGCCGTGAAGGACTGGCTGGTTAAAAAACTACGTCTCGATGCCAAAAACATCCGCGTCGTCGGCAAAGGCAAGCTCGAGCCGATCGTCCCTATCACTGGAGATGCTGACCAACAAGAGCTCAACCGTCGCGTCGAGATCGAGATCCGCAGGGACTAGGAGATGCTCCCTTATCGGTAAAGATCCTGAGATAGACAGACTGGGGTCTTCCGCTAAGACTCCCTGCTCACACTCGTAGCTGAATTCCCCAGCATTCAGACCGCACAGCCCCTCGCCCGTTTCTGACTCCACCGACATCTGCCCTACGTAACTGCGGCCATCGATCCGTCCAACCGAATTGACATCGATTTCCGAAACACTGTAGTGTCTCCCCCATGATGAAGACACCTCTCCTGCTCGTAGTCGCTATCACCGCTTTTCTGCTCGGGGCTTTTAGCACCAGCCAGGCTGCGGATGAAAGGCCCAACATTCTGTGGATCATCGCCGATGATATGTCGGCCCACTTTTCCTGCTACGGGGAGAAGACCATCCAGACACCGCATGTCGATGCGCTGGCCGAGAGAGGTAGCCTGTTTTCCAATGCCTATGTGACTGCCCCCGTATGCTCCACCAATCGATCTGCCTTTGTGACCGGGATGTACCAGACCTCTATCGGTGCGCACCAGCACCGCAGCGGTCGCGGCGAGCTAAAAATCCAACTACCCGACGGGATCCGACTAGTCCCAGAGCTATTCCAGGAAGCCGGCTACTACACCGCCATCGCTCAGTGGCCACTGAATGGCAAACTGGGCAAGACCGACTACAACTTCGAATGGGACCCAGCCGCCTATGATAGTGCCGACTGGGCAGGACGAAAAAAAGACCAACCTTTCTTCGCCCAGATCCAGATCAAAGGCGGCAAACTCCGTGGCGCTGCGCGAGACACCACTGAGAAATTCGTCGAGCGTATGGAGCCGATCCACGGACCTCGCACCGCTATGGCTGATGTGGTGCTGCCCCCCTACTACCCCTACACAGAGGATATCATATTCGACTGGGCAGCCTATCTCGACTCAGTGCGCGAGACCGATCGAGTCGTAGGCGATATCGTGCAGACACTAGCTGATCGCGGTGAACTGGAAAATACCGTAGTCCTATTCATGACCGACCACGGTATCAGCCATGCCCGCGGCAAGCAGTACTGCTACGACGAGGGGCTGCACGTGCCTCTAGTCATAGCAGGCCCAGGCGTCCCCACCGAGACCCGCCACGATCTGGTCGAGCATATCGATATCGCCGCACTTTCTCTAGGCCTAGCCGGTATCGCGATACCTGACTACATGCAGGCGCGCGATATCCTGGCCGATGACTACACGGCTAGAGACTATGTATTCGCCGCACGCGACCGCTGCGACGAGACAGTCGAGCGGATCCGCTCCGTCCGCTCGGATCGTTTCAAATACATCCGCAACTACTACCCCGAGCGCCCACACCTCTCGCCCAACAACTACAAAGATAATAAACTGATCTACCAAAGCCTGCGTGCCGCTCACCAGGCAGGAGAGCTCACCGAGCAGCAAGAGGAGGTGCTTTTCGCCCCCACGCGCCAGCCAGAGGAGCTGTACGATCTGGATGCCGATCCCTGGGAGATGACCAACCTCGCAGGCGACCCGACCTACCAGCAGGCCCTACTGACCCTGCGCCAGCGTCTGGATACCTGGATCGAAGAGACCGGAGACCAGGGTGATGAGTCGGAAGAGATGTGGGCTAGCGATATGGCAGCCTACCTCAAAGGATTCGACCGAAAAGGCAAAGCCAATCCAGATGGCAAAGCCAATGTGCAGCGTAATATCGAGCAGATGAAAGCCTGGAAAAAGGCGGGGAAGTAGAATTTACAAAAAAAGAGGGGACAGAATTGAGTCCTCTCCGTTTAGAACCTGACGGTGGTCCTAAGTGAAAAATGGCTCCTCAGGTTGGGTTCGAACCAACGACCTAGTGGTTAACAGCCACCCGCTCTACCGCTGAGCTACTGAGGAACACTACCGGGAAACCGATGTGATTTCCGACGGGCCGTTACAATGCTATTTCAGAGTCGTTTTTCAAGAGAAATTTTAGACTTTTTAACTGTTTTTGGCCGTAATAAAATGCGACTCTGGTGGAGTATTCTACTGTGAGCCAAACCAATCCCAAATCTAGCCCGGCCTCGAAAATGCCTGCCTGTGACCTATCCCACCCAAGTTTTGCGGAATTAATAGCCAGTCACCAGCCCCGGCTGGTCGGCTACATCCGCACGATGATCGCAGACGAGCACGCTGCCAAAGACATCCTACAGGACACCAACATGGCTCTCCTGCGGAAAAAAGCCGACTTCGAACCGGGGACGAATTTTACCGCATGGGCATTTCGGATCGCTTATTTCGAGGTGCTGAGCTGGCGGCGCAACAAAGGCCGCGAGAAAGTCCAATTCTCCAGTGAACTAGTCGAGGCCCTCGCAGAATCGGGCGAGCAGATGGCAAAAAACTACGACACTCGACTGGAAGCCCTGAAAAGCTGCCTGAGCAAACTACCAGATCGCCAGAAAGCCATCGTGCAGCGGCGCTACCTCAGCGGAGAATCGGTACAAACCATCGCCGAGTCGATGGGATTCAAAGCCAATGCAGGCTCTCAGCTCCTGCACCGCGCCCGGCAAAATCTCTTCCAGTGCATCACTCGGCTGACCACAGGCTCCTAACCTATCTCTGACCTGACCATGGCCAAACCAACTCACATAGACATGGCAAAGACGCCACAGGAGTCCAGACTCGATGAACTGATCGATACGCTCCATAGTGGCCAGCAGTTGACCGAGGACGAGATGGCCGAGCTAGAGGCTATGCTCTCAGCCGATCACGAGGCTAGAGCCCACTACATCCTACGCCAGGAGCTACACACCATGCTGGAGGTGGATAAATCGGTCCGCCTGCAGTTGGCTATCGATGAGCTGCCAGACCACATCCTGACCGATGACTTTGCCGACGAGCAGGTGCCAGAGAGTGATGATACACCAGCGCCCGCACCGAAACTCTCTAGATCGAGCAAAGAAGCCTTTCGCATGGCCACATCGATAGCTGCGATGATCGCAGGTGTGATCGGCATGCTATGGATGTATGTGCAGGTCGAAAAATTCACCCAAATCGAGGCGGCTAATGAAGCGGCAAAGAAGAAAGCTGCCGAGAGCGAGGTAGCTGCCGAGGATGAGCCCGAAAAGCCTGGCACTGACCTTAAGGAGATGAAATTCGACATGGTCGATATCTTCAAAGGCACCACCAAACTAATCGGGCTCTAGACGAGCTCGACTACTACCTAAGGATCCTAGCGAGATGAATATCGAGCGTATCGCAGTAGTCGGCTCCGGGGCTGTGGGCTGCTACTATGGAGCCAAGCTAGCCCAGAGCGGACACGCCGTATCATTTCTGATGCGGACCGATCTCGCCCACGTGAGCGAGCACGGTCTGGTCATCGATAGCAATGATGTGGATGGCAGCTTCACCCTACCAAAAGTCGACTGCGCAGGCACCACGGCTGAGATAGGCGAGGTGGATCTAGTCATCGTAGCGCTCAAAACCACGGACAACCAAGCGCTCGACACGCTGCTACCACCTCTGCTAGGCCCAGACACACTCATCCTGACTCTGCAAAATGGCCTGGGCAATGAAGACTACCTAGCCGAGCGCTTCGGCAAAGAGCGGATACTCGGCGGGCTATGCTTTGTCTGCCTAAACCGAACAGCCCCAGGGCAAATCCACCATATCGGCCATGGCCTGATCGAGCTGGGCGAGCATAGCAGCGACCCTCAGCCACGCACTCACCTGATCGCCGATAGGCTGAGAGATAGTGGTGTGCCCTGCGAGGTACTGGAGAGCCTGCAGCTATCGCGCTGGCGCAAGCTCGTGTGGAATATCCCATTCAATGGCTTATCCATCGCTGCCGGTGGGATCGATGTGGGGCAGATCCTGGCGGATCCCATCCTGCATAAGCGCGTGCTCGCTCTGATGAAGGAAGTCGTCGAGACGGCAGCTCTATTTGGCTACGAGATACCAGAGGCATTCATCGAAGAAAACATAACCCGTACCTATCCGATGGGAGCCTATCGCCCCTCCAGCCTCCTCGACTATCTGGCAGGCCGAGCGGTAGAAGTCGAGTCGATATGGGGCGAACCCCTACGCCGAGCGCAGACGGTAGGCGCAGCGGTACCTGAGCTAGCAAGTCTCTATACCGAGATAAAGACCGCCGTAGGTGGATAACTCAAAAGCGAGCAGACGAGCGAGTCATCCCGCAGGCAAAATGTAATGTGGCTGCGAGCATCAGCGAGTAGACCGCAGAGCCTATCCGACGCCCCTCTCTAACGATGAAACTCCACTCGCGGCACGCTCGCCGCCACGTAGAGCTGCATTCCAATACTAAGACTAAGGATATCTGAAGCCAAACTTAAGCAGCGCAATACCCCAGCGCCTCCAGCTGATCAGCCTCAAGATACATCCAATCACCTGGCTCGAGATCCTCAGGTAAGAACAAATCACCTACTGCAGTGCGACGCAGGGTTTCGACTCGATTCGATGCGGCAGCTATCATCCGTTTCACCTGGTGATAGCAACCCTGCCCGATCGACATCGAGATAGAGTGCTCATCAATCTGATTTACTGCCAACGCTCGAAATAGCTCAGGCTCCTGATGCAGCTCTACCCCACTTAATAGCTTTTTCTCCTGATCAGGAGTAAAGGAATGCTTTAGGCCGACTAAATAGGTTTTGGACACACCTTTCTTTGGCGAAGTGACGTGGTGAATGAACTGCCCATCATCAGAAAGCAACAACAGACCATCGGTATCGACATCGAGCCTACCTGCTATCTGGATCTTTCGATTGATGAAGTGATCGGGCATCAGATCCAATGCACTTTCGTGATGCTGAGGCCGATGAGAGCACTCGTAGCCGATAGGCTTGTAGAGCATGATGTAGACACGCTCTCGGTAGCGATGCTGCTGCCCTGCGATAGTGAACTCCAGATCGGCAATATCGAATTTTCTATCAGGATTTTTATGCAGTTCACCACCGATCTCCACACCACTGCCTTTGATGATCCAGGTGCACTCTTTTCGACTGCCGTAGCCTTGGCTCTGCAGGATTTTCACTAGTGGCTTTTTCATCGCTACTTATCTATCACTTGGTGGCGATCAATACTTTGAAGTCTATCGACTCCTCGATACGCTGAAAGCTGTAGAAGCGCTCTTTGATCTCGCGCTCGTAGGGGAGCTGGCGATTGGCCACCAGAATCAGCTTTCCACTGCGCGTCAGGCACTCAGATGCCACTTCGATAAAGCGACAGCCGAGACGCACGTCGGTGCGCGCCGATGTGTGAAATGGAGGATTGGTGATGATGTAATCGTAGTCGCGCTTCTCCGGCAGCTGCTGTGCGAGATCTAGCCAGTGAAACTTAGCCCTTTCCTCCGCCCCCTGAAGATTGGTCTTTGCCATCTCCAGAGCCAGCCCCTCGTTTTCATACAGGTCTAGCTGTTTGATCTTAGGATAGCGCTCCAGCACTTGATGGCTCAGATAGCCCCACCCTGCCCCCAGATCGGCCACATGGCCTTTGATATCGCGCGGCAGTTGATCGATCAAAAACTGCGAGCCTTTGTCGACTTTATTCCAGCTAAACACCCCTGGGTGGGTCTGGTAATCTGTATCCGCGATGTGAGGATGGGCCGACGAGTAATCTGCCCACTCCTCTGGCAGGACGGTATCTGGATCTTTCTGCAGCCAGAATACACGGCAATGGTTCTTCGTCAGACGATCCACTGTGGGAATGGCGCGATTGATCGTCTTCTCGATACTTTTCACGCCGATATCATTATGCCCCACACAGACCAGAGTGCCACCTGGCTCGAGCATCTGCCAGGCACGGTAGACATTGCCATAATTCTCCCGCTTGTGTTTGGTGAAGCTACAGAAGCCCATCGGATAGCTAGGCTGACCACTCTCTAGCTCTAGGTGTTTGCGCACAGAGAAGCCTGCCGCCTTTAAATCCTGATACTCGGCATACAGAGACTGCTCACACACCAGACTAGCTACCCATGAGGTGTCCAAACTAGGCACGAGTGTCGCTCGGATGAAGAAAGCTCGATCAGGGCGAGCCAACGTCCCCTCCGCAAACGGCATGAGCAAGGTCTCGATCTGACTGGTGGAATGTTTGTCGATAGTGAAATGAAAGTTTAGGTTTTAAACAAAAAAGGCTTACCCAGATAAAGGGTAAGCCTCTTTTAAATAAGCGTCGTGACCTTACGTGGTAATCCTATCGGATTCTACTTATAAACGGAACTCTTCTTGAGTTTTTTCACGAGCAAGTAGTAGACCACAGCACGCTGCTTCTGGCGCTTGTTGTAGGTCTTGAAGACTTCCTTCAGATTTTCGTCGAGCTTGGGTGTGTCAGCACAGCCCAGCTTCTTGATGCAGAAGTTCTTCTTCACGCGCTCCACTTCCTTCGGATCGCTAGCAGCGACTAGGCAAGCATCTTTGCGGTAGAGAGATGGGCCACAGCCCTTGGCTACTGCGAGGAGTAGCGCCTTGTCTACCTTCATATCGAGTGCTTCGATTTCTTTAGCGTATTTTTCAACGAGTTCGTCGAGTTTGCTCATAGCTATTTTTTTGGTGGTCTTTCTGTTATTTCGTAAGGTTAACAGATCTTTACTATCACCTGTGTCCGATAAGGCAAGCCTCTTTTGACGTAATGGTGCTAACCATAAACCAGATACGATGCGCCTTTGCGCAAGATCACACCACTTTACGAAGACGCGAGGTGATGATTAGATGCTAGTATGAGACGACTTTTACTCAGTATCATCCTCGGCACCTGCCTAGCACAAGCAGCCGAAGAAAAGCCCAATATCCTTTTCATTTTCTCCGATGATCAGTGCTTTGAGACCATCGGCACACTCGGTCTCACCGATATCGACACCCCTCATCTGGACAAACTCGTCGCGCAGGGCACCAACTTTACCCACGCCTATAATATGGGCTCGTGGAGCGGCGCAGTATGTGTGGCCAGTCGCCATATGCTGAACACAGGCACATTCGTCTGGCATGCAGAAAAAATCTCGCAACGCATCAACAGCAGCAAACAGAAGAACCAGAAACCCAATCCTAATAACCAGTGGCCGGACTTCCCCGCCGAGAATCTGATGTGGTCGCAACTCATGGAACAGGCTGGCTACGACACCTATTTTACCGGCAAATGGCACGTGAAAGCCAAGGCCGAAGACATCTTTACCACCACAAAGAATGTGCGCGGCGGCATGCCCAAGCAGACACCGGAAGGCTACAACCGCCCCATCGATGGCCAGCCCGATCCCTGGAGCCCTAGCGACCCTGTGCACGGCGGCTTCTGGGAGGGAGGCAAACACTGGAGCGAAGTCGTAGCCGACGATGCCGAAGAATTCCTCACCACTGCCAGTCAGGATGATGATCCATTCTTCATGTATATCGCATTCAATGCCCCACACGACCCACGCCAGGCACCCCAAGAGTATGTAGATCGCTACCCTCTGGATCGCATCCAGATGCCAGAAAACTTCATGGCGGAATACCCGTATAAAGATGACATCGACTGTAGCGCTAAGCTACGCGACGAAAAGCTCGCGCCATTTCCTCGCACAGAAAACGCCGTAAAGGTCAACCGCCAGGAATACTATGCCATCATCACCCACATGGATGACCAAATCGGCCGTATCCTCGACGCACTGGAGAAAAGCGGAAAGAAAGACAACACCTACATCTTCTTCACCTCCGATCACGGACTCGCTGTCGGCCGCCACGGCCTGATGGGTAAGCAGAACCTTTTCGACCACAGCATACGCGTGCCCATGCTAGCTATCGGACCAGACATCGAAGCTGGAGCCGAGAATCACTCACCAGTCTACCTGCAGGATGTCATGGCCACCGCCCTAGACCTAGGCCAGGCGACTGTGCCAGAGCATGTCCAATTCCAATCCCTGAAACCGATCTGGCAGGGTAAGTCTGAAGGCTACGACGCCATCTATGGAGGCTACCTCAAAGGTCAGCGCTGCGTCATCAAAGGCGACCACAAGCTCCTACTCTTCACTCGCGTGCCCAAGGTCCAACTCTTCGACCTGAAAGCCGATCCATTTGAACTAAAGGACATCTACCAAGGCAACGAAGCCCTAGCCAAAGAGCTATTCCAAGATCTGCTAGCCCTCCAGAAAGAAACGGGAGACCAGCTCGATATCGTTTCGACCTTTCCGGAACTCAAATAACTGGATGGTATAGGGTGGGCAGAACTCAACATAGCCCCCTTCAGCAGCTTTGGTAACTCGCAAATTCTAATGCCGTTTTTAGTTTCGACTGGTCGGACACTGGAACGCCATAGGTTAACCAAAGTTTCTAGCACCCCGCCGGGGTGCAGCTACAGTTCTGCCCCACCACCCGGTGGCTGCGCTAGGCTTGCCACCAGCTATCATCTTTGAGTCCCTCCGGGACTGGTAAAATTCCGAGCCCCGGAGGGGCTAACAGCTAGTAGCCCGGGGTAAAACCCCGGGTCGGATATCCATAAGCATTACCCCACCCTGGAAGGGTGGTAGAAACGTTCCACCAACTTTACCACTCCCACTTCTCTTCCGCTCCGGAAAGCTGACCAAAAATCCACACATCGGTTGTGAGAATTTTTTGGCTCAATATGACTATATCCCCCCTTATACCCCCCTCTTTTTTTTTCGTAGCTGTGTGCTGTAAACCCATTACCATGGGCTTTACAGGCGCTTGAAAAAATTAGCTACCGGTCTGAGCGACTTAAAAATTCAGCATAGATTCCTGCGAGGGTTATGTTGTATGATAAGGGGTTATGTTGAGGTCTGAGGGTGGGGGATACCCCACCCCACCTCAATCCGAGAAGTTTCTGGCGCTGCACTAATAAATAAGTCGCAGCCAAAAGCAATCCTCGGTCGATCGGCAGAAAGCAAGCACTCCGGCTGTAGATGGCACGCTTCTGTCAACCCTGCTGGGTCTGGCTCTTTAAGTTCCGGTGGTTATCGCTGCGCTTCACCACCGGTATTATCTGTCGTGCCTACCGGCACTGCGCGACCTACCTTGGTACTCTCACCCGCCTTCACCTCACTTGAACTCCACATTCAGGGCACTGCAGAATCACCTGCCTTGGGCTGTGCCACTCATTTCTTATTCAGAATCAACCTGAATGAAATACGCCCTCAAATGTCGAGAAGCCTCTTAGCCCCGAAAGCCGACAAAAACGCCACTAGGCCTAAAGAATCTATCAACTTGGTTGAGCTACAAGTTTGATCGTGTGCTATGCGCCAGCTGCTAGGGAACTGACCTTCCAACCAAAGCGGGCACACACGCGTCTTACAGCTCCCTCATGAGCTCGCCATCTTCGAGCTGCAGAGCAAAAGAAAACTATCAGTCCTCTTCGGTAGCCCCACCGATGAATGAACCGAATCCTGGGCCATCATCAACTGGCGGTAATGGCGCACTCGTATCAACCGCATTCAACGCCTCTTGAGCCTGACGGATTTTCTGTAGATCAGTCCCCTCTCGCACTGAAAACATCACATTTCCACAGGCCACACACACATTAGCCACTACAGGAATCGATACCGCCTCAGTCAGGAACAAAGCGTGAGGACTCATGTGAGTCTCCAAAGCAAGGTCACTTTTATCCCCCTCGCCCACCTGATCCATCACACGAAGGTTCAGTACCACATCATCGGAACCACATTGAGTGCACTTCATGAGAAAAGAGAACCTTGGGAAATTCGAAGTAAAATTACACCTTACAGACCAAGACCACCAGTAGGTTGATAGTCGATCGGTATAGAGACTTTTGGAAACGCCTTGAGCGTCAGACTAAGAAATAATCCATACTCAGGATCACCTACACCGTGATTACGAATAGAACCACCTACACGACCTACCCAACTCCCAAGATCCTTGTGCAGAGCATACTGCTGATAGTTGAGTTGACTATTTTCAATATCATAACGATGCCCTGTACTTACCCCCCAGTCGGCACCAAGCCTAGTGTAAGTGTTAAAGGACAGCAGATTTGCATCCGGTATGGTCTCATGCCCACTGAGATAGAAGTGACCGATCGAGAAGCGAAAATCATCAACCGGCATAAAATGAGCAAAGGAACTCAACTCTGTAAAACTATACTGGTTATCTTCAATAGGCAACTGCGCTGTCGTTCTAAATCCAAACCATGAAACAGGAGTCCATGCGATATCAGTGTAGAAATTAGAAAACTGCCTATCAAACTCCGGATCTTCGAAGTAAGCCTCTAAATAATTATCAATTGAGAGCCATTTGTAATTCGCACCATTTCTTCGGGTATACCAACGATTGGAAATACCACCCCGAAGAACATTCCAATCACTAATAGCATCAACTGCGGTGAAGGTGGGCAAATCAATAGAGCGCAGTCTTGTTGTTGGGATGTAACGATCTACAGCTGCAAACCTACCATTAATCTCCTTCGCCCCGGTCACTGAGTAATTGAGATAAGGCTGAGCCACATGCATCAAACCATCAATACCGAACAGTTCATTCTGAACACTAGCATCACGCTTAGACAACTTAAACGACAAATCAATACCAGCGTGGTAAGTGGCCGAATCAAAGGAATCCAATCCAGCAATATCGAAATTAGAATAGTTGCGATAACCAATACCCGCACGTGGCACGACATTTAACCAACCATCGACAGTCTGAGGAAAAAGCACCTCATGGTAGGTCGAAAAACGATTATAGCTATTAGGCGAGAACCGATTACCATTCGCATCAGTCCAATTACCTAAGTTGGTATCCTCACCAAGTTGCTCATCCAATCGACCGTAAGAAGTTAAACCACTGTAATAAGCCCCCGAATCACCAAGAGGAGTGCGGATGATATCCAAAGCCCCCTCCAATCGAGTATCTGTATGGTTGTAGCCATTGGGATCGAAGCGCCCCACCACAGAGGCTTCACCGCGATCAAACGTGCGGGTCACAGAAACAACATTGTCAGGTTTGGGGTCAATGCGAAAGTCATTAGGGTAAAAGTCCTCATCCACATATCGATCACTACGAGCGTTAATATCTGCATCAACATAGAAGTCACCACCCCCTGTCGACGGCACATACACACGGTGTTGTAGATTGACGCGGTACCTTTCGTTGTCGGGTGTGGCATTCGCAGGACGCAGCTGGCCGTTAAATCGAGTCTGTGGCGACTTATCCTGAATGTAGTAGAGACTCAAACCACCGAACCGAGAACGGCGATCTTTGATATCCAAACCACCCGCAACACCACGCTCAGAACGATAATCTAACTTCGCCGTGGCAATGTGGTCATCATTAAGAGCGAAACCATACTGATTGAGGACATACCCACCCCACGCCGAACTCCAACCCGGTGTGAATTTATAACCGACATCGCCATTCAATGGCTGAATGTAAAAAGGCAGCGCCATGACCGTCCGATCGCCAACTTTGAATTTAGCCCCACGGATGACCACACGACTCTCAGGATGGACAGTAATTTTCTTGGCGGTGATCCGATAATCTGGATTAGGAGAATCATCAGTCGTGATGGTCGCATTCTCCATGGTGATCGGCCTCCCCTCGCCCTCTGGGACGATCACTTTTTCGCCCTCATAGTAAAATGGCTCTAGCGCACTGCGGATGTGGCTCGCGTTCACCTCTTTGGTGTTAACGTTGTAAAAAATTTCCTCAGCATTGATCACTTGCTCTCCCTTGAACAGACGGACGTCTCCAGAGGCGCGAATCATCCCTGAAGCTTGGCTGAATTCGAATTCTTGAGACTCGATTGTCAAAGAGTCCAATTTAACAATCACATCTCCAGAAGCGCGGGCAACGCCAGTTGCGTGGTCGAAATCAGAGACATCGGCATGAATCTCAAGATTCGACGTATCGAGACCAGCCTGATCTGAAAGCATGATCTGAGCATCGGCACCCACAACGCTGACGAGCACAAACAGTGCTGCTAGCAGGTTTTTAACCAAGCTGGAGTGCCCGGCAGTATGTTGTGTTTTAGTGGTCAAGAGCGGTCAGTTTTGGATAAACTAGCGTGATCCCGTCGAGGGCACAGAAATCAACACCTATGACTTAGCCAATATCGGGGGAAACACCAACTAAAATTTCAATTTTCATGCTAAAAAATTGCTCTTTGAGCCGCATTTTTTAGTTATTTGTGAAGTTTCAGGCAAAAGCCCTTCTTCGAATCCGATTTTAGAAAATTAACCATCAGCATCGCGACCTCGCCCCACTCCTGCTCTGACAGCTTCTCCAGCGCCTGTTTCAGGTTCAGATCACTTCGATAGACTGTCCGATAGACTTCCTTAATCTGCTTGCGATCTTCCGACTCAAACCCTCCTCGCTTGAGCCCTACTGCGTTCAGCCCTGCTATCTCGTTGATTCCGGCCAATATGGTAAATGGAGGCACATCTGTGCTGACACCAGCCAAGCCCTGCGCCATCACATAATCGCCTACGCGGACGAACTGGTGATAAACCGACCCCCCACCCAGAAAACAACGGTTGCCCATCTCGACGTGGCCGCCGAGCAGCACATTATTGGCCAGTACATTGTGATCGCCCACGATGCAGTCGTGTCCGATGTGAGCTCCATTCATGAGATAGTTATGGTCTCCTAGGACTGTCTCGCCGTCAGGCTCGATACTGCGGTGGATAGTGACATACTCGCGGATCACATTGTGATCGCCCACCGTCGCTCGGGAGTCGATCCCACGATCGAAACCCACAAAATGGGGATCTGCACCTACTAGAGCGCCAGAACCAATCTCGCACTCGACACCGATCCTTGAGCCCTTTCTCACTTGAGCCTGGGCCATGATCTCGGTGCCAGCCCCGATGACGACATCGTCCTCTATTATCGCGTAGGGACCGATCTTCACTCCCTCGCCCAAGGTCGCGGAATCTGCCACGATGGCAGTTTGGTGGATGTTATCCATAAATGATTAAAAAGTCTGTGTTTGGTGAAATGGCTAAGGGATAAACCCGCTCTCTTTAAAGCTAAAATAGCCTTGAGGGCATTCACTGGTCACAGAACCGATTATCACATGATCAGCAAGCTTTATCCCTACTGTTTCCGCCGCTTTCCGTAGCTTTTTGGTAGCCTGCACATCGGCATCGCTCGCCCAGGGATCGCCACTTGGGTGATTGTGGACGACGATGAAGTAACTGGCCGAATGAATGATCGGATACCTCAACAACTCGGCCGGATCCGCCATGCAGGAATTCCGCGTGCCTCGATAGACCTCCTCCACTGTGATCAGACGCCTACGTTGGTCGAGCAGCACCACCCGCATCGACTCCGTGCGTAGCGACTTCATCTCTGCAAACAGCAGACGCTGCACATCCTCAGGCCCTACTACAGGCTGAGAATCGTAGGCCTCCAGTGCCATCCGACGCCCCAGCTCAAAGATCGCTGTCAGATGCGATGCCTTGACCGGCCCGACCCCGCTGACATTCTGCCACTCAGCAGGGTCTGCTCGCGACAGCGCAGTGAGAGTCGAGTACTTGCGCATCAGCTCACGACCGATATCGACCGCGCTGTAGCCCTCTCGCCCAGTCCGAAAGACCAACCCTAGCAGCTCCGCATCGCTGAGGCCCTGCGGCCCCGTCCGATCCAGCTTCTCCCTAGGCCGCTCCTCTCGCGGCATATCTTTTATTAATACAGTAGATGACACGAGTGTTATCCTGAACAATAATAAAATCACTGCAAGCAAAAAACAGTTTATTTGAACAGATTTTTAAAAATCCATGGGTGATTCCTCTACGATAGCAGCCATCGCATCTCCTCCAGGCATGGGGGCGATCTCTCTGATCCGTGTCTCTGGTGCGGACTGCTTATCCATTGCCAACCGGCTATTCGCTCGATTTCCAGACGCGCCCGAACCGAGACGCCAATACCTATGCCGCTGGCAGGATAGTGAGGGCTGCCAGATCGACGAGGGCCTCGTCAGCTACTTTCCTGCTCCGCACAGCTTCACTGGCGAGCACATGCTAGAGATGAGTGGCCATGGCGGCATGGCTGTCACACAGGCATCTCTAGAGCGGCTCTTTGAGCTAGGCGCGACCCCTGCCGAGCCTGGCGAATTCTCGCAGCGCGCCTTCCTAAACGGCAAGGTCGACCTGACACAGGCCGAGGCCATCATGGACCTCATTTCAGCCCAGACCAGCCTAGCGATCCGCGCCGCTAGCCAACAGCTAGGTGGAGCTCTCAGCCAGCAGATCGAGGCACTCCGACTGGATCTGATCGAGGTCACGGCTCATGTGGAAGCCTACATCGATTTTCCAGACGAAGATATCGACCTAGAATCCCGCGATCGCATCTCTCGGCGCATCACGACAGCCGTCGACTCGATCCACAAGCTGCTGGCCACAGCCGATCGCGGGAAAATCCTCCGCGAAGGCATCAAAACCGTGCTCTGCGGCGCACCCAATGCGGGCAAATCCAGCCTACTCAATCAACTGCTAGGCTACGACCGAGCCATCGTCACCGATCGGCCTGGCACGACTCGCGACACCATTGAGGAAAGCATCAATCTGGCCGGCATCCCCCTCGTGCTGACCGATACCGCAGGCATCCGCGATAGTAGCGACGAAATCGAGGCCGAGGGTATCGAACGTAGCCGATCTCAGGTACAGCAGGCAGAGCTAGTCCTCATCGTAGTCGATCGATCTCAGCCAAAAAATCAGTCCCCTGCCATAGCAGCCCCAGACGGCGCACGGGTGGTGACCATCCTAAACAAGTCAGATCTAGAGCCTCACCCTGACTGGCTCGGCGGCGAAGCCACCGGTATAGCAGTCTCCTGCACCACGGGCGAGGGTATCGATGAGCTGCGCTCTCATCTACTCCGAGAGATCACGGGAAGTGCCAGCGGTTTCGATCGAGGAGACCTTGTCTCGATCAATACTCGGCACCAGCACTACCTGCGTTCAGCTCTCGATGGTCTAACTGCCGGTCAGAAGCAATTGACCGCCGAGCAATCGCCGGAATTCGTCGCTTTTGAGCTCAGAGAGGCTCTGGATGCTATCGGTGCCGTAGTCGGCAAAACCGACATCGAAGAAATACTGGGCTCAATCTTCAGCACATTTTGTATCGGCAAGTGATCGCAACGCCGCCAAAATATCTTTTCCAGCTCGATACCCCCCACCTGCAGCCCAGGCCTCTAGATCAAAGCTCGGCTCTAGCGCCAGTATTCGGCGACTGACCCGCAGCAGTTGGTGCATTTGAGTCTGGGTGAAGTGATACCGCTCGCACACAGCCGCATAGCCAGCCGGCTCGGCATCCCGCTCGCTCGATCGATCCGCTCTTTCCCGCCACTCTGCCAGCCCGTCATACAGGTCCGGCAGACGATCAACACAGACTCGAGAGATCGCTGCAGCATTCAGCTCGACCAGATCTGTTTCCTTATTATCAGACACCACTTTGATCACCTGCACCCACTCCACCGAGGTGAAGCGCAGCGCAGCTGAGATAAACCCCGCAGCCTCCATCTCGACACACTTTCTAGCTTCGGGATAGTCAGTGCAGGGCTGATCGACCGTACACACCTCGACTGCGTCGATCCCTTTCCATAGCCCTATCGCCATCGGGTACCAGGATTTGTCGATGGCGGTATCCGTCACTCTGCCGGCTCTGACTAGGTCGCCCACAGGCCGCTCGAGATGACCACAAACTCCAAAATTCAGCCACAAAGCGGGTTCGCCGGTCTGCGCAGCCAGCCAGACCACAGCAGCTGCTGCAGCTACCTTGCCTAGCCCTGTCACGATCAAACGCTGGTCCTGCTCGCGATTTTCGTAAACCTGAAAGCCCGCACCCGACAGACTAGCCGAGTGATGAAGACTCTGGTTTTCTATGATTGCCTGCGCCTCCGGCTTTAGCGCGACCACCCAATGCAGTGGGACAGTATGTGGCTGGTTCATCGCAAAAGTCCTATCACCCCACCGAGCACAGCCGACACACTCAGATGAGGTGAATCCATCAAAAACGCAAAGATTCCCCCACTCTCACCTCGCAGCCAAGCCCACGCACTGGATAAAAACCCCGGCTGCCCATCGGGCCGCAGCCACTCTAGTACATGCCCCTGCCCGACTAGCAGCACCGCCAAACAAATCACCACACATAGCGCCAGCACCCCATTGATTAGTGTGCGAGCGAGACTACCGATCGCCAGCGCCAGCAGAAAGGTAAAGCCCACGCGGCTCAGCGGGCTACTCCAGAGCTTGGCGTAGGACAGCTCTCTCGGCCTTTCCGAAGTCGCGATGGGATCGCCATACTCATCATACTGGATCGGGGAGACTCGGTGCTCCGCCGAGATCCATGGGTGATCCTGATTCTCTTCGAGCAAATCATTAGTCTCCCACAGCATCCCCGCTGCGACCAGGATAGCAGCGAGTAGCATCAGCCTGCGTTTCCACTTGGGTATCGCGACAAATGGCTCTAAAAAACGGCTCAACTCGATAAGTTAAGACATCTTAAGCATCTTAGCCACCGTATTTTCAGTCCTCGCGCCCCTGATCGTACGCGGCGATGATCCGTGCCACCACAGGATGTCGCACCACATCTCCCGCCTCAAATTCCACAAATGACACACCCTCTACATCCCTCAGCAAAGACATCGCCTCTAGGATCCCCGACTTATTAGCAGGGCGCAGATCGATCTGGCTAGGATCCCCCGTCACGATACACTTGGAGCCCTCGCCGATTCGGGTGAGAAACATAAACATCTGCTCACGACTGGTGTTTTGCGCCTCGTCTAGGATCACACAGGCGTGGTTCAGCGTCCGTCCGCGCATGTAGGCGAGCGGAGCGATCTCGATCAAGTTTTTCTCGGCAAACTTCTGCGCTTCAGCAGGATCGATCATGTCATTGAGCGCATCATATAGAGGGCGGAGATAGGGCAGCACCTTTTCCTCCAAAGCTCCAGGAAGAAAGCCCAATGCCTCCCCCGCCTCGACGGCTGGCCTGGTCAGGATGATCCGATCGATCTCTCGTCGCTTCAGAGCATCCAGCGCATAAGCCATCGCCAGATAAGTCTTACCCGTACCCGCCGGACCGACTCCGAATACCACATCGTGGGTATCCAGACTGCGCAGATAGCTCAACTGGTTCTGATTTCGTGGCGTCACCGGCGGCTTCGAGGAAGTGCCCAGCAGTCGATGGTCGATCAGCTCCGAGAGCTTACTCTTCTCTTCCGCAGCCTTGGCAGCGGCATTCACCGCAAATCGAAATGCCGCAGACGAGATCGGCCCAGCCTTTCGGCGGCTCTCCTCGAGGTCTTCAAACAAGCCACTCACCTGATCTAGGGCACGCTCAGCACCCTCGACTTTCAGCCAGGCATCTCGAGTCGTCACCGACACGTCGAATGCATCCTCCACCTCCTTGAGCAGACCGACATCGTCGGCAAACAAGCTGTGCAAAAAATGAGGACTCTCGTACTGCAGGGTTCTCTCAGGCATATGCGAATGAGCAATTGTTAGCGGTAGCCATACACTAGACCCCAGTCCAGCTTGGGATGCTTATCCGATGCCGCAAAGACTCTTATGAAATATGAGCCCGTCTTTTTCGGTAGCACACGCACTCCTGCTTTTCCGTCTTTTGAGAAACTTTCCAAACCCACGGAATTACCACTATCGTCAAAAATCCCCACGGTCACCTTCGAGTCAGGGAAGCTAGTCGCAGCCCAAAACCAATACTCATTCCCCCGAAAGAGCTGATGCTTCACCAGCAGAGGCTTTTCAGACTTCGTCTCACCAGACCAGTTATCTTCGCGGATCTTGAACCCATCCTTCACGTAGGGAAAGGCAGCCTCCAGCGCTAGGGTGATACCCTCGTGCATGATCGCATGCACCCAGCCACAGCTCAAAGACACGGCTACCAGCGCTGCGATGAGTGCTGAGCCTCGCTTTGGAAAAATACTTTTCAGTCGGCCTATCATGTTTGTGTGATCAGTTATTTAGGCTAGCCTCACTCAGCAGACTCTTCAAAGTAGAACTGCTGCAATATCTCTTGGGTGATTTCTTTCAAAGACTCGATAGTCGCAGCATCCAGCGTCCGCTCATCTCTCAGCAGAGCATCGATACGCCCCAGTCCTTCTGCGACTTTTTCGATCTCAGCCACTCGGGTCAATCTCTGGTCCATCTTAGTCAGCCTCTCGCGGAAATAACGCACTAGGTCCGGCTGGTTGAGTAGTTCGGCCTTATCACTGGTGAAATCTTCCGCTATCAGCTGGGTCAATACATTAGTCCCACGCAGCCAGCCACCGAGGCTGACGAGCTCGGATAGCTCCTGGTCGCGCTGCTGGCTCATCGCCTGGCGGACTGTCTGCTGAGTCTTATCCAGCTCCGCTCGCACGCTCAGCCAGTCATTCTTTTTGGCAGAATCGATCAGACTCATGCTGTGCGACTTCACCGCAGCCTCCAGACCCAGCGCATCGGCCAGAGTCAGAGAGCGCATACCGATCTGCCGGATATCCTCGCTACTCTCAGCCTGCACGGCTATGAACCCCTCTGCCACCAGGCAGCCAAATGACATCGCTAGTATCCCCCTGTCTTTCGACAGATCGGTGGTATCGACATGCTTTATGCCTCCGCTCCAGTCGGGATCTCCGACCTTATCGAGCACGGCAAATATCTCTGCGGGTATGGGAATCACTACCTGCTGCACGATCTCTCCCGGAAACGCACTCAGATCGATACTCTCGGGCACCTCACTGTCACTACCCTGAGCCTGTAGCAGTGGGATCGCAGTCGCTACCAGCAGGGCCGCAGCTCCCCTTCCTTTCATCACGCTAGATCTCGATCGACACACTCTCATAAAATGAAACACTTCATAGGCACCTGCATTCACGCACCATCAGCGCCTTCTTCAAACGCAGTTTTTTTAGAATTAAGCTATGATTTACTCCTAACAAGCCAACAATACTCAAATCGACAAACGAGTCACAGCGATATTCCCCCGATCAAACACCTCCGCCACATCACTCCCCTCGGACCGAGGTCGATCGTGATAAGTCCCCGAATACTGAAAGCTATCCACAGCTGCACCGGATTGATATTGAACATCTAAGGGCGCTGCCTCAGGATGACAGAAAGCGACCTCTGCCGGAGCAGCATCCACCTCCAGATGTGGCAGATTGATCCCCCAAAACTCGCCCCCAGCCAGAGAAGGCTGCTCGACCAGCGCATCGACAGCAGATCCCAGCCTCTCGGCTGCTATCTCCCAATCCAACTGCAAGCCTCGGCGCATGTAGTGAGATGCACCCAGCGCCGGCACTCCAAAAAATGCGGCCTCTCGAGCTGCTGCTAGAGTCCCCGAGATATAGTAGTCATGTAGCCCCAGATTCCCCCCATGATTGATGCCACTCCAGACCCAGTCCGGCCGTCTACCAATCAGCTCGATCCCGATGCGCACACAGTCTGCAGGTGTGCCATCGACTGACATTCTTCGACCTCCTAAGCGATTCACTGTCAACAGCCTATCAGTCGTCACCCGATGGCCGACCTGAGAGTTTTCCACATCGGGTGCCACCACCCACACCTCATCAAAATAGCGCTCGGCCAGCCGCGCTAGTGCCGCGATACCATCCGCCGCGATACCATCATCATTGGTCACTAGGACCGTGCCTCCGTCAGTCATATCCATGCATAAAAAAACGACCGTGGCAGAACCAACGGTCGTTTTTCTAATAAAGTAATGCTTTGCAGCGTCTTACTTAGCGCAAGCAACAGGCTTCTTGCAGCAGCAAGAAGTAGTACCAGCAGCAGCGAGAGCAACAAGAGCGATAGCAAGAATAACTTTCTTCATATTTTAGTAGGATGGTAGTTAAAGGTTATCAGTCTGTTAGGACTGATATGGTATGCTTGTATTCTCGTTTCGTTTGTCTCTCTTGCAATTAGAAAGTGTAAAAACTTTTAAGAAAAGTTAACAATTTTTCCCTCAGTTGCTTTTCACGCCCTATTGCATAGACTCTGCGAGCGTCGGAAAAACGACGTCGTCACCGAAAATGAGTCTCAATAAAAACATCGCTGTAGCCGGAGCCACCGGTGCTGTGGGTATCGAAATTCTCAACTGTCTCGACCAGAGAGACGTGCCTGCGAGTCAGATCAAACTTCTGGCCTCAGCCAGATCAGCAGGGAAAGAACTCGACTACCGTGGTGAAAAACTCGTCGTCGAAGAGCTCACCACCGATTCCTTCGATGGGGTCGATATCGCCCTCTTCAGTGCTGGCGGCTCGATCTCCAAAGCCTTTGCCCAGTCCGCTGTCGATGCAGGGGCTGTCGTGGTCGATAATTCATCCGCCTTCCGGATGGACGAAAATGTGCCTTTGGTAGTGCCTGAGGTGAATCCCGAGGCCGTGGCCGATCACCAGGGCATCATCGCCAACCCTAACTGCACCACCATCATCACTCTCATGGGTCTCAACCCCATGCAGAAAGCCTTTGGCGGTGTGAAGCAGATCATCGCATCCAGCTATCAAGCCGTATCAGGTAGCGGTGCTGCCGGTCTCACCGAGCTAGAGGGACAGGTAAAAGCCTCGGTGCATGGAGAAGAAGCTCCCGAGAAGCAGGTCTACCTGCACCCCATCGCCTTCAATGTCATCCCTCACGTCGATGTCTTTCTGGAGAATGGCTACACCAAAGAGGAGATGAAGATGCATCACGAAGGAGCCAAAATCCTCGGCATCTCCGATCTGCGCGCCTCGGTCACCTGTGTACGAGTGCCCGTCTACCGCAGCCACTCCATCGCCGTGACAGCTGTGTTCAACGACAAGCCGACAGTGGCAGCCGCCCGAGCAGCTATCGGGGCCGCACCTGGCGTCTATCTAGCCGACGAGCCATTCGCCGATACCCCAGTGTATCCGACGCCTCTCGACTCCACCAATCAAGATGACTGTATCGTCGGTCGTATCCGCGAGGACATCGTGCTCGACAATGCGCTGACCTTTTGGGTAGTCGGCGATCAGGTGCGCAAAGGAGCAGCGCTAAACGCTGTCCAAATCGCAGAGCTCCTCTAGCCCGCTCCGACACATGGCTACTGCAGATCTAAAATCGCACCTCAAGTCTCGCTGCGAGCAGGTGGACTCAGCCCTCGAGAGCTACCTCCCTGCTCCAGACATCCGCCCGCAGACCATTCACGAGGCGATGCGCTACTCAGTATTCGCCGGGGGAAAGCGCCTGCGCCCCATCCTGTGCATGGAGGCAGCCCTAGCCTGTGGTGGCACCGCCGAGTCAGCCTTAGCTCCGGCAGCCTCGGTCGAGTGTATCCACACCTACTCGCTGATCCACGATGACCTGCCCTGCATGGACGACGATGATCTGCGCCGCGGCATGCCCACCAGCCACGTGAAGTATGGCGAGGGCATCGCTGTGCTCGCCGGCGATGCTCTACTGACGGTCGCCTTTGAGATTCTAGCCGGAACCGCGCTACCCACAGATGGTAGCTACTCCGCTGGAGATCTAGTCACCGAGCTAGCCGTCACCTCTGGCAGCCGCCATCTCGTAGGCGGCCAGGTACTAGACCTCGAGGGCGAGGGACAGGATGTGCAGCTATCCCTAGAGGAGCTGAAATACATCCACCTCAGCAAGACCGCAGCCCTACTCACCACCTCTCTGCGCCTCGGCGGCATGGTCGCAGATGCCTCTGCCGAGCAGCTCCAGGCATTGACTGATTTTGGCACCAATCTAGGTCTGGCCTTCCAGATCATCGACGACATCCTAGACGTCACCCAGAGCACGGAAAAGCTCGGCAAGAGCGCCGGCAAAGATGAAGCCACCGACAAGTCGACCTACCCCGCCCTCTTTGGTCTGGATCAGTCCAGAGAAGAGGCCGCCAAACTCACCGCAGCAGCCCACTCCGCACTAGCCCCATTCGGCGAAACTGGATCCTGCCTAGCCGATATCGCCGACTACCTGCTAGATCGCGATTACTAGCAGGTTAAGCCCTCTAGGAGGCCTTAACAGACTCCAATTCAATAGGGTACAATTTTCATTCAATAGGGTACAGTTCCACCCATCGACTATTACATCTGGAGCCGATGCCCCATTAGGCAGCCTCCGGATTTTTCCACTTACATTTAGCCGACCTTGATCTGCGAGCGCTCCCTACTATGCTACCCGCTATGCGTTTGAATCATGGCATCCACCTCGGCTACTGCACCAATATCCACCGAGGAGAGACTTGGGAAGAAACCTTTAAGGGACTGGCCGAGCATACCGACCGAGTACGCCGTCAGGTGTGCCCAGATGATCCTTATGCCATCGGTCTACGTCTCAGCCAAGAGGCCGCAGCCAGCCTGAATAACGATCAAGCTGAACGCAGTCAATTCGCCAAATGGCTGGAGGACAATCAGTCCTACCTGTTCACCATCAATGGCTTTCCCTACGGAAAATTCCATGGCAGCCGAGTGAAGGAGCAGGTCTACGCCCCTGACTGGACCACTCCAGAGCGCCTAGCCTATACCAATGAGCTATTCGACCTGATCGCAGCCATGGCCCCAGCGGGCGAAGAGGTCAGCGTGAGTACCCTGCCTGGATCGTTTAAAGCTTTCATCAAGCCCGCCACCGAGACCGAGCAGCTCGATGCCATCGTAGCAAACCTACGCGCCTGCCATCGCCACATCGAAAAGCTCAGAGACGAGACCGGTCGCGATATCCACCTAGGCCTTGAGCCCGAGCCACTCGGCTTGTTTGAAAACACCAGCGAGAGCATCGCTTTTTTCGAGCGGCTTACCGATGGACTATCGAGCGACGAGAGCGCTGCCCTGCTGCGCAATATCGGCATCAATTACGACACCTGTCACTTTGCCATCCAGTTTGAAGATGCGGCCAGCTCGATCCGGGCGCTGAATGCTGCCGGCATCCGCATCAGCAAGATCCATCTCAGCTCCGCCCTCTCGCTGCAGCCATCTGACACGGTGGTCGAGCGTCTGGCCGCATTCCAGGACGAAGTCTACCTCCACCAGACGCTCATCCAGGATGCCGGCGAGGTGACTCAGCGATTCGCCGACCTCCCAGAGGTGCTAGCCTGGTACCCTGACCACCGCGACCTGGCCGGCGACGAGTGGCGAGTCCATTTCCACATCCCTCTTCACTCCGCCCCGGAGGAGGGCTTTGGCGACACTCGCAGTCAGATCGATGGTGTACTCGCCGAGCTAAAGGCCGATCCCGGCATCTGCCGCCACTTCGAGATGGAGACCTACACTTGGGAAGTGCTCCCGCAGGCACTGCAGTGTACGGATGTGGTCGATCAGCTCCGCGAAGAATATCAATGGTGTTTGGAGAGATTCCGCCATTACCGTCTCGCCTAGGAGACTTGCGACAATGAAGAGAGCGATACGACTGATCACACTACTCTGCGGCTTGGGAGCACTGACCGCAGCCGACATTCAGCTATTTGATATGGCTGAGATCCACGATGAATCGACTCTCGACATCGAAGTCATCCAGGACTGGCATCTGGTCGAGGGCGAGGTACCGACTCGGCGCAAATTGATCACTATCAATGTGGGCGAAATCTGGGACGGGCAGGACTATCGCGTACCGGTAAAATTCATCGTCCCTGCCGATCGCAAAGCCACAGGCTTTCATCTGACTGGCGGTAGCTCGCCTAAAAAACTAGAGACCGACTTTCGCATCCGCGGCGTGCAGGAGCATCTGCTGCGCGGTGGCGTAGGCTGGGTGACCACCGTCGTGCAAGAGCCGGGCACCTATGGCCAGCGCGAGCTGGGACAGGCATCGGAGGCTCGCTTCGCGAGGAGTCTCAACCCACGCCACAAGATCCAGTACTGGGCCTGGCCTGCGACTCTGATGAGAGCGATCACGGCTGCCTACGCCGAGACCGATCACTTTCAGCCCGGCAAAATAGCCGTCACAGGTAGCTCGAAAAACGGTGCTTCTCCATCGATGGCGATCATCCACGACCAGCGCATGACAGCGGTGCACGCCACCGTCTCGCCCATCTGGGATTCTCCACTGCGCCACTGCGATGCCGAGGCGCGCGCGGTCCACGCAGACGCAGGCGGCAAGCAGCGCGGCTTTGCCGCAGGGCATTTTGGCCCCAACTTCAACCAACGCGCTCTCGATGCGGGACACTCATGGGCCGATCTCGAGAGCTTTACCCGCTCAATCTCGGACGGAGTCTTCATCGCCAGCAATCTCGACTCTCTGCGCGCCCGCGGTGTGGAGATGATGTTTCACCCCGGCACACACGACTTCGTCGCCTACGATCTAGCCTGGGGAGGCGCGAGGTACACCGATATCCCCATCTACCTCGGTGCCAATACCGGCCATGGCAAAAAAGGCCATCCCGATACCGAAAAAGACCAACAGAACAAGACCGCCTTCTTGCTCCGCCACTTTTTCCCAGAGGAAGTCGGCACCCCACTACTGTCGCCACCACAGATCACCGCGCAGGTGGATGCCGAGGCTGGAACGGCTACGATTACCTCCACCTTTCCCCCTGATGCGGGTGATGAGTCTGGCAGGATCTTTTGGCTCTACGACCGCGATCCCGACGGCAGCCCTGACTACCTAAAGCGCCTGATCCCTGATGACCATAGCCAAGAGATGATCAGAGATAACCCAACCAATGCCTGGTCCGTCACGATCAATTTAGCCCCCGAGGCGAGCCATATCGATGTATTCACCAACCACCGGAAAACGATCGAATATGATGGGCAAACCTATCCCACCTACCTCTCGAGTCCCTACACTCGAGTAATCCTGAAGAAATAACCACCGAACTGGGTTAGCGGTTCTTTTTCTTAAACATAAAGCGCTTACCACCGCCGATCTGCGGACGATTCTGCTGCTGATTTTTCTTCTTAGGACCGATCAGCAGCTTGCCTTTACGCGCCTCATTTTCTAGCTCCAGAGCTTGGGTCTCCGCGTGATTGTGGCCGCTAGTCACCATGAGCTGTAGATCTCTAGGAATGTCTTTCACATAGTCGACATTCTTTAGAGGCAGCGGCTGTCCCTGAGCATCATAGTCCTGAATGACGCGGCGTAGAGGCTTGCCCTGTGCATCGCGCAGATGCTGCTCTACCATTCTACCCAGAGGGTCATAGACGAATTTGCCCATGTACTTGTAGCGATCGGCAGCATCGTAGATGCGCACATGATCGGGGCGACCAATTTGGTTCAGATAGATCTTACGCGTCATGATCACCGGATCTTCCGTCGGTGCATTGGGATTGTCGAAATCGGTGATTCTGCGGCGAGTCCGCTGAGTGATCACATTTTGATCTTTCTGACGATCTGCATCCCCCGAGTCATCGATGACTGTCTCGGTGTAGGTGCCATCGGTGTGGTTCTCCGCACGGCCCCACACTTCCGCATCGCGCAAGTCGGTGTAGCCGATCTGCATGTTCACACCAGCCTCACGAGCCAGTTGCTTTGCCTCATCCGACAACACGATGGCTGCCATCTCGCGAGAATTGACTGCGCCTCCACCCTGCATCTGCGCCTGCGGAGGGGCTACGGCCTGGCCATGCATGTTGTTACCGCCACTGTATCCCTGGTTGGTAAAGTCTAGCGTATTGTTCATTTGCCGCACCCCAGGGTAGCTACCGCCAGTGCTTTTCTTTTGGTGAAACTGGGCACTCAGCACAGTCGGAAGGGCCAAAACAAGAACCAAGAAAAGAGTACGAGCGAGCATGGTTGGGTGTTTGCGTGTGAAAAATAACTCTCTGAAACTATCGCGGCACCAAGAAAACAGCAACTCTAATACGCTAAAAATAAATCGCTGTAATATCTCCAGGCGAGATAGCTCGCCACTCAGGGGCATCGAGATCTCCAGAGCCCTGATAGCTCTGGCCAGAACCTTGATCCTTCACAAACACATCGAGCTTCCAATTGGGGAAATCGACTGTCGCGGAGCCTTTCACCCTAGGAGCTAAGGGCAGCAGCAATAGATCTGTACTCGAGAAGACTCCCTGCTCCAAAACAAAGCTCGCTGTCGAACGACGCCCAGAGAGCTCGCCAGTGCGCTCGGGCAACAGCTCGCCCAGCCCGGCTAGCAGAGGGATCTGTAGCACATCACTACTAGCCACCGAGATACGACCGTTGCCATCGGCCACTCCCAGCCCCAGACGAGGGGCCGATACCTCGAGATGCCCATTCAGGCTACCTTTGGCATCCACCTCTGTGCCAAATAGCTTCGCAAAAGATCGCAGCCCGATCTCCTCGAGCTTCATCGTCGCTCGATAAGCGCCACCACTAGCTGGCAACTGATCGGAGTCGATCTCCAGATCTATGGTGCCACCGCACAGCCCTGCCTGCATCGACTGCAGATGCACCCCATCACCATCGAGACGGATCTGCCCCTGTGGAGAATCGACCAAAATTTCATACTCGTAGAACGGGTAGCGAAATGGCCCCTGACTAGCGAAGTCGATCGATAAATCATTCTTCCTACTCGCTCCAGAGAGCATCTCGGTGGTCCGCCCGTCGATCGTGCCATTCACCGTCAAGACCGGAGGCTCAGCAAAGCGGTAAGGCTCCAGATGTCCCCGCAGCCAGGGGCTGAAGGCTCCCAAGCCGTCCCACAGATCGATCGTGCTCTGCAAGTTCTCCAGCTGCCACATGCGAGTGGCCGTATCCAGATGAGCTAGGTCTGCCTCTACCGTGCCATCCTCGCGCTCCAGACGGATGCTCCGGTACCAGCGCTGACTGCCATCCACCTCGATATCGGCCTCCAGCTCCTCAAAGGCGATGCCATTGAGCCGGAAATCGCGCAGATCGATAAACCCTTTGGCCTGCAAATCTTCCAATGAGAAGGACGAAGCTTTTCCCGCAGCCTTCAGATTGACGCCGGAGTTGTCTCGGAATTGCCATTTCGTCAAAAACTCCTCGGCCTCGGCATTTTTCACAAATGGCAAAAACGCCGCAGGATCCATCATCACCTGACTCTGAAACTGCAGCGACTCACGCCCGCGCCCCGGCTCATAGATACAGTTGAGAAAAGCCACGCCCGACTTGTGATCGGCCCGCAGATTGCGCAAGTAAAAGCTATCGCCCCGCAGACTGAAGTCGCAGCGACTGCTATTAAAAATCACTCCAGAGCTGACAAAACGCTCGGTCTGAAACTCTCCCTGCACACTGCCAGGAAACAAAACACTCTCGGTATGCCCTCGCAGCATAGCTAGATCTAGAGATCCCTTTGCCTTTAGCAGTGGTGGCTGATAAAAGACCACCTCATCGAGCTGGCGGATCGGGCGGACCATCTGCAGGAAGTCAGCCAGACTCAAATCCGAATCGATGTTGAAACTCAGCTCATCGCCACCCTGATCCCAATGCCCATCTGCCTCCAGGGTCCCCACTCGATCGACCACCCGCAGTCTGGGGATCTGCATCTGACGGATGCGCCCCTCATACTCGGCATAAGCCTCGACTGACTCGACAGTATAGGAGCTACCCTTTTCCCAAAACTGTTCTGACTTCAGGGTTGCCTTGGCCGTAGTCGTCGATAGATCGCGCAAATCACCGCGGATATCGACAGTCAGCTCTGGCGGATTGACGAATTGAAAGTCTTTCAGACGGTCGAGCAGATCCTTCACCGCCTGCATCTGCGAAGACACCGCCGCAAGTGCCTGTTGGCTCTGCTCGCCAGACATCGGCACCTGAGGTTTTGTATTCGGCGCACGGAGCAGCGAGCCATTCAGCGATATACGTACAGCTCCCATCATCGCCTCGCAGCGGACGATCTCTACCAGACTCTCAGTCAGCGCCACACGAGCCGAGAGATCGTAGATAGTCAGCTCGCCAGTCGGCCCGCCCTGGGTCTCTGGCAGCGGAATCGTCAGCCTACCATCTTTCACGTCGAGCGTGTTCACTGCTATTCGCTTTCGCCAGACTTCCTGCAGATCCACATCGAGATAGATGTCATTCAGGATCGCCAGCTCGGCCTCGCGCGAGTCATCTCGGAAAAATCGCACATCCTCAGCCACCAGTCCGCGAAAAGCTCCTAATGTCAGCTTGCCGATATCCACGTAGTAGCCCTGCTGAGCCAGCTCCGCCTCGATCGCCTGCCGCCACGACTCAGTGAAACCACGCTTCCTCGCGTACACACCGGCCCACACCAGTCCACCTATCACCAGCAGACAAGTGATCACAAAGACGAGACGGATCATCCGGGCCCTATCCATCGCCCCACCTTCGTGCGTGCAGCGGGGTAAAGAAAGAGGAAATATTCCACCATTCACCTGACCACCAAATCAGGAAGACTGGGCTCTTCCTCTACACCCTACCACTCTCAGTAGCCGAATTCCCCAGCATTCAGCCCTACCCCGCAAGATCCCGCCTTTTCGATTTGCAGTTCCCCGCATTCAGGCACTTGTTAGCCGCAGCTCTCTTTCTTTCTCTACATCCTATTTCCATGCGTATCATTGCCGGCACATCGGGAGGTATCCCGATCAAGGTCCCCCGCGAGACGACTCGACCGACTACCGATCGCGTGCGCGAAGCCATCTTTTCCAGCCTAGGCGATCGTGTCGTCGAGGCTCAGGTGCTAGATCTTTTCGCCGGCTCAGGAGCTCTCGGGCTAGAGTCGATCAGCCGCGGTGCCCAGTCCGCCATCTTCATCGAGGAGAGCCGCCACGCCTGCAAAGTGATCGAAGAAAATCTGGAAAAAACCCGCCTCGCCGCAGCTGCCACCGTGCGCTGTATGCGAGTCGAGCGCTACCTCACCAGCTCAGCCGGCCGCCACAGCTACGATCTGGTCTTTGCCGATCCACCCTACGCTCGCGACGAAACCCGCACCGAGGTGCTCAATACCTTTCTCACCTCCGGATCGATGCAAAAAGTCCTTTCTGACGATGGCATCCTCATCCTCGAAAGCTACTCCCGCGTCGCTCTACCTGTGCTAGATGGCCTACGCGCCTACCAGGAGAAAGTCTACGGCGACACCCGCATCTCATTTTTCTATAAAAGCTAGCTAACGGCCACACACCTAAGAGCATGCCGCGATCTCTCATCTATCTGATCTACAATCTACTGCTACCACTGCTGCTGGTAGTCGGCATCCCTGGCTACATCAGAAAAGGTCTCAAACGCGGCAACCTGAAGCGCAATTTCCGTCAGCGCTTTGGCACACTGCCGGACTCCATCGGCCAGTTAGAGACACAGCCGATCTGGTTTCATGCTGTCAGCGTCGGCGAAGTCCTCGTCGCCGCCAAGATCATCCGCGCTGTACATCTACAGTCCCCCGACCAACCAGTCGTGCTCACCACCACCACCACCACTGGCTATGCCGTGGCGGAAAAAGAGCTCTCCGAGCACGCCATCGTCATCCACAATCCAGTCGACCTCCTGCCTGTGGTCAAAAGCGTCGTCGATCAGATCAATCCGAAAAAGATGGTCCTAGTCGAATCCGAGATCTGGCCAAATCTCGTGAATCACCTGAAAAAGCGTGGCATCCCCGTCCTACTTGCCAACGCCAGGCTATCGCCCAGATCAGAGCGCCGCTACACCAAGGTCAAAGGCCTGATCAGCCCCATCTTTTCTCTCATCGATAGGGCAGCCGTGCCCTACGATACCGATATCGCCCGCTGGTCTGCCCTCGGTATCGACGCCGACCAGATCAGCGTGATGGGCAGTGTGAAATTCGACGAATCCGTCGCGACCGAACCCACCGCCCAGATCGAGGAGCTAGCTCAGTGGCTCGAATCTGTCGGCTGCGCCCGCGATCGACGTATCTTCCTAGCAGGCAGCACCCACGCTGGCGAGGAAGCCATCTGCGGTCGAGTCTGGAAAAAACTCGTCAAAGACCACCCCGATCTCGCCCTAGTCATCGTGCCCCGCCACGCCGAGCGCGCTGTCGACTTTCACACCCAGCTGCAAGCGTACGATCTGGCACCCATCTACCGCTCTGGCAGCATCCCCGCGCCCGATCAGCCCGACGTCTACGTCGCCGATACCACCGGCGAGCTGCGCGCTTGGTTTCACCTAGCCTCAGTGGTCTTCATCGGCAAAAGTCTGACCGGCCACGGCTGCCAAAATCCCGTGGAACCCATTCAAGCTGGCAAACCCGTCATCGTCGGGCCCAACACCCAGAACTTCCTAGAAGTCGTCGAAGACCTCGTAGCCAAACAAGGCATCTCCCAAGTCCCCGACGAACCCGCCCTGCTCAAAGAAATCAACCGCCTACTGAACGACCGCACCGCCGCCCGCCAACAGGCTGAAAACGGCCAAAAAGCGCTAGAAAGCCACTATGGTGCTGCAGTGCGTACGGCGGAGTGGATTTTGCAGTAGAAAGCCCTGGCAAAGCGCATAGAAATCAAACCATCTCCTGAATCAGCTGCGCACAGCCATCCTCGAGTAAATCGAGCACCTTCTCAAAACCCTCCGGCCCACCGTAATAGGGATCGGGAACTTCGGTTTCGGAGTGATCTTGGCAGTAGTCGCATAGCATGACTAGCTGAGCTTTGATTTGATCCCCCGTAGCTTGCTCACGGACTAGCTGCAGGTCGTCGTAGTTGTCCTGATCCATAGCGACGATCCAGTCAAAATTTTCAAAGTCACTGGGCTGAACTTGGCGCGCCGCACCAGCGATGGTGATACCGCGAGCTTGAGCCGCCTCGATCATGCGAGCGTCGGGCGATTTGCCGGTGTGGAAGCCGATGGTACCAGCCGACTCGAGATGAAGCTGATCCGCTACACCTGCCTCTTCTGCCAGATGCCGAGTGACACACTCCCCGGCTGGAGAGCGGCAGATATTGCCCATACAGACGAAGAGGATACGGACTGGTGAGATTGATGCTGCTGCAGGATCGGACATGAGGATAGAGTTTGCTAAAAATCGAGAAACTCAACACTCGAGCGACTGGGGATTTTACCACATTCTCGCACAGGAGGTGTGGTTTCGCACTAGACCTCAGTGGCTGTAGCTCATACCTTTACCTATGCAACGCAGCACCTCCCTAGCCCAAATCGCCGACACTCGCCTGTGGGACATCGTAGTGATCGGAGGCGGTGCCACGGGACTGGCGACTGCGCTCGATGCAGCGACTCGTGGCTACCGCTGCATACTACTGGAGGCGAATGACTTTTGCGAAGGCACTTCCTCGCGCAGCACCAAACTGATCCATGGCGGGGTGCGCTACCTACGCGGCGGCGAGATCAGCCTAGTAAAGGAGTCGCTAGAGGAAAGGGGCAACCTGCTGCGCAATGCCCCAAATCTAGTGAAGCCCCTGCCCTTCATCGTGCCGGCTTATAAAAAATGGGAGCGCCTGTACTACGGTGCCGGCCTGACACTCTATGACATGCTGTCCGGCCGCCTCGGTATCGGCTCCACCCAGCATCTGGATGCAGAAAAGACTCTAGCAGCCTGCCCAAATCTAAACGCCAACAATCTGGCAGGGTCGACCTACTACTGGGATGCGCAGTTCGATGACAGTCGACTGGCGATCGCCATGGCAAAGACTGCTCACGAGCATGGCGCCGCCCTACTCAACCACTGCCCCGTGACCGCACTGGTAAAACCAGCAGGCAAGATCACCGGCGTGATCGCTCAAGACAAAATAACCGGCGCCGAGATCGAGCTAAAGACGCGCTCTGTAGTCAATGCCACTGGCATCTTCAGCGATAGCATCCGACAGATGGATGACCCCAGCACCAAACCGATGATGACGCCGAGCCAAGGCATCCACTTAGTGCTCGACAAATCTTTCCTCGGCGGCCAGACCGGCATCATGATCCCCAGCACAGACGACGGCCGCGTGCTATTCGCCATCCCTTGGCTGGGCCGTACCCTACTCGGCACTACCGACACCGCCGGAGTCGCTCCGGAGATCAACCCAATGCCCAGAAAAGATGAGGTCGCCTACTTGCTCGAACACACCGCCCGCTACCTGACCAAGGCACCTCAGCACAGCGATATCAAAGCCGCATTCGCCGGACTCCGGCCACTGGTGACACCGCCCGATGGCGCATCGGCCAAAAGCTCCAAGATATCGCGAAAACACGCCCTAATGGTCAGCGACTCCGGACTGGTAACCATCACCGGCGGCAAATGGACCACCTGTCGCTCGATGGCCGACGCCACAGTCTACAAAGCGATAGCCGTAGGCGGTATGCCACCTGAGTACTGCCGCACCAAAGATCTCAAGCTACTCGACGAGCCCACCCCAAAAAGTAGCAACCCCGCTCAAAACGAGCTGATCGATCCAGACCTACCCTACACCGCCGCCGATCTGCTCGCTGGCGTGCAGGATGAGATGGCCGAGACACTGCCCGATCTGCTGGCCCGCCGCACGCGCTGCATGCACATCGATGCGCGCGCGACTCTGCGCTGCCTGCCATCGATAGCCCAGTCTTTCGCACAAATGAAAGGCTGTGATGACAATTGGGTCAAAAAAGCCGTGCAAGATGTGACTTCTGAAATTGAAGACTGCATCCAAGTGAGTTAAGATAACTCGCGTCCGCTTCCTGCTTTCCCAACTGCCACTTCCCAAGAAACGAACATGAACACATCGCCCCTCGCGTGGCGGCAGAGTTTGGTATTTTGCCTCACGACACCGCTTATCGCATTAGCATCCCTAGCTCACTCTGAAGAACGCAGTGAGAAACTTTCCATCGAGCGCTACTCCATCATCTGGAAGCGCCCGATCCTTGTCAGCAAACAGAAAGCTGACCCGCTACAGGAGCAGTCCCTCACTTGGACGCTGAAAAGCATCCTGCGCACAGGCGAGCGCTACACCGCAGTGATCAGCAATCCGGCTGCAAATAAGGAAGAAGAGATCAAATCAGACGGCACCTCCCCTCGCGGATTGACCCTCGTAGACGTCGAGACCGACTCTCTAGGACAGGTACTACGGGTGAAAGTGGCTAACGCGAGCCGCGCCTTTTGGGTGGCCAGACCGACCCAGCCTGTCCGGCACATGCCAACCGAAATCGCGACAGCAGATCTATAGCCCACAGATATAGGCCACAGATCACTTGCCTAGGCCATGGCTTTCTCTTCACATTGAGTTATAGTCTTCCACGGATCGGGGCTACCCTCGGCCCTAGCCCAAGACACTAAACCACTCATGTCACAGTTGCACCAAATGCAGTTGGCCTATGTCGCCGAGGAGGATCGCATCCTACTGCGGATGAACACTCGGTCTCGCCAGGAATTTCGATTTTGGATCACCCGCCGCTACACCGACCTCCTCTGGCGCACCGTCACTCAGGTGGTACAACAGCGTGAGCCAGAGGTCGCACCCATCCAGGATGAGCTGAAGAAAGCCACTGTCATTCAGGAAAAGCACGAAAAAGCAGTCGAGAGTTCAGATTTCGAGACAGCCTACCAGGAGAGCTCGTACTTGCCTCTGGGCGAGGCTCCTGCGCTACTATTCCGCGCTGGGATCAAGCCAGACGCCGAAGGCCGCGCCCTACTGTGCATGCACCCTAAGTCAGGCCAAGGTATCGAACTAGCGATGAACGACCAAATCGTGCACTCGCTATGTAAACTACTGCTCGAGGCCACCCGAAAGGCCAACTGGCAGCTAAATCTGAAATGGTCGAAGCTAGATCCCAAGCCCAACGCTGACGATGAAGCTCAGTCGTCACCAGACCAGGGCCTGAACTGAGCCCATCCAGTGCG
The DNA here is from genome assembly GCA_020630975.1 of Verrucomicrobiota bacterium. Taxonomy (GTDB): domain Bacteria; phylum Verrucomicrobiota; class Verrucomicrobiia; order Verrucomicrobiales; family DEV007; genus Arctic95D-9. Next base: position 35,293 of record JAHDID010000025.1, read on the forward strand.
TTGCTGAAGGCTCATTGAGACTCTTGCCTAAGCCAAGAGAAGTCGGCAGGCACGTCAGTGCTACCCGATTAGCCTGAGCCCCAGCGCCAAATGAAGAAAAAAGGCTGCAGCCCGCTAGGCGCGGAGCTTGTGAAAAATTTCACAAAGTCACCTTGACCCTGAAACCGGCGAGCGGCATACTCCCGCCGAGTCGTTTTTGGGATACAAACTGTATCGCAAACGCAATGCATTATCCCAATCCGCTACACCGCCGTTGGCTATGATATTTTTCTTCTATCTCTTTGCCGCACTCGCCATCTGTGGTGGCCTGGGAGTGATCGCGTACAAAAATCCGGTCACATCGGCATTCTCGATGATCGTCTCTTTCCTAGGGCTAGCGGCTCTGTTCATCCAACTAGATGCCTATCTAGTCGGGATCTTACAGATCCTCGTCTACGCAGGCGCCATCATGGTGCTGTTCATTTTCATCATCATGCTGCTCGATATCAAAGAGGAGGAGGAAAAGACCTTCTCTGCGGGCCGCATCTTCTCAGCCAGTATCGCTGGTATCGGCTTTCTGGCGCTCGTGACCCTGGTGCTGGTCAGATCTGGAGTCGGTCATAAGGAGGCCCTGCCAGAGGTCGCTGGCCTCGGTGGTGCTGGCAAGTCCGATACCCACCACATCGGTGAACTGCTCTTTAGTCATTACTGGTTTCCCATCCAAATCGTAGGTGTACTGCTCCTCGTCGCTACTGTAGGAGTCGTCGTACTGAGCCGCAAACAACTGCGCTAATCACGTCCGTTATGTTCTCGCTAGATACCACTCTTACACTGCAGCACTTCTTGTACGTGAGCGGAGCGCTTTTCGCCATCGGCCTCGCAGGGGTGATGGTGCGCCGCAATCTGATCGTCATTTTTATGTGCCTAGAGCTGATGCTCAGCGCGGCCAACCTGACGCTGGTCGCCTTTTCCCGCTATCGCACCGAGGGCGATCTGCCCGACTACGATGGCCAAGTCCTTCTGTTTTTCATCATCACGGTCGCCGCTGCAGAGGTAGCAGTGGGTCTAGCCATCATCGTAGCCCTGTTCCGATCACGTGAGACCACTGACGTGAGTCAGATCACCGAACTCAAGCACTGAATCTCCTGCCCAATTGTCTATCCATGGAGCCTAATTTACTAGCCTGGTCGATTCTGCTGCTGCCGCTACTGGTCGCTACGGTCATTCTGTTCTTCCTGCGCAATGCAGGTGGCGTCGCTGGATTTTTAGCGACTGCATCAGCCCTCATCACTTTGGTCTTTGCCGTGATGCTAGCGCACCCGGAGCTGCGCTTTTCAACAGACGGAGCGGAGGCACCTCACCATGAAGAAGGGCATCATAAAGATGCCGCCTCTGAAAAGGGTGGTAAAAAAGACGACGGCCATGGCCACGCAGAGATCGATCTGATCGGCGACTCAGAGGTAGCAAGCTACCCCTGGATCAATCTGGGCGAAGATGTGCTGAAAATCGATATCGGCCTAAAGATCGACAAGCTCAGCGCCGGTATGATGCTGATCGTTACTTTCATCGGCTTCCTCGTGCATCTATTCTCGCTCGGCTACATGAAGGGCGATGAAGGCCTCGGACGCTACTTTGGTGCGCTGGCTCTATTCATGTTTTCCATGACGGGCATCGTGCTCGCCGACAACTTCGTGATGATGTTCATCTTCTGGGAGCTAGTCGGTGTCAGCTCTTACCTGCTGATCAGCCACTGGTACACCAAGCCATCGGCCGCCGATGCTGCGAAGAAAGCCTTTCTCACCAACCGTATCGGCGACTTTGGCTTCATGCTCGGTATCCTGATCCTGTGGAAGCTGTGCGGGCACTTCTCATTCGATGGTATCCAGGCCAACTATGGCGAGATCAAAAACGATCTGATGCTTAATGTGGCGGTGCTACTGATCTTCTGCGGGGCTCTCGGTAAGTCAGCCCAAGCACCACTGCACGTCTGGCTGCCCGATGCGATGGAGGGCCCGACTCCTGTGTCGGCACTGATCCACGCGGCTACCATGGTGGCCGCCGGTGTCTTCATGATGGCTCGCATCGGCTACCTCGTAGCTGTGGCAGAGATCGCCTCCTACGTGATCATCTGTGTCGGCGCCGCTACCGCACTGATCGCGGCGCTCATCGCCCTGCAGCAGAGCGATATCAAGAAGATCCTCGCCTACTCCACACTATCCCAGCTGGGCTATATGATCATGGCTCAGGGCTGTGGCACCTACGGTAGCGAAGCCGGAATGTTTCACCTCTACACCCACGCTTTCTTCAAGGCGCTGCTCTTCCTAGGCTCTGGAGCGGTCATCTACGCCTGCCACCACGAGCAAAACATCTGGAAGATGGGCGGCCTGCTCCGTCGCATGCCGATCACCACGATTACCTTTGCCATCGGTACCGCAGCTCTGATCGCTGTGCCTTTGACCAGTGGCTTCTGGAGTAAGGAGCACATCCTCCACCAGGCGCTTGAGACGGGTCACATCTATGGCCAGATCGCTCATTGGGTCGGCCTATTCGTCGCCCTACTCACACCTTTCTACATGACTCGCCTGTTCATCGTAGCGTTTCTCGGCAAGCCAAAGAGCCAGAATGCCAACCATGCTCTGGAGGTCTCCCCAGTCATGTTTGTGCCACTGGTCCTCCTGACTGCCGTCTCGCTTTTCTCCGTATACCTCGGTGTGCCCGAGTGGCTGCTCGCTCAGCATAGCTCGGTCAATCCGATCGGCGACTTCGCCATCAACATCACTTCTATCTGCTCCATGGGAGCCTTGGTCATAGGTGTGCTAGCCGCCCTAGTGATCTACCGCGGCAAGGATAAGGACCCGATCACCATCGCTCCGCTACGTGACAAATTTTACATCGACGAGCTGTATCAAAAGATCGTGCTCATCTGTCAGGACCTAGTCGGCAAGCTGTTCGACATCCTCGATCGCTACCTCGTAGAAGGTATCGTGGCCAAACTGCCAGCTGGCTTGGCTCTGGGTGCCGGTATCGCACTGCGCCGCCTACAGGCAGGCAATCTGCAATCCTACGCTTTCTTTTTCGCCTTCGCAGTGCTGCTGCTGATTTTCATTCTCATCTTTTAATCCCAACGCGCCGTGACACCGACTATTCTAGAGATCATTGTCCTATTGCCGCTGGTCGCAGCACTGGCGATCGCTATCGGGGCACCCGCACGCATCACCTCGCTGATTGCATCGTTTTTGGTATTGGGCGCCTCGCTAGGCACCGCGCTCAATTTCGATCGCAATGCAGAGGGCGTGGGCAACTTCGCTTTCCAATATTTCGCCGGCGAACAGGGCGGCGGCCATGGACGCACCATCCTCGATATCGCTGGCTTCCCCGATATCTCTCTGGCCTTCGGCCTCGATGGCATCAGCGTGGTGTTGATGCTACTCACCGCCATCGTGCTGCTCGCTGCGATCTGGATGTCGCCTCGCGAGGACAAAATCGAAGGCAGTAGCAAGCTCTACTACATCTGCTCCCTGCTCATCGGCGGTGGTGCAATGGGAGCTTTCCTTTCAACCGATCTTTTCTTCCTCTATGCCTTCCACGAGCTGGCACTGATCCCAACATTCCTGATGATCGGCCTATTCGGCAATGGAGCCGACCGTGTCCGCACCGCTTGGAAGACTACTATCTACCTCGGTGTCGGCAGTATCATCCTACTCGTCGGACTCATCGCTGCGGTGGTGAATATCGGTGCTGAGTCATTCGATATCCCCAGCCTGATCGCTGCTGCCAAAGATGCCAATCTATCTGGCACAGTGCAGATGTGGATCTACCTACCTCTGCTCATCGGCTTCGGTATCCTGGTGTCACTATTTCCTTTCCACAGCTGGGCACCCGATGCCTACGCCGATGCCCCTACCCCAGTGGCCATGCTGCACGCGGGTGTTTTGAAAAAGTTCGGTCTCTACGGTCTGATCCGTATCGGTGCACCGCTCTTCCCAGAGGGAGCCGAGAGCCTATCGCACATCCTACTGCTGCTACTGGCGTGCAATATCATCGTCCTCGGTCTGGTCACGATCGCCCAGAAGCGTCTCGACAAGATGCTCGGTTACTCATCGGTCATGCACATGGGCTATGTCTTTCTCGGTATCGCCAGCGGCACACACATCGGCCTAGTGGGCGCTGTGGTGCTGATGTTTGCTCACGGTCTATCAGTAGCGCTGCTCTTCGGGCTGTGCGGTTCACTGCGCGAGCGCTACGGCAGCCTAGAGTTTGATAAGCTCGGTGGCGTCGCCAAAGTCATTCCTGAGGCGGGACTGCTGTTTGGCTTTGCCGCATTTGCCTCGATTGGATTGCCTGGCTTCACCAACTTCGCTGCAGAAGTGATGGTCTTCTTCTCGGGCTTTCAGGCCTATTCCGCTGAGACAGGGTTCACACCACTGCAGTGGACTACAGTTTTCGCCCTCTGGGGTGTGGTGATCTCTGCAGTCTACATGCTGCGCGCCTACCGAAATGTATTTAAAGGAGACCTCGCAGAGGGCTTGCCCGCTGTCAGCGACCTCCGATGGAATGAGAAGCTGCCGATCTTTCTACTACTCGGCACCCTACTGGTGACGGGCTTCATTCCAGAGATTCTCATCAAGTATGTTCGCCCAGCCTTGGAAGGGCTGATGATAGCGTCTGGTCAATAATATCGAACCCACACTTTCACTCACTATGCCTGTTTACGCTCTGGAGATAATTGTGGTTGGCATCGGCCTACTGATGCTGATGCTGGATGCCTTCGCCGATCTGAAGGATAAACGCGCCATCGGCTACTTGGGAGTCATCGGACTCATCGCTGTATTTGGTCTACTTTTCGTGGTCGATCGCACTAGTAGCGACTCACCGTTTTGGCAGTTTTACAGTGCCGACGGCAAGTCGATGTTCTACAAAGGCATCGCCGTTCTGACAACCCTGATCGTCCTACTCATGGCGATCGATTACTCTCCCGTCACCATCGCTCAGACAGCCGAGCCTGAAGAGGGCGCTCACCCGCAGGCCGGATTGGGCGAGTTTTTCTCACTACCACTTTTCACCTGTGCCGGTCTGATGTGGATGGCATCTGCGACCCATCTGGTCAGCATCTTTGTCGCTCTGGAGACCGTCACCATCTCTTTCTACGTGCTCGTCGCTTACAACCGCAGAAACGTCGGTTCACTTGAGGCTGGCGTGAAATACCTGATCCTCGGCGCGCTATCCACAGGCTTCCTCGTCTATGGTATGGCTTGGCTCTACGGTATGACGGGTAGCATGCAGCTGTCCGAGATCGCTACCAAGCTACAGGCTGACGGCATCAACGAGACCGGTGCTCTGTTCGCTTTCGCTCTGCTACTGACCGCTATGGCCTTCAAGGTAGGAGCCGTGCCTTTTCACCAGTGGATACCCGATGTTTACCAAGGTGCCCCGACTCCTATCACAGCCTTTCTTTCTGTCGGTTCCAAAGCAGCAGGCTTCATTATCTTTATGCGCATCACGGCGCTCTATCTAGGCAATGGGTATCTGGTAGGCAAGATCACCCTAGTCCTGACCATCCTAGCGATTCTGACACTGATAGTGGGTAATCTAGCCGCCCTACCTCAGAGTAACTTCAAACGCCTACTCGCCTACTCTAGTGTCGCTCACGCGGGCTTCCTTTTAATGGCTATGGCGTCAACGCCCACAGAGACTGTGGCAAAGAGCGGCGAGTCCATGTCTGTCGGCAGCGTGGTCTCCTTCTACCTTGGCGCTTACCTGCTGATGACCTTGCTCGCCTTCCTGGTGATGACGGTGATCCGCGCCTCTACCAGCGGCGAGAGCATCAGCTCCTACGCTGGCATCGCTCGCACCAATCCTTTCCTAGCGACAGCTCTGCTATTCTCCATGGCCTCTCTGGCTGGTATCCCACTTACCGTTGGTTTCTTCGGCAAGTTATTCGTGTTCAAGCTCGCCTTCGAGCAAGAGCAGTGGATCCTACTGGCCTGTGGTATCATCGGTGCGTGTGCTGGCTTCTACTACTACTTGAAGATCGCCGCCTCGATGTTTCTCAGCTCTCCCAACGAGGGCGAGACTGTGCCTGCGATCCGTGTCAGCCCTGCTGCAGCTATCTGCATGGTGCTACTGATGGCAGCCATCATCTACGGCGGGATCAACCCTAGCCTACTACTAAAACTCGTCGGCTAGAGGGTGCAGAGCTTATTTGACTGTCACGTCATCTGGCAGAAGCTATCCGCCACGATGACTGACAGATTCCCCAAACAGGTCCGGTTGCTAGCAGCTGGCATCTTAAGTTTCGCTCTAGCCAATGCATGTGGCGTAGCAAAAGAGCAGGAGGACAATCCCTATACCTCTCTGGGCATCTCTGAGTTCGCCTTTCTCAAGTCAGGCGATCCCTTAGTCGATTGGAAGTCTGTGCGGACATTTCGTGCCGCAGACGGGCGCACTATGCAGGCGCAGCTAGTCGGAATCGAGGCCGAGAATGCGTTGTTCCGGTTACCCGGCAATCGACCGGCAAAAATCCCGATCGACCGCTTTGCCAAGGAGGACCAGAGATTCATCAAAGAGTGGCAGGAGATATCTCGCTATTTCAATCTCAACTTCCAGCCTCTCAAAGACATCAATCACCAGGTGAAAGCTGAGATCCGCGACGGTGCATTCGCCAAAAAAGGCAAAGTCCACGAGACACGGAACTTTAAATTCGTCTGCGATGTCGATCTGAATGCCCTGACGGTAAAAGACTTCAGCCGTATGTTTGAGGCCACCTACTCGATGGTGCGTGCCCTCCCCCTAGGGCTAGAGGTGGCCAGCCCGCCAGAAGGAAAGTTCCGAGTGACGCTATTCTCTAACAAAGATCAGTATCACGCCGCAGGAGGACCTGCGAATTCCGCCGGGGTCTACATCATCAAAACGCGCGAGATCATGGTGCCCCTCTCCTCTCTCGGGCTACAGAAAAGCGGCAATACCTACCGCAAGGCATCCGACTACGATCCCTCGACTCTGATCCACGAGATCACTCACTCGGTGACTCACCAGTGGATCCAATATCTGCCCATGTGGATGGCAGAAGGTCTGGCAGACTATGTGTCCGCTATCCCCTACCGAGACGGCGCCTTCACCTACGATCCTGCCAAGCTCGACTCTGGTATCTCCTTGATGGTCAGCAAAAACTTCGGCGGCGACCGTTATCGCTTGCGCCTGCTCACTCCAGAGGAATTCGTCTATCTGAATCCCGATGAGTTCATGAATCGCCAGTCGCAGCCCGAGCAAAAACTGGTGCTCAACCCCGTCGAACCTTTTCAAATCAAACTACAGGACAACACTGACGATTCAGCAGGAACACGAGAGCAGATAGTGATCCCTGTCGGCTTCAATCCATCCACCATCGTCACCCAGCGCTACACCTCCTCTATGGTGCTACTCCACCACCTGATCAAATCCGGCCAGGTCGCAAGTCTACGCCGCTACCTCTTTGCCCACCTCAACCACCGCTGGGATTCCGAGCGATACATCGATACCTACAACCAAACCCTGCGCGACTACCACGCCGAAGTGAAAGCACAGATCGCAGACTTCGATAGTCAGTTGAACCACTTCAACGACGAGATCAATCGCTACAATGAGCTCGTCGATCGAAAGAACAGTGGTGAAGATGTCGAGCTACCCGACATCCCCGAACAACCCGCCATACCAGAAGCTATACCAGTGCCAGAGATCCTCTCCCACCCTAGGAAGCCCGAAGATTTCTCGACCTCCCACTTCCTCAAGAAATCCGTCAGTGACTACCTGAGACTTCCCAGCGGGCTTCAACCTTAATGCGACTATCTCGCCAACTTCATCCAGAAAGTCCAAGGCGTGACGTAGCGGCATTTCCCAAAATGCCGAGTTTCGAAGCAACCAGCCGATAACTACGGACGGAAGATTGGGATCTTCCGCTACTACAGGCGCGCAGATGATACACGGAGCCCCACCTACGAGACATACCGATTCTCGAGTGCACAACCGCTGCCAAACTTGGCTTTGGCAGATGTGCTTTTCGGCCCTCTGACTCAGCGGTATAAACCAGCTCGAAATTATAGCAGTCAAAAGAATCCTGCTGTGGGAATCTACCGGCATATGAAAACCTTGTTTCGCTTTGCCTACCAACTGAACCGTCTTGCGTTGTTTATCCTCGCCTTGGCCTTTCTCAGCTTTTACCTAGTCACCTTTCCTGACTTGGCTGAAAAAGTGACACCTGTAGTCGAGTCAGCTACTCAATACTTACCGATACTCCTCGTGCCAGTGACGATCGTCATGGCTGTCGTCCTACTGTTTCGCTACATTGGCAAGAAAGGTCACGAGAGGATTACCTTTGGCGATGTGCTGGCAGGTCTACTCGCACTAGCAGGCCAGATCGGAGTGATCGCTCTCTACAGAGCGCAGGGCAGTGAAGTCCTACACTCCTCTTTCCTCACGAATTTTCCCGATGTGACTGCTCTCGCAGCAAAGGCCGCGCCTATGGGGATACTCGCTGTAGCAGCCCTACAGCTCGTGACATTTGTGCTGTATTGTGTCGCCGATCCTGACCCCAGAAGGGTGAAGGCCTAATACCCGACCTGAGATCAAGTAAGAGGCACGAGGTAGTGCCTCTGAAAACGGTCGGGATGACTGGATTCGAACCAGAGCTCCCACACCGTTTTTTATCTCCTATCGGCCGCATTCGCGGTTACCATGGGTTAAACCCTACAGCCAAAATCAATGCTCGAAGCATTGATTTTTGCTTTTGGAGGGGCTGAGATTTTGATGTACTTTCAGGGTGTGGATGAGACTCCAGATAGATCGAATCTAGTGCCACAGATCACTCGGCTACTGGTAGAGCTCTCTCGGTGCGATACGATCGAGCAGATCGCTCGGGTCTGCTGCGAGAGGGCGCGCCAAGCCGTGTCGTCCGATGGGGTGTGCTTCGTGCTGATAGAGGATGGGCACGCCCATTATATCGAGGAGGATTCGGTGAATATATTTTTAAAAGGCACTAGCCGTGGCTTAGAGGACTGCATATGCGGCTGGTGCATCCAGCACGAGCAACTAGCATTAGTGGACGATGTCTACCAGGATGAGCGCATCCATATCCGATTTTACGATGATTCTTATGTGAGAAGTCTGGCTATGATCCCGATCAATGGCGAGTCAGGAGTCATCGGTGCCTTAGGCTTTTACTTCAGTCAGCCATCGTTTACCTCAAATCGAATCGGGTACGATCAGGAGCGAACAAGGTTCCAAGACCACCGGATTCCTATGATGGAGTGTCTAGCCGAAGCTGCGGGGTTTGCGCTGAAAAATGCGACTATCCTCGCCAATGTCGATACGGTGATAGCTGAGCGCACCGATGCACTAGAGCGGGTCAACCACGAGCTGGAAACATTTGCCTACACCGTAGCCCACGATCTGAAAAATCCACTCTCAGTCGTCAAGACCAACTGCTGGACCATCCTAAATCTGATGGCTGAACAGTGCTCGGATAAGACTTTGGAGTGCGTCCAGCGCATGGAGACTGCCGTCGAGCGGATGAAGGGCCAGATCGACGGAATGCTAGAGATGTATCGGCTGACTAACGCGGAATTTGACTTACAGAATATCGATCTATCCACACTGGCTTTGGCCACCGTCGAGCTACTGCGTGCTCGCGAACCCGACCGGACTGTCGACTGCACGATCGAGCCAGGTATGCATGCGTATGGAGATAGCCGCACGCTCGGGGCTCTCATCGAGAATCTACTGAGTAACGCTTGGAAGTTCACCAGCGATATCGAGAAGCCGCAAATTGAGTTTTTCTCCATCCAGACCGACGACGATGGGCTAGTCTACGTGGTGCGCGACAATGGCGCTGGTTTCTCCGTCGAGGAAGCTCAAACGCTTTTCAAAGTCTTCCATCGATTACCCGATACTGCGGACATCGAAGGCCATGGCATCGGGCTCACATCGGTGCGCCGCATCATCAACAAGCACGGCGGACGAGTCTGGGCGGAGGGAGTAAAGGGCCAGGGAGCTAGCTTTTTCTTCACGCTACCACTGCTACCCATCGATACCGATCTCGAAGAGTTCATCGAGGAGCATGTGGAAATTTGAGCCCAACCCATCTATCCTTAAACTGCTAACTCGTTTTACGATCTGTAGTGTCACTATGCAGTAGACAGCAACAGGAAAACAACCCAACCATCACGCAGACCACTTGTATTCAGCGAGTTACGCATTCCATTTGTTCACTCCCACATCTAGGGTTTCGATGATGCCAAGATGAAGACGATGGTCGCCAAACAATCTAGCAGGCCTACGAGAGCCCCCCTGCCACGGAAAGCCTTACTACTTGTCGAGGGCGATAGCAATGTCAGAGACAGCCTAGACAGCCTGCTCAGCACCTGTGGCTTTGCCACCGAGACCTGCAGCAGCCTCGAAGCGGCGATCTCAAAGGCTGCAGCCAACCGATTCGATGCGATCCTCCTCGATGGTCAATTGCCCGAGCTATCGACAGACTATGGCGCCGACCCGATTTCTCCTACAGGCTTCGGCACCCCCTTCATCATCATCGGCGGCGATCAGAACGCGATTCAAGAGGCATTTACCACAGAAGCTGCAGGGTATATTCCCAAGCCTTTCAATCCTACTGATCTACTGACGGCTCTAGTAAACACACTATAATTCCATACTGTTTTTCGCCAATGGACCATTCTAATCGTCAAGTGAGTGGCATGCAGGCGCTAAAGCAACGAATCGGCTTATTGGTCGATTGTATAGAGTATAGACTACCGCCTGGGTTGATATGACTACCGAACTGGCCCCTGATCCACTCACAGCCTATACGACCCATCCCGCTCAAAATTCTTGGCAGCAGGCCATAAGCCTAAAGAACTAAAGATATGATCGCTAAGACTATGAAACCTACCAACTATGGTACGCCTACTAGCCCTCAGCACATCACACTGGTCGATACCCATTTTCGACTAGGTAGATTTTTCCAAAGATACTTACCTGCAGGAGGCGAGCTCCACTACCTGCGAGACATCGAACAGCTTACCCCGCTCGACCTAGGTCTTTCTGACCTCATGGTTGTCGATCTGGAGGACATCGTCACCGAGATACCCTTCGGCGACCTCGCGTGTACGATACGCGCAGCCGATCGCTGCCGCAGTAGCATCGCTATCTGCGGCACTGCGGATGAGGAGCGCCTGCTCGATCGCATGGGCTTCGGGCTAGTCATCCGCACCCCGTTTAGCGAGGATGCACTGCGAGGATATATCGATGCCTATTTAGGCAAATGAGAGGCTAAATCGGCATCCCCTTGATCAAATCTCGTAATAATTGATCCAAGTGCGCCAACTGAGCCGCATCGAGTCCCCCCAGAGACCTGTCCGCGCAGGCAAATCTGGCTTCACTAGCTTGATTTGCCAGATCTATACCAGCCTGAGTCAGCCCAATGATGACTCGCCGCCGATCCTCCGCATCCTCCACTCGGCTGACCAACCCCCGCTTCTTGAGTCGATCGATACGATTGGTAACAGCCCCTGGTGAGATCATAGCCGCCTCCGTGATATCGCTCGCCGACAGCTGAAAAGGCGGGCCCTGGCGTCGCAGAGCAGACAGAACATCGTACTCAAACCACTCCAAATCTAGCTCTGATAACGCCGAGGTGACCTCGGCAGCCATACGTCTAGCAACTAGCTGGAACCGCAATTCCAAAGCTAGACAGTCACTGTCTAGCTCTGGTCTCTCTGATTCCCAATCGGATAAAACACTGTCAACTCGGTCGTCGGCCATCTGTGGAACTTTGAAACACATAAACCAAAATCCGAAAAAAGGCATTCATTTTAACGTTAAAATATTTGACGTTAAAATAAAAAGACCGAATATAACTCTGTCGGAGATCTTCCATGAAAGACTCCTCAATCGGGAACAACAGAACAACTCAATTCCAAACATGAAAGTATTGCACGCATTCAAAGACTTGGACTACTGCGCTGATGGTCTATCTGAGTCTCCTCAAGTTTCAAAGGTAGAGCAGCCTATCTACAATAGGGGCTCTTCAGAGCCAAAGAACCTAGGCGATCTTTCCGAAGCCCCCGATATATGGCTAGAAACCGAATATCGCGACTATCAAGATGACTTCGACTATCTCGCTCCTGAAGAATCTGACTACGACGATTTCGAAGACGATGACTACTATCGTCATCGTGACTGGCGGCCCAGCTCGCAATCTAGCGGCAAGCGGTGGTAACCGAAACATATCGCCGATCCCTACACTTCAAGCGATTGTTCCGATCTTTAAAGAAACTAAGGTAACACAACAATAGCTGAACCCCGCTCTGGAATAGCAGGTAACAACCAGAGCGGGGTCAGTCTTTCTTTTTTTGAAGGGGGGGGGGGGAATAAATCTAAAGAAACAGCCCACCTCGAATTTATACATTTATACATGCATACCACAGCATCTCGTACTGAAAAGCAACGCAAACAGACATCACCTCACAACAAGAAGAAAAAGACCAAACCTGCCGTCTCCATACTAGGACCAGTCGAGGATCTTGAGAGCTATGTTAAAGCCGAGTGGTGGAAAGATGTCTTCAATTCCAACTATTTAAAAACCGATGGGGATGTCGTGAACGACAGTCATATCACTGATCTCGAGATCAATCGATTCATTAGAATCTTGAAGCCCAATTCAGACAGCCACATCCTAGACCTCTGCTGCGGACATGGCCGACATACTATTGCACTAGCCAAACGAGGCTACAAAAACGTTACAGGTTTAGACAGATCCCACTACCTAATAAAAAAGGCTAGAAAGCAAGCTAGTGAGGAAAATTTAACGCTCCGGTTTCGCGAAGGAGACGCTCGAAAACTACCATTCAAACCCAGAACGTTCGATTTTGTCGTGATTCCAGGAAATAGTTTTGGTTACTTCGAGTCAGCTCAGGAGGATCATAGCGTCCTATCCGAGATCGCGCGGGTGCTGAAACCCGGCGGCCAGGTCCTCTTAGATCTCACAGATGGTGACTATCAGCGGGAAAACTACCAACCTCGGAGCTGGGAGTGGATCGATAAAAACTACTTTGTCTGCCGAGAGAGATGCCTCTCTGACGATAAATCACGATTGATCTCCCGAGAAGTCATCACCCATACCACAAAGGGGGTGGTATCTGATCAATTCTATGCCGAGAGACTATACTCTCAGAAACAAATAGAAACGCTACTCTCAGACTTAGGATATAGGGCGATTAAGATCGAAGAGCCATTTTCCACCAATAGTGTACGCAATCAAGATCTAGGAATGATGCAGCAGCGCTATTTATGCAGCGCCCGAGCGCCCGATTTAGCGCCATCAACCGTGAAGACGAAAGCTTTCAAAAACATAGCCGTCATCATGGGAGACCCCTCTAAACGAGACACCGTCAAGCCCGGTGGGGAATTCGACGACGATGACTTTGTCGTGATCGACCGGCTCCGGAGTTCACTCTCCCATTTGAATGATTTTCAGTTTACCTATTTTACGAATCACGATCAACTCTTATCAGACTCAGCAAAGATCAAAAACGAGTTCGACCTAGTGTTCAACCTATGTGACGAAGGATTCCAAAATCAAGCTCGCCAAGAGTTGCACATACCAGCTCTACTCGAGATGCTGGACATACCATACACAGGCGGCACACCTCAGTGCCTTGGATTTTGCTATGACAAATCCCTGGTGCGAGGTGTCGCCAACGAAATGGATATCCCCACACCCCAAGGCTTTCTAATCCAGCCGGATGATAGCACATTCCATGATATGGTGATAGACTTCCCAGTCCTGATCAAACCTAACCTCGGAGATTCAAGTATCGGAATCACACAGCGTAGCGTGTGTAGAAATCTGCGCGAACTTACAGCTGCAATCCACGAGGTGAGGAGCCGGTTCGATTTTCAGATCCCTATTTTGGTGGAGCAATTCCTAGAGGGAGCGGACCTGACCGTTGGATTCATAGGTAATCTATCCACAGACTTTCGTATATTCCCCGTTGTGGAAGAGGACTACAGTGCGTTACCGGACGACTTGCCTGCGATTTGTGGCTACGAAGCAAAATGGGATCCCGATTCTCCCTATTGGCAGCTATCATCTAGACCAGCCAACCTACCAGAGCAAACCGAAGCATTTTTGATCAACTCGTGTCAGCGCCTATTTGAGCGATTAGAATGTCGAGATTACGCAAGATTCGACTGGCGGGTAGACTCCAATGGCACACCCCGACTTTTGGAGGTAAACCCCAACCCTGGATGGTGCTGGGATGGCCATCTAGCCAAGATGGCAAAGCTAGACAACATCGACTATGGCGATATGCTGGGACTGATCATCAAGGCTGCGATACAGCGACACTCAACCTGATTGGAGGTCTGGTATTTAGGGGATAGAGTTGCGGGTCAGCCGAGGGTAAGGAACCATGCACCCTTGGACTGACCCGCTTGGGTTGATATCCCCCTAGTATCTTTAACCCAAATCTTTACTTCTATAAGTTAATGTCTCATAGTCTAGTAGTTAGAAAGGGGCTTCAGTTTCTTCAGTTCTGAGAATAGAGCCAAACTAGCAAAGGCCAGCTTTTCCAGTGCCTTGATATGGTCCACATCCCCTTGTCTATTCTTTAAATGTTCTTTCACTCGACTAATATCTTCAAGATGGCTCTCGAGCTTGTGGCAAATTTGCCGGGCGCAACTAGGGCTGATACGGCCGATTTCTCGGTACAGCTCCATGCGGTTGGCGATCTCGGTACCCTCGATCATCATATCCAGTATCCAGTCAAAATGGCGGTGCCATTGTGCCGCTGAGACGCCTCGCAAAGCCGGGCGAAAAATCTCGCGTATAGTTGATTCACGGCTTTGGAAATCTTGCGATGCCTTCGCTGCCGACTCTGGTACGGGCACGGGCCCGAGCTTTAGGTGAATGGCCATATTTTTCGCGTGATCAGTTAAGCCGATTTTTATTAGGTTTTAAGCCGAGGTGGGCGCTAAGAGCGCTGCACTTGCTGCAGTTAGTTGCTCCTCAGATGCATCCACTAGCCAACTGCAAGGAAGCTCTATCTCGAAGACCCGTGGTGAAGGGCTAAGCCCCCGAAAGGCTAAATCGAGCCACTGACATAGCTCATCAGATAATGGCGCGTGCTCCGTACCATATTTGAACAGACGCCTGCCATGGTAGTTCGCGATTCGCAGTGCTAAGCCCGACTTGATGAAATCACGTAAACCATGAACGACGGCGTTACAGGAACCCGGATCAGAACAATCGTCATCAAGACGATCCATCATCATATCGATGTCGGACTGCGTGATGCAGAGTTCAATGACGACAGGAGGCTCATAAGACTTCATACCCAGACAAAACTCACCACTTAAAACTGCGCAATAAATACGTTTAACTCATTGAACGTGAATAAATTAACAATCCTTAAGAACAACTAATCAAGGGCAACACTGGCCTATTAATTAACAACTTGCTTATCTGTTGATCACTCGGCAGATCAGATTTTTAGAAAGATGATAGCGTGGCTAATCACTTCGAATTTGCCGATAACGAGGAAAATAATGCCCCTAGCAACCGTCCCTGTCCTAGATGGGGACAAACTGTAAAGGAACTTAGCAGAACAATCATCTCTGATGCTCACAAAAGGCACGCAACAATCTAATAATCAATAAGTTAAGATCCGTGTTGATCGAGCATTAATCGTACAGCAAGGGTTTTACCTGAGTCGCCTAAGATATGATAGCTAAGAAAGTTCTCACCATTCCTGCAGAGGTTACTCAAGCTGCGCAAATTTTTGAGTCTGCCGAGCAGTCGATCAAAAATGAGATATTCCCCATCCTAAAGGAACAGGGACAACCAGCCTGGCAATGTGAAAACTCCGGCCTGCTGAATCTGGTGGTAGATGGGAGCGAGATTTCCCACCGCCTCAGCCTTTATGCGGAAATCGGCCACATCACTCCACCGATGGCTCGCCAGACCTGTCACCGGATAGAGCTTTATCTAGAATCTTTACTCAATGTCATGGATCGCATCGAAGACGATGCTGAGCAGCAAAACCTACTAAAACAACTGTCGACTAGTGCAATAGGGCTCCTCCATTGTATGAGGCGCTTGAGGCCTTGCCACTGTTCCCATTAGATCGATGCACGAAAAGTAATGAGTAAACCTATCATAATTGGTTGGCGAGAGATGGTAACTCTCCCAGAGTGGGGGCTTGAGTTGCGTGCTAAAGTAGATACCGGAGCCAAGAGCAGCTCTATCGATTGCTCTGATATAGTGGAACTGCCAGACAACCGTGTTCGGTTCACTATACGAGTTTCGCGCTCTCGAGGGAAGACCATCACCTTAGAAGCCCCAATAGCAATCAGAAAGCGAGTGCGCAGCTCCACAGGTGAAGGGCGCAGCCGACTATTCGTAGAGACGACCTTACACCTAGCTGGAATCGAGAAAAAAATCCTAGTCAATCTAGCCTGTCGCAAAAAGATGTTACACCGTATGCTACTGGGGCGCGAGGCTCTAGGGGGCCGAGAGTTTTTGATCGATTGTGGAGTCGATCACTGGGCGACAGCCCCTCCCAACGAAAAGAAATAAGATGACCACCCAAACACGTGAGAAGCGGCCGATCGATCGATGGGGATCTATAAAGATTGAGCTAGGAGAGAAGAAACAAGTCCGTCTAGAGGCGGGCGAAAGCTTTACCGGCGTGGCGATGCGACTCCCCATCATGGTATGGCGAGGCAAAACAGATGGCCCAGTGGTAGGAATCACCGCAGCCGTCCACGGGGATGAGATCAATGGCACTGGTGCAATCCGCAGGCTGATCCAAGAGCCTCCCTTCGAGCTAGATTACGGAGCCCTGATATTGGTGCCAGTGGTAAATATAATGGGATTTGAGCGACATAGCCGCTACACACCAGATCGCAGGGATCTAAATCGTATGTTTCCCGGCAGTCCCAAAGGTAGTATGACGGCGAGGCTCGCCCACTTGATATTTGAGGAAGTTATCAGCCGCTGTGACTATGTGATAGATCTACACACGGCTGCCGTCAGACGCACCAACTTCCCTAACGTACGAGCGGATCTAGAAATACCCGAGTGCGAGCGTCTCGCTCATGCTTTCGGCGCTGAGGTGCTCGTAGATAGCGAGGGGCCGGAAGGATCGCTACGACGAGAAGCCTGTAAGACAGGATGCCCGACCATCATCCTCGAGGCAGGCGAAGTCAGCAAGGTCGAGCCGACCGTGCTAGATCTGACCATTCGCGGCATCACTCACGTGCTAGAGGAGCTAGGGATGATCGAGATCAGCGCAAAAGAGCGCCCCGATACGGCGCCTCATCAGATGATTGTCCATCGCTCGACCTGGCTCCGAGGCGAAAATGGTGGTTTCCTAAAGTTTCACGTATCGGCTGGCGATACGGTGGAAAAAGAACAGCCGGTAGCCACCAATACGGGCTTGCTAGGTGAAGAGATCGAAGTGCTGACCAGCCCATACAATGGCATCGTGCTAGGGATGACGACTATGCCCGCAGTATCGCCAGGAGACCCGATCGTCCATATCGCTAGACCTGAGACACGAAAGCAATTTCGAAAACTGGAGGAAAGCGTTGATCAAATAGAAGACGACGCTCTAGAGAGCCAATTAAGAGACCATCTGGCCACCAGTATCACCGTAGAGGAGCCGTCCGAGATCATCGATGAGGAGGAGTTCTAAACCACGCTAACTAACCTTTACAAAAGATACAGCTATGAGACTAAATATCCTATCTCGGTCCCCGGAATGCTACTCCACCATGCGCCTAGTAGAGGCCGCCAAGGACAGAGGCCATAAAGTACTAGTACGAGATGTACTGAACTATGCCATCGATATCGACCAAGGAGAACCGGATCTATACTACCAGGGAAAAGAAATAAATATACCAAACGCAGTCATACCTCGCATCGGCACATCCGTGACTCGCTACGGCACTACAGTACTCAGGCAGTTTGAACAAATGGATGTCTACACACCCAACACATCCTCGGGCGTCACTAACTCGCGTGACAAGCTGCGTAGCTTACAGATTCTATCAAAGCATAACATCGGTATCCCTCGCACAGCTTATGTCAGCCGCAAAGAGGATGTGAATGATGCACTAGAAAGAGTGGGCGGGACTCCTGTTATCATCAAACTCATCGAGGGCACACAGGGAGTGGGCGTAATCCTCGCCGACAAGCCGGAGATAGCCAAAGCTATCATTGAGACTCTCCACTCGGCTCATCAAAATGTCTTAATCCAAAAATTTGTGGCAGAAAGCAAAGGCAAAGATGTCCGAGCTTTTGTTATAAATGACCGTGTCGTCGGTGCGATACGCCGCACTGCACAGGGGCAAGAGTTTCGCAGCAACGTCCATCGCGGAGGCGTCGCTACCCCGATAGACCTCGATCCAACCTATGAAAATGCTGCTGTCCGAGCAGCCCAGATTATGGGCTTAAAGGTCTGCGGCGTAGATATGCTAGAGGGCGCAGATGGCCCGCAGATCATGGAAGTCAATTCCTCCCCCGGACTAGAGGGTATCGAAGGATCCACAGGGCTTGATATCGCCGGCGAGATCATTGATTTTGTAGCTGATCAGGCCAATATGCCAGATATAGACTTGCGCCAGAGATTAACGGTCAGCCGAGGCTACGGAGTGGCCGACATAACTATACCAGATGGAAGCCCCTACATTGGTAAGACCATTAAGGAAACAGGCCTGCGAGAAGACGATGTGGCGGTACTAACACTCAAGCGTGGCGACTCCGTGATTTCCAATCCCAAATCATCACGAGTACTGGAATCGGACGATACCCTGCTATGCTACGGTAAAGTCGAAATCATGAAGAAAATGATACAAGATCGCCCCAGAAGACGGCGAGAACTGCAACCACTACCCGAGACACCAGTGACCGAAGGGACTACCCTGTAACAAGATAACGTAAAATAATAAATAATTTAAGAAGTCTTGTTCTACTCCGCCTTCTTTGCAGCAGGTTTTTCACGCTTAGGAAATAACTCAAAGCGATCGAGCTTATCACGCACGGTTAATCGTGATACACCTAACCATTTCGCCATCGCTGATTGATTGCCGTGACTCAATTCCACAGCCTGCCTATAGAGTTCTTTCTCGACATCTTCGAGTAATACCTCAAAAGCACCACGGCCTTCGAGTTTGCCTTTACTAGCAGCGAGGAGCACATCATAGATGTGTTCGGAGAAATTTCCGCCTGCCGATTTGGTTGCAACGCCTCCGGGGATAACTGATCCTCCCGGCTCGGCCAGCGCAGCGGCTATCAAGTCAGGCCCTATACTTCTTTCGCCGGCGCTGAGCATGACTTTCCGGATCGTATTTTCTAACTGCCGTACATTCCCAGGCCACGGTTCTGCCTTGAGGAGATTGAGTGCTTTCTGAGTGATGGTGGGCACCCCTTGGCGATACTCCCTGGCCGTACGGTCGAGAAAGTAATCTACCAACACAGGTATATCTTCCACCCGCTCACGCAGCGGAGGAAGATGCAACTCAACGGTATTAATTCTATAGTATAGATCCTCGCGAAAGGTGCCTTCGTGGATTCGTTTTTTCAAATCGTGGTGGGTAGCGGTAATTAATCGAACATCGACTTGGATATTTTTCTTACCTCCGACTCGCTGAAAAGTTTGCTCTTGTAATACACGCAAAAACTTGACCTGGGTATCAAGCGAGATATCACCGATTTCATCGAGAAACAAGGTACCTCCATCAGCTTGCTCAAAGCGACCAATCTTCTGGTTGATCGCATTACTAAAAGCACCTCGCTCATGGCCGAAAAGTTCACTCTCAAGCTGACCTTCAGGTATCGCTGCACAGTTCACCGCGATGAATGGTTTATCAGACCGATCACCATTTTGTAGGATAGCACGAGCTACCAATTCTTTTCCTGTCCCGGTCTCACCAGAGATCAAGACCGGAACAGGCTTCCCAGCGACACGCCCAATCTCTTTGAACACATTCATGATCGCCTTACTGGTACCTACCATTTTGTCGCGACAGGATTCTCCCCCACTCCCACCCCCTAGGCTGACTTTACGAGCACTGATACGTCCGCTGACCACAGCCTTCTCTACGGCGACCAGTAAATCTGGAATCTCCACAGGTTTTAATAAATAGTCGAAAGCTCCGCGGCGGGTAGCCTCAATAGCTCTGTCGGTCGAGTTAAACGCCGTCATCATAATGATCGGCAGCTGCGGTTTAAACTTTTGTGCACGAGTGATTAGCTCCATACCATCGAGGTAGGGCATCTCGAAATCGGTGACCACGGCATCAAAATTCTCGGACTCGATCAAGTCTAGCGCTTCGTCGGCTCCGGACTGATAGTTGACTTCATAGGACGAGGCGATCAAAATATCACGAATCGAATGCCCCAGATCAACGTCGTCATCGATCAATAGAATAGTGCCTTTGGATTCGGTCTTCATATCGTTGATAGTTATTGAACAAGTGCTAACCGACCTTACTAACTGCCAATATAGTTATCAGCAATAACATCACGTTTCGCTTCTAAAGTATACCTCAAGCCTGCCCCAAACCACTTAATATCATGAAGTTTAAGAGATTCGAAGATAAGGCTAGTGTCCTTTTGCATCTGTTACAATAAGGCGCTGCCTAGTAGCAATCAAACCCATGACTTCTGCATCCTCCAAACTTACCTACATCACCTGAGGTAATCGCCATAGATGGCAATCTGCCGGGAATCAGTGGCGACGACGCGGTCGAAGAACTAAACTCATGGGTTTGTACCAAGGAACCATCATCGGTACCAGAACTCCGATCTTGAAGACTCCATGTCCACTACTGGAGCTTTGTGAGAACCAAAGTGCCAGTAGTTTTAAAATGGTCGGGATGACTGGATTCGAACCAGCGACCCCCACAACCCCATTGTGGTGCGCTACCAGACTGCGCCACATCCCGTGATCTACGGTGACCATTTTACGCACTTTTTGGGTTAAAGACCAAAAAGTGCGTCGATGATTTTCCGATAGATTTCGAAAAGGGCAAGTGTTTAGCTAATCAAAGCTGCTTACTTTAATCATCGTTTTTAATGATAATTAAAAAATTATCATCGATTTTTAGTCCTGTTGTTTAGGCGGATGGTATTTTCATGGAAACGAATCCACACCATGAAAATCAGCGTCGGGAAGTCTTTGGTCGAGATAATGGCATCATCGTCGATATCGCGATCAGACTGAGAAATCGGGGAGTCGAGCCCAATACCATCTCACTCGCGAGCATCGGCTTTGCCGTAGTCGGGGCAGTCGGGCTGGCTGTGCTAGGTAGTGACTGGGAGCCGACTCGCTGGATCGTCATCCCCGTAGTGCTACTGGCGATCCTACTGCGCTGCCTGTGCAATGTCTGGGATGGCCTGGTGGCTGTCGAGGGTGGCCTGGGCCGCGCCGATGGGGCCTTTTTCAATGAGTTCCCCGATCGAGTAGCCGACCTCCTGCTACTCGGCGCCGCAGGGCTAGCATGGCGATGCGATGCGACAGGCCTGCTGCTCGGCCTCGCTACGGGTATGATGGCGCTCGCCGTGGCCTACATCCGAGCTCTCGGAGGCTCACTCACCGGGGAGCAGATATTCTCTGGCATCATGGCAAAGCCAATCCGCATGGCCGTGCTGGCAGCCGGCCTAGTGGCCAGCGCCTGGCTAGGCCCTGTAGCCATCGGCATCTGCCTAGCAGCGGTCATCATCGGCTGTCTGATCACCTGTGCCACCCGCTCGCAGCGGATCCTCGCTCTACTCCGTGCCTGATGCCTCACACCCAAACCCAATATCCGAATATGAAACTCAGCCTCATGATCCCACTCCGCTCCACCGTCGCCTGGTGCCTACGCCGTGCCTTTGGCCTAGCACTAGTCGACGGCGATTCCCTCCCAGATCAATCCGCGATCTACATCGCCAATCACCGGAGCAATCTCGATGCCATCCTGATCTGGGCTAGCCTACCCAGAGCGACACGCGAGCAGACTCGCCCTGTGGCAGCACGCGACTACTGGGGTGCCACTCCGATACGCCGCTGGGTCGCCTGCCAGCTATTCCGCGCGCTGCTACTCGATCGCCGACCGGCGATGCGCCGCAGCCATCCCCTCGCACCACTGATGTCTGCCCTCGAGGCTGGCGAGTCGCTCATCCTTTTCCCCGAGGGGACTCGACACAGCGGCCCTGAGCCACTGGCGCCTCTGAAAGCTGGTATCTATCATCTGCATCGCCACCACCCGGAGGTGGCTGTGGTGCCACTCTGGCTGGCAGGCTGCCAGCAGATCTTCCCAAAAGGAGCGCTACTCCCTCTGCCTCTACCCTCATCCGTCACACTCGGGCCGCCACTACCGGATGCCCCCGATAAACAAACCTACCTATCTCACGCCAAAGAATCTCTGCTCCAGCTAGCAGCCTAAAGACACGCTCTACGATCTCATCACCACTTTTCCACTATGAATGCTCTAGTCCTACTCAATCATCCCGCAGCCCTGCCTGTGCTAGGCGGTCTGCTCGGGACACTCTCCACCGCATCGCTGGCGCGCGCTGGCTACGGTCGGACTCGCCACGCCCACAGCCACCCGACTTTTTACCGAAACCTGACACAACGCATCCGTGCCTGGTGGGCGATGGTGGCGGTGTTTGCACTATCCTGCCTAGTCGGCACTGCCGGACCGGTGGTGTTGTTCGCCGGCGTCTCGTTTCTCGCGCTGCGCGAACTGGTCAGCCAGATGAGCACAGAGCGAGCAGATCACGGCAGTCTGCTGTGGATCTTCTACGCCGTGCTACCCGCGCAGTATCTCTTGATCGGACTGGGGCAGCTACAGTGGTTTGCTATCTTTGCCCCAGTGGCAGGGCTGGCGATCATCGTCGTGCGCAACCTGATCGCTGGCGATGCCGAAAACTTTCTCTCACGCACCAGCCAGACCTACCTGGCCGCGATGCTCACCATCTACGCGATCGGCTATGTACCTGCCATCGCCCAGCTGGGCACGAGTCTGGTCGCAGGCATCGGGCTGCTGCTGTTTTTCACCATATGTGCCCAGGCATCGGATGTCCTCCAGTACCTGTCTGGAAACCTATTTGGCAAACGCGCCCTATCGCCACACATCAGCCCCAATAAGACCCTGGAGGGCGCCATAGGCGGCATACTCGCCACAGGCCTATTGGCCGCAGCCCTACACGGCCTCACCCCTGTATCCATAGGCGTGGCAGCGCTGCTGGGCATGGCTATCTCGCTACTCGGCATCTGTGGCGATCTCTTTCTCTCAGCGATCAAACGCGACCTGGGCGTAAAGGACTTCAGCACATCGATCCCAGGCCACGGCGGCGTGCTCGACCGCGTGGATTCACTGGTCTTCGCGGCGCCAGTATTTTTCTGGCCGATGACTGGGCTGCTCTAGATGATTCGCGCGGACGAAACCTAGCAGCGCGGCAGCCGCGTATCCTTAGCTGGATGCCTAGATAAGAAAATCTAATCTCTGAGCAAATTTGTACCCTATTCGATTTCGATTGTACCCTATTCAGTATAAATTACACCCTATTGAATTTCCTTTCCTACCCATCCTAAAGAGACATGAATCAGAAAAATCAGCACGACGTGATCATCATCGGAGCAGGACCTGCGGGCTCCACGACAGCAGCTCTCCTCGCCGAGAGCGGACGCGATGTGTTGGTCTTTGAGAAAGACAAATTCCCCCGCTACCACGTGGGCGAGTCGATGATGCCTTTCTGCTATTTCACCCTAGATCGTCTCGGCCTAGCGGGAAAGATGGACGAGATTGGCTTTCAGCAAAAGTACAGCGTGCAGTTCGCCACCACCGATGGCGAGGTCTCAAAGCCCTTCTACTTCTTTCAGCACAAAGACTGCCCATCGACGACGACTTGGCAGGTGGAGCGGGCTGACTTCGACAATATGATCGCGGAGAAAGCGCGGGAAAACGGAGCCGACATCCGCGAGCAGCACAAGGTGCGCGACCTGATCCGCGATGAGAATGGCCGCGTGATCGGTGTGGAGACCGATAGTGCCAATGGTCGCGAGCAGCACTTTGCCCAGATCGTGGTCGATGCCTCCGGTCGCGATGCTGTCGTCTCTAGTAAGAGCAAGTGGCGCCGCCGCGACCCCGAGCTGAATAAAATAGCTATCTGGACCTACTACGAGGGAGCCATGCGCGACCCCGGTCTGGATGCAGGCTCTACCACCATCGCCTACATCCCTGCCAAAGGCTGGTTCTGGTACATCCCGATGCGCGATGACAAAATCTCGGTGGGTGTGGTAGCCGAGCGCGACTATCTGTATCGCGATGGCCTCCGCGATCCGAAAGAAATCATGGACCGCGAGGTGCTGGAAAACAAGTGGATGGAAGAGCACCTCTCCGTAGGCGAGCAGGTGGGCGAGTACTGGGTGGTAGGCGACTACAGCTACCGTGCCGAGTACTGCGCTGGCGATGGAGTGTTGCTCACAGGCGATGCGTTTGCCTTCCTCGATCCGGTCTTTTCGAGTGGTATCTTTCTAGCCCTGAAGTCGGGCGAGCTAGCAGCCGACTCCATCAATGCAGCTCTCGACGCAGGCGATACCTCGGCAGGTCAGTTCACCGAGTATGGCGAGCAGCTATGCGAAGCCATCGAGCGAATGCGCAAAATCGTCTACGCCTTCTACAATGAGAACTTCAGCTTCGCCAAACTCGTCGGCAAACACCCACACCTGCGCCCGACGCTGACGGATCTGCTCATCGGAGATGTGTTCGTCGATCAGTTCGATGAGTTATTCGCGGCGGCCAATGAGATCTGCGAGCTGCCGGACACTTTAGACTATGGCTTTCGGACGACCGCAGCAGAAAAGGAAGCTGCAATGATGGCGTAGGCCTCATCTCAGCCCAATAGGCATAAAAAAGGCGCCACCTGCGGGCAGATGGCGCTTCTTCTATGATTATTTCGGAAAGCGATTTTCCGACAACTCTCGGTGTTTAGCCGAAAGAGCCGATGATCTCGCGGATCTTGTTTAGGTGAGGCTCTACCACGCCGCTCACGCCTGGGATGGCGGTCAGCTTACCTGCGAGATCCTCAAACTGAGCAGAGTACTCCTCTACCTTGCCAGAGACTTGGCTTTTGATAGGGCCAGGTAGCGCACCTAGCTTGCTAGCCAGCCCGTCTAGAGCGCTAGTCGCCTCCTCCAGCTCTGGAGCGGCTGCCTCGGCAGATGCCTGATCGGTGATGCCGCCGAGTAGGCCGGAGATATTACTGAAAGCACCTGTCGCGTCTTTGATGGCGTCCATGCCGCCTGTGAGTTTGTCGAACATATCTTAACTACTAGTGATTGATAGGGTGTGAAACGAGTGTTGTCTTCGCTCGGACTGTATTGACGATCGTCGCAGCCCGATAGTCACAAGTGCCTTGCCTTCCGGCGAATGTCACGTCATTTTAGCACCACGATGAACTTCCCACTCACACTGTCTTGCAAGGTCATAGCACTCGCCCCACAGATCAATGTAAGCGATGCCAGTGGCGCCAATATCTGCTACGTGCGCCAAAAGATCATGAAGCTGAAGGAGAATATCGAGGTATTCACCGACAAAAGTAAGAGCCAAAAGATCTGCGAAATCAAAGCCAACAAGATCATCGATTTTTCTGCGACCTACCGCTTCCTCGATCACAATGGCGAGGAATTCGGCTCCGTCGCGCGCAAGGGTATGCGCTCCATCTGGAAGGCGCACTACGACATCCTAAAGGATGATCAGCCCTACATGAGTATCGACGAGGAAAATCCTTGGGTGAAAATGGTCGACAGCCTAGTGGGTGAGATCCCCATCATCGGGGCGTTCACCGGCTACATGCTCAATCCGACTTACATCATCAAGAGCGCTGCTGGCGAAGATCTGATCCGCATCCGCAAGCGACCTGCCTTTTTTGAATCAAAGTTCGTCCTCGATAAACTAGGCAACTTCGAAGCCGACGATGAACTGCGCATGGTGGTATCGACCATCATGATGGTGCTGCTCGAGAAGAGTCGTGGCTAGCATAGCGCTACTTCAGATAAACCAAGTGGCGGTTTTTCTTGCCGATATTGATCAGGATGAAGTGATCATTGATCGCATCCTCCGCAGTAATCGTATGCTCGGCATCGGTCACTTTAGCGGTGTTGATGGAGATACACTTGTCCTTGGTGATCTTTCTGCGCGCATCGCCTTTGCTGGAGGTAGCGCCTACCTCAGCGAGGAAGTCGATCAGGTTCACGCCCTCTGCCAGATCACCACGAGCGATTTCGCCTTGGGCGACTCCCTCAAACACATCGGCCACAGCGGCCTCAGGCAGTGCCTTCAGATCGTCTAGCCCAGCTTTGCCAAACAGCAGCTTGGTCGCAGCGATAGCGGTATCGACTGCCTCTCGGCCATGGATACGCTCAGTCATCTCCTCAGCCAGCGAGCGCTGCAGCGAGTTGGGGGCCTCGGCCATGCCATCGATCTGAGCCTGAATCTCGTCGACAGACTTCAGCGAGAAGATCTTGGCCAGCTTCACGATGTCGGCATCTGAGTTCTGAATCCAGAACTGGTAAAACTTGAAGGGCGAGGTCATCTCCGGATTCAGGAAGATATTGCCCGCCTCGCTCTTACCAAACTTGGTGCCATCTGCCTTGGTGATCAGCGGGCAGGTAAAGGCATAGACCTTTTCCTCGCTACCCATCATACGGCGGATCAGCTCAGTCCCAGCCGTGATATTGCCCCACTGATCGGAGCCACCAAACTGCATATCGACGCCGTGCTCCTTGTGCAGGTGGTAAAAATCGTAACCCTGGATCAGCTGGTAGGAAAACTCGGTAAACGAGATACCACTACCACCCTCCATACGCGACTTCACCGAGTCCTTGGAGGCCATGTAGTTCACCGTCAGGTGCTTGCCCACATCGCGCAGAAAGTCGAGCAGGCTGAAATCTTTAAACCAATCGTAGTTGTCGACCATCTTGGCAGGATTGCCGTCGCGGTCAAAGTCGAGGAAACGAGATAGCTCCTCTTTGAGATTGGCGATGTTTTTCTCCAGCTCATCATCGCCCAGTAGCTTGCGCTCGTCGGACTTGCCCGATGGGTCGCCGATGCGGCCAGTCGCGCCACCTACTAGTGCGATCGGGTGATGCCCATGACGCTGAAAATGCGTGAGCAACATGATCTGCACCATATTGCCGATGCCCAGCGACGCCGCCGTGGGATCGAATCCGATGTATCCCACCGCCTTATTTTCGTCGAGAAACTCCTCTGTCCCTGGGATGCTGTCCTGCACCATCCCGCGCCATTTTAGCTCTTCTATCAGTTTCATGTGTCGGCCTCGTTTTTTTATTGAGGCGGCCACATTAACCGACAGTTTCGTCGGAGCCAGTGAGGGTTTTGAATTTTTCGCGATACACGTCTGGTGTGATCTCGAAAATATCCTCAAAAGCCGTGCCGAATGCCTCCAAATCGGAGTAGCCACAGATACGAGCCACCTGTTTGGGAGTCTCGTCGGAAGAAACCAGCGTGTAAGCCCCGTGGAAGATGCGACGGCGCAGGTAGTACTCGTGCGGGCTCAGGCCCGTGTAGGCACGGAAGGAGGACTCCACCTCATCCTGCTCGTAGACCGAGCTATTGAAAATCCCCTCCTCGAAATCGAGCCCTGCAAAGACACGGCGCTCCATCACATCGAATGCGTAACGCACAGGAAGACTCATCGCAGGATTTCCCGCACCACGCCAGTAGCGCTGGAAGTCACGAGCCAGCCCTTCCATGAGCTTCAGCAGCGACAGACGAGTCGTCGGGTTCAGGTGATCCCCCGTCTGCAGCACTTGCTCGAGATAGGTTAGCTCTTTGGTCACGACGTCGCGTGTACTCTCCTGAGTATTAAAGACATGCAGAGCATCCTCGCGCGGGTACTGCAGCCAACTCTGATCGAAGAAAAGCGTGAGCACATCCGGCATGTCGATGATGCCATAAAACTCCATGGCAAACCACTCGGGCAAGAAGCGAATACGAGTCAGCACCACATTCTCGGGATTGCAGATTTTGTGCTGATGCCCGGGATGAACCAGAATCGCAAAACCCTCTCGGATAGTTTGCTTACCGTTCTTTGTCACATGCAGTAGACCACCCTCCTGGACGTAGAAGATCTCGGGGAAGTTCGTAGCTGGAAAGCTATACTCATCCGTGAGATGAAAGTGAGTAAGACGGATCGGCCAGCGCCCCGCATTCTTAATGCGATTTTCCTGGGTCGATTGCTTAAAAAAGGTGGGCATGGACATATTTACTAGATTAGGTGGAATATTTCCAGGGGCTTTTAGTTAAATATACGCTAATAGTAAACTTTTTTTAGAAATAATCCACCCACAGGTGCGCAAAAAGGAGATTTTTTTAAATTACAAGGCTCAGAAAGCCACATTCGCACCTCTTCTTGGCTCACCCTCCCTGCTGCGATATAGCTGCCCACCCCGATCAAAAAGCGCACCATCTTGTACAGAAAGCCATTTCCGGTGATATCGATCTCCAGCAGCTCTGGTGACACTAGCCGACTCTCTACGGCATAGATCTCGCGCACCGTGTCGCGGGTCGCGTCTTTGCCATCATTTCGATTGGCCGAAAACATGCGGAAATCGTGCTCGCCCAGATAGACCGCCATCGCCTGCTGCATGGCCTCGGCATCGAGTCGCGGCTGATGCCACGCCAGCCCCAACTCGAAGGGCGAAAGCACCTCTCCCAGCCAGATGCGGTAGCGATAGGTCTTGCGCACGGCACTGAAGCGACTGTGAAAATCCTCATCCACTAGAGCGCTCTCGACGATGCGCACCTCCGATGGCAGCCGAGCATTTAGCGCCTTTCGCCACGCTACCTCATCCATACGCCACGCCTCTGGCGCATCGAAATGAGCGGTCTGAGCATAGGCACAGACCCCGGCATCGGTCCGGCCCGAGCCCTGTACAGTCTGCACCTCGGCGCAGATCGACTGGATAGCTGAGAGGAGGGTATCCTGGATGGTATTGCCACTGGGTTGGCTCTGCCAGCCGTCGAAGCCGCGCCCATCATAGGCGATGTCTAGTCGGACTCGTTTTGAGGACATAAGATCGAGCAGAGCCTGCTCCCACCTGGAAAGACTCTGAGGTATCACAGCCTAACCTGCTGACGCTGTCTCCGCCAATCTCAAAATCACTCCCTGAATCTCACTTTTAAATTATGGAAATTATGATATTTTAAACTTTTCCCTCACACGAAACAGACTCTCATGGATACCCCCGATCACGATTTTGTGTTCCCGCTCGATTCCGAGATGTGGAAGATAAATCACCAGAAATGCGGCCTCTGGTTTGGCCCTGCTGCTGCGATTTTACAGATAGCTCACCCTCGTATCGCCCAAGGTGTGGCGGACCACAGCCATTTCCAGAGCGACTCGATCGGGCGACTCCGCCGCACGCTGAAGGCCACCGATAGCATTGCCTTTGGTACGCGCACAGCCGCTCTGCAGACCCAGCAGCGCATCGTAGACGTCCACAAAACGGTGAAGGGCAAGACCTCGGATGGCATGTCAGGCCCCAAAGGGTACTCCGCCTTTGAGCCAGATCTGCTCATGTGGGTGATCGCCACCATGATCGAAGCTGCCACTCAGGGCTATGAGCTAGTCTACGGGCCTCTACCCTGCGATCGACTGGAGCGCTACTACCGCGATATGCGAGATTTCGGTACCTACTTTGGCCTATCCACAGATGTAGGCCCTCAGAGCTACGCCGATTTTCGGAGATACTACGACGATCTCATGGCTAGCGACCTACTCGGCAGCCACCCACTCTGCGCCGAGCTCGCCGGAGCGATCGCCTCGCCAAATGACAGCATCTTCGCCAAACAGCTTGGCAGAGCGATCCATTTCCTGCCAGTGGAGACCATTCCGAGCCCTGTGCGAGAGAAGTTGGGATTTCGCTCAACGGTAGTTACACGAGCTACGATGAAGGCCTTTCGCCAAACAGTGCCCACTTGGTTTCCTCTGCTGCCGAGACGGATCCGCTGGTCGACCTTTGCCCGAGAACGCTATGAGATCGAAAGAGCCATCGCTACAGCACCACTCCGCCCCCGGCCGCAGTCGCATGTGCAACCTATCCCCCACCAGGGCGAACAAGCCGAAGCCTGCCTAGATGTGTAGATCGGCGAGTGCAAACCGATTGCCTCTCTCGCGGATCTCCGCTACGGATAAGACAGCGTGAACAACAAGTATTTCGAAAACGTCGATCTCAAGCTGCACCTCACGGAGTTTGCCAAAATCTTCCTGCCGATCTTTGTCCTGATCGGAGCTATCGTGCTAGCCATCTGGATAAACCTGAAACCCGAGGGCAGCTCTAACTTAGATGCGAAAGATAGCGTAGCTATCAGCCGTCCAGATGGACACCCATTTGTAGGCCTACTCAATGCCAGTAAAAAGCAGCCGCTCTTCGACCCGGCCTTTGCCATGCTATCTCCGATCGAGATGGTCACCGCTCCGATCGCTTCCACATTTAGTCCCCCGATGGGCAGCGAGCACCAAGGGCTCACCTACAATGCCCAGCCATTCCTCGTCACCCGTCATCTGGGCGACGATCTCAATGGTATCGGCGGCCAAAACTCTGACCTCGGAGATGCTGTCTACGCCGTGGCCGATGGCCAGGTCATCTACGCTGGCTGGCCTGCCGATGGCTGGGGAAATGTAGCCATCCTGCTCCATGAGCTACCCGATGGACGCATGCTACAGTCTTTCTACGGGCACCTCGATCGTATCGGCGTCTACGTCGGTCAGCGAGTCCGCCGCGGCGACCAGATCGGCGATGTCGGCAATGCCAACGGTGCCTACCTAGCCCACCTGCACTTCGAGCTACGCACCGCCCCATCGCTAGACTGCGGCGCCGGCTACGCCGATGCCGAGCTAGACCGCCTAGCCGGAGAGTACTCTCTCTACAAGTGGCGCGGCCGACCAGACGATGTGCTGGCCCCAGCCCCAAAAGGAACCACACCCGACGCTGAGGCACTAGGAGTCGATACCCAGCCATGAAGTCATACAAAGATAAGAGAAGCGACATTCAATGCCTCCCTTACGTGGCTGCGAGCATCAGCGAGTAGACCGCAGAGCCTATCAGCCGCCCCCTAGCCCAGACGCAACACCGCACTCGCTTCACGCTCGCCTCCACATTTCCCGCCACCGCTGCTCCAAATGTAGCTGCGAGCATCAGCGAGTAGACCGCAGAGCCTATCAGCCGCACCTACCCCAGACGCAACACCCACACTCGCTTCACGCTCGCCTCCACATTCCCTTGAACACTTGCGCTAATAGGTCCAACAAAAGACCGCCCCAAGCCAAAGAACAAAGCCCCCTCTCAAAACCCAAACTCCATCTGGCCCGGTATGCACCGCCGAAAATGGCTGCTATCTAGAGTCCTAGCCGATCCTTCGTAGCCGAGCCGATGGCGAGTGACTCGAAACATGGTGCCGATCTGATCAGCTATGATGCCCTGGCCCCCCATGCGGGTTCGGTAGCTGCTGTCATTGAGCTTGCCGCCGCGCATCTCGCGGATTCGGCCCAACACCAGGTCTTTTCTCTCCGGGAAATGGCGCTCCAGCCAGTCTTCGAAGACATCTTTCACCCCATAGGGTAGGCGCAGCACCGTGTACCTAGCGAAACTCGCGCCCCGCTCTTTGGCTGCCTCCAAAATAGCTGGGATCTCGTGATCATTTATGCCAGGGATGATCGGGGCCACCGATATCCCGACAGGCACGCCTGCGGCACTGAGCTTTTCGATCGCAGCGAGACGAGCCGCAGGTCTGGATGCCCGTGGCTCCAGCTGGCCAGCTAAATCGCTATCCAGACTGGTCAGCGAGATAGCGACTACCGACGCATCGAAATGGCTCAGATCAGAGAGAATGTCGATATCGCGGGTCACCAGAGCGTTCTTCGTCACGATACCCACGGGATTTCGAAAATCGCGCAATACCTCCAGACATTGGCGAGTCAGCTGATACTCGCGCTCGATCGGCTGATAGCAGTCCGTGACACCACTGCACACGAGACAGGTCGGCTGCCAGGATTTTTTCGATAGCTCCCTAGCCAGCAGCTCGGGCGCGCGGTGCTTGACCATCAGTTTGGTCTCGAAATCGAGCCCCGCATTGTACCCTAGGTACTCATGGTAGGGCCTAGCGTAGCAATAGGAGCAACCATGCTCACAGCCTCGGTAGGGATTCAGACTATGACTGAATCCCAGATCTGGGCTTTGGTTCTGCGTGATGATGCTCTGGGTATCATCCGCGATATGCTGAGTCTCCGGTCGACTCGGCTGAAAATCCTCATCCACAGCCGCGATCTCCTCAAAAGCAGCCGGATCGAGCTCGACAGAGTGTTGCTCAAACCGATTTCCGGGCTGAAGTATGGTCCCACGACCTTTGGCATCGATGTATTCGTGCATCCCACACCAAAATTGTTCATTTAAACACATGTTCAAGTGAAATGTTTTTAATCAGCGCCCTAGTCTCTGCTCTCGCCATGTGGCTGGTCATCTGGCTCACCACTGGGCGAGACCGCATGCTACGCCTACTGCCGTTTTTACTCATCAGTATCGGCGTGGGCTTGAGTAACTTTTTCCTACTCAAATTCCTCGGAGCCTGGGGCCTACTCATCGCAGTAGCCCTGCTGGTACTGGCACTGTATTGGTTTTGCCTACTCAACTGGTGGCGCATCGCCTTGGCTACTCTAACCTGGCTGCTTTCGCAGATCCTTTCTGGCTTGTTTGTTTCGCCGATCTTTTAGAGCGTGGTCCTATGTTTCGACTTGGCTCTATCACCGTTAACTGTTGGGATTTTTGAATTTTTCGATTCTCTGCCAACAGAAAGGCCCCAAAGGAGACTCAAGTATGATTCGAAGCGTTCGCTCTTTCTACTGAATGAGGTTTACTTTAATTTTTCCATAATAATAAGGATTTCCACACCTTTATTCTTACCAACAGTTAACGGTGATAGAGCGTCCGGATTTATCCGCCCCTGCAGGGCGTATTTCATGATCACGTTCTTGTAGACGTTCCCGCGCAAGAGCTGCCCACCACCACGAACAGAGCAGAAGAGCCAATCATCGCGCTCTCGATCACCCCGAAAGTCCAAATACTCCTCGAGCCGGTCGAGTGAGTGCGGATGAGCAGGAATATAGCGGATCTTGTCGCCCTTCCCGAGGATACACAGAAATTTGACCCCTCGTCGCTCTTGGATGTCTCCGACCTTCAGGGCGATAAGTTCGGAGCATCTCACGCCATGAAAAGCGAACACCGAAATGACCGCTCGATCTCGATATGCCTTCAGCTGGCGCGAGAAGGCTTTGTGCTCTGACGGATCAGGAGCGTTCAGAAGGTCTTGCATCTGCTGATCGGAGATTGAGCCCTCCCTTGGTGAAATGCTTTCAGATGATCAAACAGGCCCTAACCCAGTGCCACACCAGCACTCGCTATGGAACAGTAAAAAGGTTCCCGCTCTCCCCAAAATTTTTTTAGCCAATTTAGCAAAAAAACGCAAAGAAGATATTTTAGCTTCAAAACAAACTCAAATAACCTCAAAATACACAACCATGCAGCCATCCGTAAACTTAACGCCCAGGGTTACTATCCTAGACGCTCTCACTGAGCTGCACCAAGCCCATGATGAAACAGTAGCTGCTTTTTTTAAAGAAAAAAAACAAGAGCTATCCGCTAACATCTCAAAAAAATATTTTTCTCAAACCTCAATAAAAAGCATCGCAAGACTAGCGGAACTATCGGGAGTAAAACCAGGGGTAGCAAAACGAATCACCAGAGCTGACATAGAAAGCAAACCACCTCTTGAAGCATATAACCAGATTCAGTCAATATTAGGAATCCCGCAAATCACCGATCAAACCATTATCGATCAAAAAAGGAAACACCTAATCTCATCCCTAATTAAAACACTTATTCAAACGACCCCTCCTGATTATAAAGAGATAATCACAGAAAAAATGACCGATCTCGACTTCATTTCAAAGGTAGACCAGAAAGTCTGCTCTATAAATGAACTGGATGTACTAAACAATACTATTCTACCACACGACTTAATCGACAAGACAGCAATCGATTACATGAATGTAAGACACTATATGCCTGCATTCCTAAGGCGAATTATAACCGAAACACAGAACGACCCTAAAATAATATCACGAATTCAAACCATAGAAACACTTTATACAGAAGTAAGAAAAGCCTCAAGGACGATATTTCCCAATGGGCCTAAAAAACTCAGACGAGGGCACTTAATAAAAGCTATTTCAATAATATCCGAAAACACTTCAACCCCCGATGATAAAGTAGCCAGGAACATTCTAGATAATCATATAGACATATTTGAACCATCACGAAACCGAGCAATAATCACATCCCTATTAAAACATCCAGACACTCAGCCAATCGTAACCGAGATCCTTAACAGAAGCTCAAATTAAAAATTACAATTATGATTATGCAAGACAATCTATTTGAGCTCCACTCTCACAAAGACAAAAACAAGGCACAAACCATCCTTGAAGAAATCAGCAACCCCGAACTCAGAAAAAACAGGACTACAATACGATTGTCTATTATTTTCATTTGCCTGATACTTATAAACGCAACGTTTGCAGGGATACTTTTAATAAAAAATAATCACAACATCGCTTCGAATAACCACTCGGATAAAACGGTTACAATACACTCTTTACCCGATGATTATTCCTCGTTACTAAGACCTCTTAAATCAGACATATTAAGCGCGAATGCAAAAACACACACCCTAAAACATAAAAAACAAACATCTCACTCAAGCGAGTCGATTACTTGGTCAAAGAAAAACATGCTCCAATCGGAAGCCTATGCAAACTCTTTAACCCTTACACTTGATTACCTAGAAAAAAATATCACCCCCTTAATAATCTGTAACACCTCAGAGACAGAAATCTTACCCATTTCGGTAACAGAAGATACGACTGCTCAATTGCGATCAAATCTTGGCAGGTTAAATACAGATATGGAAGAGCTACAATATCTATATACCATACTCAAAGCAAAGACAGAACAACAAGGCAACATAGCAGCCGCACGCGTAAAAACCGCACTTGCAAAAGAAAAGTTATCGTATCTTGATAGCAATCATCAAGCATACCCAGCTATCATCAAAGAATACCAGAAATTTAGACACGAATTCACCCTCGCAATCAAAGAAAAAGAACACTTATCTGATCACCTAAAAGTGCTAGAGCGATTCAATAAAATAACTGATACAAAACAGCCTTTAAACTCAATCAAAAACAACTACATCCACCCGCACTTAAGTCGCAAATCAGCCATCGATACGACCAAATTAACGATTGTACAAGGTTATTCTGAAGCTGAAGTTAAGGTGGCGGAAATTGAGGCGGAATATCGAAACGCTAAACTACAAGCTTATGCCTCCAAGAAATATATTAGAGAAAGCGAACTTAGGCTTGCCGTTTTTCAAGCTGAACTAGCAAAAGCCAACCTGCTTAAAGCAAAAGAAGATAGAAATCTGAAACTTCTATATTTAGAAAGATGGTCATACAAATTAAAGAACAACTTAAATTTAGATTTAGATAAAACGTACTTTACTACTAATCAGGAACTCTTAACCCGACTAAACAACCAATACAAAACACTTCAGAAAACCTCCAATAACGCTCAAGAATTTCTCCTCACATTACCACCTTCACCACCTTCACCACCTTCACCACCTTCACCACCTTCACCACACCTCAATTTCGACTTATTTAGCGTAAAACCAGCTCAAGAAACACCTCTTTACAATCATATCAACAACCCAATAACAGACTACGCCCAAAACCAAACCTCTATGGACAGGCTAACCTTTGCAATAAACAGTGTGGAAACATTAATTAGAAATACTAACTAATGTCCTGGTTCAGTGTGAACCATAAAAACTCTCCTAACGGCGATTCAGGGTTCAAGAATCAAAGACCTCCGGTAGAATCGGAGGCTTGATTTTTGGAGCCGCTCAAAGCGGCCTGCGGGTCCATATCGTTTGAGAAATGGACAGTCTCTCGTGTAAATTTTATCTTTCGAACACTTGCCTGCTCATCGCACTGAAATTTCGTGATACTAGCACCGCACTACTCCAATTCTGATGCTCTTTGCCGGCGCTCGATTGCAGCTCAAAGACTGCCGTATAAGTCAAACTTTGATAGCCTCCCCGGCAATGCCGGGGGTTTACCTATTGGATCAATTATCTCATATTGGTGGCGATTTTCTCTGCTTGCTATCGCATATACTCACCCTTTCTGGATGGTGATCTGAGCATCAACTTCGATACTTTTTTACATTTTTTAATTAATGCCCCCTACGAGGAAAATAACTCGGCGCAGTGATCAGCTGCTCTGAATTTTGCATCGAGCCTAGCCTGTTACTAAGGTTGTCGATATTCCTTTAGAAAAGGTCGTGCTTGATGATATGCTCGACCTGAAAGATCAGCTTTATCAAGACTAACATGCTTTCACAATTGAAATATACTTTTACCAAATTAGCAAATACTTCTAGCTACCCCACCTTTACTCGACACAACCGGACTAGGGCTATATCCTTAGAGTATCAAATGTTCTAATATTAACCTTAAACCAGTTACAATCGTGAAATTCATCAAACTTTCTTTATTATGGGGGCTATCTTCTATCCATATATGTACAGCAACCCTCTGCTACCCTCTAGGGTCAGGCAGGTTTTTCCTATACCTTATTGCAGGTTTCCTTTACTTTCTCTTGGGCCCAATCGAGATTCGCGATCAAGAGTAAAACTAAAACTTTTGCGCCTTCTGCACATAACCTATATTATGTGCAACGGGTTATCTTAGTCTTTAGATGATTTTAAAATTTCTGCAACTTTACCAATAATCTCCAACGTCTCATCAACACCTTCTTTCGCATCCGTCTTTACAGTTGCGTTTGAAAGCGGATTTTTATGCAACGCTTCAATGAGAGTTTTTACGTACGTTGCCCGAACACTATCATTGCTACCAGCATCTTCTACATCGAAAACCAGCTGCTCCATTAATCCTGGCATAGAGGCAGAGACCGCCTTTCTAAAGGCATACTCGTGGTATATATTGTTCATTTTCGAATAGTGCCTCGCACAGTAGATAGCAGCCGCAACACAGATTCCAAAAAACGACACTCTAGTCGCCAACACGTGATGCCACTCTACAGGCGCCTCCCACTTGAACCACCCCCAATCAACATTTTGCGAAGAGAAAGCGAATACAGCGATTGAGAGAAAGACGAAGAAAACGGATGCAACAATCCACAATGCAGACGCATTTTCTCCAGGCTTCAACCAAGGAAATTCTTTTTTGAATCGAAGCCCCACACAAGGCTTTATCTTGTCGGCTTCGCTTTGAAAATGAGAACTTAACCCTAGAGCAGTATTCAACCCTAATGCTTCTCTTGCACTGTTTATATATCCATCTAAAACCTCTCTTTGCGCTGCCAAAGATTTATCGAACCCCTCTTTATCTTCAGCATATTTAGATTTTATTTCATCTACAGAAGAAGACAGAACCTCTACTTTCCCATCTACATTTTCGAGAAACTCCTGACTACTCTCAACAGAATTAGAGAATACTTCGACGGTCTCCTTCTTTCCCTTTACAGACTCAACAAATCCTCGTATTTCAACAAGAAGCTCTTCAGCGTTCTCTTTATTCACCCCGATATCCCCAACGTCATCATCGGCCCCTTTATAAAGATCTTCGACCAAAGAAAGACGCTCTTCACATTTTTTCATCAAATTTTCGCAAGATTGATTTAACTCATTGACCAATTTTTGACGCCTTAGAAGATCATCACTATCCATCAACTTCCCTTCAACCTCAGCTAGCTTGTCTCGCAGGCCGCTATTGGTTCCTCGGATCCAGTACGATCTCACCACCTCTCTTATCCCATTAATACAGTTCTTCATTTGAATAACATTGCTCGAATTATTTGCCCCTCTAGTTGCATAAACTCCTATATTTGCGATATTACTCTTTAAGGTATCACGATCCTCTTTTGAAAAATATATCTTGAGGTGATTTGACTTACACAATCGCCTAACATCGCTTAGCAGCGTTTCAATAACGTCAAATAGCTCTTTACCTCCCAAACAATCGAGCTGCGGCATTGCTGGCCAATCCTGGATTTCATGGAGTGTTTCTTCGGTCTCTGTGATTGCTGCTGATATTTCCTGAGAGTTTGTCATTAATTCGGTTTTACTGATTTCATAGGCATATTAACGGAATTTATGAGCGCTTCAAGTTTCCTGACTGGATCAAGATTATCGCTACCTGCTTGGCTGGGTTAGTTAATTTTCTCTGCCAAGCACCCTGAGACGGTGCCCATCGAAACCCTTTGCCTCCCATCGAAGATGAACTGGATTCGGTCGAGTTCTGCGTTTTCGACGTAGGTGAAGCCGTCATACTCTTGCTCGGTGGTTTCCCTGGCTTCCTTTGCCTGCTCAAGGGCGACTTTCTCCTCCAGCCGTTTGATTTTCGCGTTGTTGTTGGTGAGCTGGTAGTTAGCAAAGCCGATCCGTCAGGCGAAGTCTGGCTTGAACAACTCCCTCGCTGCTGATTCTGGGATTCCCAGTTCAACCAGCTTTGCCAACTTCTCCTTCTCCTCTAATTTCTTCGAGCGAATGATACGATTCGCAGCCTTCATCATCTCCTGATCCTTCTGTGCGTCTTCCAACTGCTTCTGGTCGTGACCTACTAGCCCGCCGGCTTCGTCGATCTGTTTCTGTTTCCAGAAGCGCTCTAGGCTTGCCTGAATAGCTCACATGGCCTTCTTGTGATGCTCAACGAGATCCTCTAGCTTCCGATCGACCGAATTGGATTTTTTGTTCATCCTTGCGGCAGGAAAGTTTCCAGCTCATACAATCATCGTGGATACCAGCCCATTTCGGCTTTGGAGGTAGGCGAGCTTGCGCTTGAGGTGAGCATCCTTGTATCGGAGGAGCTGTTCCCAGATAAGGTCGCGCTCTTCACGATCTTTGGCTTGCTCAAGAAAGCTTCTGGCATTCGTGACAAGGTCTGAGACGTAAGATGAACGCTCAGACTCTGCCCGCACTTCTGGGGACATACTGGTGCCGGTGTGTGCTCGGCAGGCTACCTCGTAGGGAATGTCATCTTCTGACACACCCAACCCTTCGATAATCTGCTCATCGGTGATCGCTGCAGACTCGTATTGAAGGTCGCTCGCCCTGCTCTCGCCCGATTTACCGTCGAGGCTATCCATAGCCGTTTTCGAGACTGCCGCTGATAGTTCCGGTCACTGGAATAGATCCATCTGTTCCAACCTCTCCCCTTCCCCAGGCCCTTTTTCTATCTCATCCATAGTGTGTCGTTATTGGTGTAAAGAGAATCCACTCTCCTCGCCAGAGGAGAGCGGATTTTGGATCTGGAGCGCTTCGAGGTGAAGCCTCTCTACGAGGACTCATTGACTCCGCCCTGACAAAACTCGTAGGCGAGATCGGTAACTCGCGAGAGCTTGGGCAGATCGTCTCTCCCGAAGGATTTGCTCGATTTCCATTCGTCCCCGTCTTTCCAAACGCGCTCGGTAGTGACGGTGTAGAAGGTCTTTCCGTTGTCGCCGGAGTTCTCCCATACACTGGCTTTCACATTGCCGAGTCGAAAGGTCTTTACGGGTGGTGCTTTTGCTTGTTGGCTCATCTTACTTATACTGATTTGGATTCACTGCAGCAAGGAGCCGGACTAGGCGCAAAGGCGAAGCCTCACCCGAAATTCTATGGACAACCTGGTCGATCCAAAATCGAGTTTGCCTTTCGACGTTCTTCCCTAGGATAGGAGGCTATACCACTAACCAAGAATGATGGGGAATTGATGACCAGATTGAGCGAGAGTCTTTGTAAGCGACTACGCCTCATATACCCAATGAAGGCTCATTGGTGACTGGGTCAGCCTAGAGGCTACCACCGCTGACCTCGTATATGGCCGTATCGTGAGATCTTGAGCGCAAACAGCGGAAAACTCGGTGAGACATGCGAGGAAGCCATGTTTCAATCCTACGATGGGTTTCCAGAATGATTCTTCAGCGAGATCTACATCAATTTCGAGCTGCTCCTCGAGTATCTCGACCTCGATGAGCACGAACAGATTCGCGTGCAAGCTCTCCTCGATATCGGTGAGTCTCCCGAGGAGGCCATGGCAAAATATGATGAAGTGATACTTCACGACTCGAAGGATGAGATCATCGACCGCTTTCTCGAAGGGAAGATCGATCCTAAATTTGATTGGCTACTCAATCGAGATGCCGCCTGGGACTACCTCATGACATCGAGCAATCTCATCGAAATGGATGGCGGGAAGATTGTCGAAGTGGGATAGCTTTGTCGAAGTGGGATAGCTCTGCAGTTTCACCCCAATTATCTCCAACATTTAAATTATCCAAACGTTGAGAACTTCAGAACGGAGCAATGGGCGAACAAGATCAAAGCAAAGACAAAGAACTGTTAAGTGCTCTAGACAAGGCCTACGATCGCCAGAGAGACTTTATGGATAACATAGAGCAGATGCGATGGAAGCTCACTTCTGCACTCGGTATAGGAGCTTTTGCAGCTTTCCTCATCAAAGCATTCTCGCAAACTGGTAAAAGCGCCACCCCCACCACAAGCCATGAGCTCATCATCGCAACTACCGCAATCGTTCTTGTTATTTGTATAGCGGGGATTATTTCACAGATTAGAATCCTTCAGCTATTCGGTCAATCGTGGCGAAAAATGGTGGCCATTCAAAAGAAAGAAATTTCCATACGGAATTTAAACCAAGAATTACCTGAAATCACAAGTGACAACTACTTGGTCATCCCCGAACCATTCGAGAACCCAAGCACATACTCTAAATTCGTCACAATTCACAGCGCAAACTGCCTTGTCTTCACAGCCTTATTCTGCGCCTCAACTGCTATCTGTGTCGAAGAATTCTCGAAAGGGTGGCTTTGGCCAACACTAACTGCAGGGATAAGCTTTTTTGCACTAACAATATGGTCACTACTCGCTTTTAATGACTCAATGACGGGGAAGACTGATGCAAAAACAATCATCAGCAGTGATAATGAAGCCTAAATACCCAATCAGAAAAAAGACTTCAACTTCTACAACAACTCGGCACAAGCGACCTTTATATTCATGAGTAAACGCATCATCATCACCGGCACATCTCGCGGACTAGGCAAAGCCATGGCCGAAGGTTTCGCTGCAGCGGGACACGAGGTACTCGGCTGCGCTCGCCAGCCATCTGGCAATCCCGAGAGGTTTTTCACCTGTGACATCGCCGACGCCTCACAAGTGCAGAGCTTTGCCGAAGCGGTCTTAGCGCAGGGTGGTCCACCGGATATCCTGATCAACAATGCCGCGATGATCAATGACAACGCGCCGCTCTGGGAGGTTGGTGAGGAGGAGTTTTCTCGACTGATCGATATCAATATCAAAGGCACGGCCAACATGATCCGCCACTTCGTGCCAGCCATGGTCGAGGCAGGTCAGGGTGTGATCGTGAATTTCTCTAGCTACTGGGGACGCTCGACCTCGCCAGATGTCGCGCCATACTGCGCTAGCAAATGGGCGATCGAGGGACTCACCGCTGGTCTCGCCGACGACCTGCCACGCGGCCTAGCTGCCATCGCACTGAATCCGGGCGTGATCGATACCGACATGCTGCGCACCTGCTT
>JAHDID010000098.1 GCA_020630975.1 Verrucomicrobiota bacterium
GGAAATTCGACCTTGCTGACAACACTTCATAGCATCTGAAGGCAGCCCCTCCTTGAGCGTGAGTCTTCTCTCTGGGGAGTTTAAGAGCGGCGACGTCTCGTCGCTGCGATTAAAATTGGCGACAGGAATAATAGGAGCTAGTATTTTCTATTCGCTTTTGCCGGATCTTTATTTCAAACTAAGAATACAAATAGGAACCCAATATGGATAAACCGCGAATTTTTTTGCTAAAGTACGATAAAGATGGGCAGCTAAAAAAAGAGAATTTTATGGCGAGACCTTCTTTCCCATGTCCGGTTGTTAAAACCTCTGTTTTTAAACCTGAGAAAATGGTGATGACGAGTGATTACCAACTTACTTGTGATGTTCGGGTAAAGGGAACTGTAAGTTCATCTTTCTGTGATGTAATCCCTGGCGAGAAAGGGCAAATCGGAAATATAATATTTAAAGTTAACGGAGAAGATAAAGGTCGCCTTTTTCCAGTCGAAGTTGAAAAAACACAAGATATTAATACTGCAAAGCCATTTCCGTTTCCTTTCGTAGGTTATTTTGAAGGTGTGATTGAAAACGTTGAAGTGACAGAAGGTCTTAATACTTTTGAAATTATAGCTTACGATCCTTCAACAAATATGCATGGATCTTCGTTTTGGACAGTATCGTTCACCGCAGATTATATCGAATCAGAGAATGGTGATTACAAACCAGGACCTAAAGGTTTAACTGCGGAGGAGCCAAACTTAGTGTATCAAGGCGTAGACCCTGAAATTAATCTATATGGATTTGGGGTAGAGGGTTTGCGTGGTGACGAGGAGGATGTCAAACTAGTCGTTGGAAATGAGTCTCCGATCATCTTGGATTTAAAAAGAATTGGGGATACCGGCAGCTTTGTTGCTGTAAGACCAACAACTTTGGAGATGCTTCAGTTTTGTATGCTTCCTGCAAAGCTTGGTGAGGGACGTAAACCTTATGATGAAAATTTGAATAAATCACTAGGGGAGGCATTTAAATTGCCAGGAGAGGATACAAGAGGTTTTTCGATTGGGTTTACTACTGGTTTTTTCTTCGGTGGATGTAGATTGGAGGCTGGAGATATTTCGTGTGATCAAGTTCTTGATTTTGAAGATTCAGGATTGATACCAAAAATAAATGTACACCTATCGAAAGATAGTGATCCTGTAATAGACGTAGATGTCCCGCTCATTTATAAAAAAGTACTGGAAGTGTCTCCTGAATATTTTGATACAAAAAATTCGACTGGAAATTTTTATGCAATATTAGATTCTAGAGCTAGAGAGAGTAGGGAGTCAAAATTTGACGTTCTTCTAGGTTTGCTTTCAGGAGATTCTGAAGAGCTTGGTATTCCCTGGGAATTTTATGATTGGAGAAAAAGTATGTACTCCGTTTTGTCAGAAGTCACTGTCGAATTTATCACTGATGAGGAGCTATCTTTGCCCGTTCAGAGGGGGTATTTTGTAGGGCGTTGTTTTTCTGAGGCCACACGTGGATCTATCGATCCAAGGGGTATCGATCATCGTGAGGGGCGAGGGGAGTTTCTTTTACGATTGCCGGTTTTGAGTCATTTGTTTCGAAATAAGTCTAGGGGAGCCAAAATCCTTGAAGGTATGCAGGATTTAATCGGGGGGCTGACTGGTATGCAAGTTAATACTAACATTCCGCCAAATCGTGGGTTTTAAAATATAATCGATCTTGCGTTTTACGATTTTTATCGGTCTCTAAAATCCGCCCATGGTCTGAAACGCAAAGCCTTTCAGATAGGACGTCTCGGGGATTGTGGCGATCGCTGGGTGATCGAGTCGCTGGCCGTAGGTCTCGATCTGGCGCAGGGTGCGTTTGGCGTCGACCGAGGCGGAGCAGATCATTTGGTAAAAGTCTTTGTTCGACACGTGGTGGCTGCAGCAGAATGTCGCTAGGATACCTTCTTTGTTGAGTAGCTTTAGGGCGCGGAGATGGATCTCTTTGTAGCCGCGCATGGCTTCGCCTAGCTTCTTGCGATTGCGGGTGAAACTGGGCGGATCGAGGATGATCATGTCGTAGCGCTCACCTTTGTCATCGCTCTCAGCGTTTTTGAGGAAATCGAAGACATTGGCGGTGACGACCTCCACATCCAGCCCGTTGCGCTCGGCATTCACGCGGGTCGAGTTGGTGGCAGTCTCGCTGATGTCGATGGCTTTCACTGACTTGGCGCCAGCCTTAGCGCAGTGCAGGGCGAAGCCGCCCTGATTGGTGAAGCAGTCGAGCACGGTGCGATCGGCAGCTAGGCAGGCGGTGGCGGCGTAGTTGTCGAGCTGGTCGAGGTAGATGCCTGTCTTTTGCCCCTCTACCAGGTGGATCTCTTGTACGATCCCTTCGCCGATGGAGATGGAAAATTTGCCAGGGTCCTTACCGGACAGCACCTGTACGGATGACTCTAGGCCCTCGGCTTTGCGCACGGGGGAGTCATTGCGCTCGATGATGGCGGCTGGTTGAAAGAGCTTTTCCAGAGCAGCGACGATGTCGGCTTTTCGCTGGTCCATAGCCAGAGTCAGTGTCTGTAGCACGAAGTGGTCGCCATAGCGGTCGATCACCACACCGGGCATGCCATCGGCTTCGCTCCAAGAGAGGCGATACACGTTTTCCTCGAAGCCGAGGCTTTCGCGATATTTTTGAGCGCGCTCGAGCCGGCGTAGAAAGAAATCCACATTCAGCTCCTCTTTTCGTCGTGAGATACGGCGGGCTACGATCTGGGACTGCGGATTGTAGATGGCGGTGCCTAGAGGGCGATCTTTGAAATCCTTGAGCGAGATGACGGCTCCG
The DNA here is from genome assembly GCA_020630975.1 of Verrucomicrobiota bacterium. GTDB lineage: Bacteria > Verrucomicrobiota > Verrucomicrobiia > Verrucomicrobiales > DEV007 > Arctic95D-9. The sequence continues at coordinate 2,815 of JAHDID010000098.1, forward strand.
GGCTCTGGATTGCCAAATGTCTTCTGGATCTCGCTGGCGTACACCCAGTCGTGTCCGTGGAAGATGCGTGATCTGGGTTTTACGACGATGCCTGCCATGATGTGATTTTTTGAGGTCTGCCTTTTCAGACAGGATTAACAAGATTCTACAGGATTCCTGATGTGTGTGATGATGAGGCCCTGTTATCTAAACTCAGCCTCGAATTTAAACAAAACAGGCTCCTCGAAAGGAGCCTGCCTGAAAAGTCTTTTGAGATACAGTCTCTGGCGATTAACGCTTAGAGAACTGGAAGCGCTTACGAGCACCTGGCTGACCTGCCTTCTTACGCTCTTTCTTACGAGCGTCACGAGTCAGGAGGTGTGCCTCACGGAGATCGTCGCGGAGCTCCTCGTTGGTCTGGAGGAGTGCCCGTGCGATACCGAGCTGGATAGCACCGATCTGGCCGTTTACACCACCACCCTTAGCGCTGATGACCACGTCGTACTGATTGGTCGCTTTAGCTACGGTGAATGGGTGTAGCACTTGGTTTTGCAGCGATACGTTGCCGAAGTACTCGTCGAACGGACGCTTGTTGATAGTGATTTTTCCTGAACCAGGCGTCAGGGTAACCCTAGCGCTGGATGTTTTGCGCCTTCCGGTGGCTGAGATAGCTTCGCTCATAGGGTGCTTTTCTTGGTAAAGTGTTTAAACAGTTTAGATCTGGTAAGCCTCTGGCTGCTGTGCTTCCTGCTGGTGCTCGGCTCCACCGTAGACGCGCAGCTTCTTCATGATCTGGCGACCTAGACGATTGTGAGGCACCATGCCATTCACAGCACGCTCTACGATCAGCTCTGGGCGACGCTCACGCAGCTTGCGGACGGACTCGCGCTTCTGACCTCCGACGTAGCCGGAGTAGCTGGTGTAAATCTTCTGGTCTTCCTTGTTACCAGTCAGCACTACCTTGTCTGCATTGATGACGATCACGTGGTCGCCACAATCAACGTGTGGAGTGAAAATCGGCTTTTCTTTGCCACGGAGTAGCTTGGCTGCTGCCACAGCTACGTCGCCGAGCACCTTGCCCTCTGCGTCGATCACATACCATTTGCGCTCGATCTCTTCTGCCTTTGCCGAAAATGTTTTCATCAGGTAACTTCTGTTGTCTCTCTACGCTGCGTTGGGCGCGGAGAGTCGGGAATTTAGATTTAAAAAGTTTGATGTCAAGCTGGTCGTTTTTCAAAAAAGCGACGTTTTATCCGTCTTTATTATCATATGATCATTTTTCGACTGTTTTTCGCGGCTCCGTTGGCCTGTTTTTCCTTATTTTACAGCGCTCAAGCCGCTGATTTAAACGATCTCATCGTCAGGTCGATTTCAGAGATGCCAGCCGGTGGAGCCTACGCCAAATACCAAAAATCGCAGCCTGGGCGTGAATTTGAGCAACTTTATCAGACCGTTTCGGATCTAAATGCCGCTATTGGCGTGGGGCTCGGGGCGAAAAAACTGAAGATCGAGCCACAGAAAGCGGGTCAGTACAGTTTTTGCTCCAGCGCGACTTATCTGCTTTTTCTCGAAGTCCTCGAGACACTCCAGCGCGAGGGGGGCTTGAAGCTACCTGCTAGTGTGAATCGCGAGCTGGCTGATGCCGGCGATAAGACTGCAGTGATCCATGGTAAGCTCGATGGGATCGGCCTATTTGGTCATTGGAATGCCGATGGCCCTGGGACTGCGGTGCTGTTTGAGCGTCTCGACCTAGGCGACAATTTCTCCAACATCGCCGATGCCAAGCCTGGCGATTTCCTGAAGATCTGGTGGAATGAGAGTATCGGCAAAGGTGAGCGCGGCCATCTAGTCGTCTATCTGGGCACCAATGCCGATGGCTCTCAGGTGCAGGTCTGGTCGAGCAATATGGACAATACCGACGGCAGCCACGGCTACGGCACTATGTGGGTGGAGCGGACACGCATCAAGCGGGCGCTTTTCTCCAGGCTGCAGCGCCCGGAGAATCTGAGCAAGTGGGCTAGTTTTTCGGAGGATGAGAAAAAGAGCCAGTACCTGATTGGCATCCGCAAGACGCCATCGACAGGTGCGGAGATGCTGCGGGTGACAGGGGCGAAGAATTAAAGGGGCAAAGACTCGCGCCTCTTGGCTACATAAGCGCCGGGTCGTGGTGCTTGGTGCATTGGCTCAGCCTGCCGGGCAGCGAGACGCAGCCCCTCCTTGTGCTCGTAGGTTGGGGGCTAAGAGCGGAGACTCACGCACTGGGAGCGGCGCGTTTTCAACCGCCGGGCTGCATAAGCACTGAGCAGTCGTGCATAGGCATTGGCTGAGCCTGCCGTATTTTGAAGGCGGAACATCTGAATGGTCTCATCACTCAGTCCCAATGGACCGATGGGAGTCGGAATTTTCAGAAATTCCGCTACTTCTCTCGGCCTATGCCATCGAAATGATTCGACTGAAGTCGAATCTACGGGCAACGTAGCGCCAAGATGAGCCAAAGAATGTCCAAAGTGAACGAGCTGCTCAAGCGGGAGATTATCACCTGCGTGGAGCGAAATTTTGAGTTCACCGATGTGCTGGTGACCATCCACGAGGTGGATACCGCTCCCAATCTCAGGTCCGCGACTGTGTATGTCGGCGTGATCGGCGATGCTGCTGCGGCTGCCGACGTGGTGCGTAGTCTCAACAAACGCCACGGCTACATCCAGACCGAGATGATGAAGCGCGTGACTCTGCGTAACACGCCCTGCCTCACTTTCGTCGGCGACGACTCCATCGAGCGAGGCGTCCGCGTCATGTCGATCCTAGACGATCTCGGTGAGATCGAGCTGGATGAGCCAGAGGAAGGTTCGGCGAAGCTGTGATGGGCTTGAATGGGGCGTTCGCTCGTGTTACCTTCTATTCTTATGCGTGTAGAGTTTACACACTGGGTAGAGCCTGATGGTTTTCATCTGGGATATCTAAACGAATACCCTGATCATTGGACTCAAGGAGAATCGTTGGACGATCTTAAGGAGCACTTGAGAGATCTTTATGAATTATTCCGAGAGGGAGAGATTCCTGGAATCCGTAAGGTTGCTACTCTTGAAGTTGCTTCTGCATGAAACGGAGGGACTTGATAAAGAAGCTGGATAAGGCTGGTTGTGAACTCCTGCGTCATGGAGGAAAGCATGATATTTATCACAATCCCAGCACTGGCGCTTCCCAACCTGTCCCTCGGCATCGGGAGATAAATGAGAATTTGGCAAAAGCGATTTTGAGAATGCTGACTTCCGAAAAGTGATCCGCATTCTGCCGATCTTTTTTTCACGCAATTCTAGCAAACTCTAGTTGGGCATCACAGTGGTTATGCCGCTACAGTCCTCGCATGAGTCGACTGTACCTCTATCTCATTTTATCCCTTTCCCTGATCCACTCGCTTCACGCTAGCGAGGCGAGTTTTGAGCTGCGCGATGGCGATCGTGTTGCGCTGGTAGGGGCGACTTTTATCGAGCGGGCGCAGCACTATGGGCACATCGAGACGGCTCTGCTGACCGGCAGCGAGGCGCAGGATGTGGTGGTGCGGAATCTGGGCTGGAGTGGTGATTCGGTGTTTGGCGATTCTCGCTCGTATTTCGGCCCGCCTCAGGAGGGCCGGGAGCGATTGGCCAGAGCGATCGGCGAGCTACAGCCTACGGTGATTTTTGTTTGTTATGGTACCGGGCCAGCGATGTCGGTGGGGCAGCGCTGGACAGAGGAGAAAGGCGGCATCGCTCAGGGGCATAGCCACGATCTGGAGTCCGGTCTCGAGGCTTTTCAAAATGGCTACTCGCAGATGCTGGAGTCGATCACTGCTGCGGCTGGCGAGGGACTGCGCGAGGTCGTCCTAGTGACACCTCCGCCGCTGGAGAATATCGGCGCACCACTGCCCGATCAGGTGGAGAATAATGTTCACCTCGGCCACTTCGCTCAGGCGATCCAGAAGCTGGCGGATGCTGGTGGGCACCGCTGTATCGATCTCTACCAGAGCATGGGGGGGCAGGATGGAGTGGTGGCCCAGCCACTGACCAATAATGGCGTGCACTACACCGATGCTGGCTACCGCCAGATCGCTACCCACTGGGCAGAGGCACTAGGCTGGTCGAATGATCAAGTCGGCGATACCGAGGCGCTGCGAGCTAAGACCATCGAAAAGAACCGCCTATTCTTTCACCGCTGGCGTCCGGCCAACGAGACCTACCTGTTTCTTTTCCGCAAACACGAGCAGGGCAACAATGCTAAAGAAATCCCGATGTATGATCCGCTGATCAAAGAGCTAGAAGGAGAGATCGAGGAACTGAGAAAGCAAGTGAGGGACTAACTAATTTCATCCTATTTAACAAAACACACATTACAGTGATGATGAGACCAAATTCAGTAGGGTACAATTTTCATTCAATAGGGTACAATCTCGTAGTTTGCCTATTTGCCACGGTAGCGATGGCGCAGAATGGCTTGCGCGATATCCCTAGTACGAAAGTAGAGGATCAAAAGGCGGGTTTTGTACTACCCGAGGGGGCAGAGATCAATCTATATGCTGCCGAGCCGATGCTGACCAAGCCCGTGCATATGAACTGGGATAGCCAGGGCCGCTTGTGGGTAGTGAGCAGTCCCCTATACCCACACATCGCACCAGGGCAGGGCGAGATCGATCAGGTCGTAGTGCTGGAGGATACCGATGGCGATGGCGCTGCGGACAAGTCGACAGTATTCGCTGAAAATCTACATATCCCTACTGCAGTCCTCCCAGGCGATGGCGGTGCCTACGTGGCGAATAGCACGGATATGATCTTTCTGAAAGACACCGATGGCGATGGCAAGTCCGACCACCGCGAGGTCGTGCTATCGGGATTTGGCACGGAGGATACGCACCACTTATTGCATACCTTTCGCTGGGGGCCAGAGGGGATGATCTGGATGAATCAATCGATCTACATCCACACCCATATGGAGACTCCCTATGGGATCCGCCGCCTACTCGGAGGTGGTATGTGGCACTACCATCCCGAGAGCCATCGAGCAGAGGTGTATATGAAAGGTCTGGTCAATCCCTGGGGCCATGCCTTTGACGAGTATGGACAGAGCTTTCTCACCGATGGTGCTGGACGCGAGGGGATCAACTATGGCTACCCACGCTCGGTCTACGTGAGCTCGCCCGGCGCGCCGCGCATCGTCAAAGGCCTGAACCCCGGCCAGCCAAAGCACTGTGGACTGGAGGTGCTCAGTGGTGGGCACATACCCGAGGAGTATCGCGGCCATTTGCTAGCACCTGACTTCCGCGGTCATCGGATCAATCGCTTTCAGCTGAGCGACAATGGCAGCACAGCTTATGCATCGGACCAGCAGGCCGATCTGGTCAGCAATACGCACCGCGCCTTTCGCCCGATCGATGTGAAGATGGGGCCAGATGGAGCGATCTATGTGGCCGACTGGTACAATCCGATCATCCAGCACGGCGAGGTCGACTTTCGCGATGAGCGCCGCGATCACGAGCATGGCCGGATCTGGCGCATCTCCTTTCCCGGGCGTCCGCTGGATGAGAAGCCTGATTTCTCGAAAATGTCTGAGACCGAGCTGGCTGCTATGGCTGGCCCGGTGGGGTGGAATGCACAGATGGCCAGCCATGAGCTGCGTCAGCGCGATGCTAGCTCTGCTATCGCCGGTGTCCGTCAGGCTCTCTCCGCTGCTGAGTCCGATCTCGATCGCCTGCATCTAGTCCAGGCATCGCTAGCTGTCGGCCAGCCTCTGGCAGACGAGGCTGCGGCTCTGGCCACGGCCTCGGAATCGGCCGATGTCCGTGCCGGTGCTCTCCGCTGTCTCTACTATCACGCAGCCGACTACCCGCAGTCGCAGGCTGTGGCTGCTCAGGCTGTGGCCGATCCTCACCCTCGCGTGCGCCAGTGGGCGGTGAGCGTGCTAGCTCAGCTACCCTATGCCGATACTGTGCAGCTAGCCCTGCGCGCTCTTGAGGGGCTGGAGCAGCCAGCGGATGATTACCTAGACTTCGCGGTGTGGAGTATCTGCCGCGAGCACCAGCACAAATGGCTGACACCGGTGAGCTTGGGCGAAAATCCTTTCGACTCGCCAGCCCAGCTGCTCTACGCCATGCGCGCTGCCAAGACCAGCGAGGGCAGCGACCTAGTTCTCGATGCCTTTGCCAAAGGTGGCTTCGACGCTCCGGCCGATCTCGCTGCTATCGCCGATTGGGTAGCCCGCAGTGGCGATCGCTCGGCTCTGACTCAGCTCTATCAGAAAGCTCAGGACAGCGCTCTACCAGCAGCCCAGCGCAGCACACTACTCGCAGCTCTGGCCAATGCCGCCCAGCTGCGCAAGCTCCGGCCCGAGGGGGATCTGTCTGCCGTGGCAGGTTTTCTGAAATCTGAGGATGCAGGCACTTTCCAGCAGGCAGCGCTGCTCTCCGGTCTCTGGCAGATCGCAGCCGCGCGCGAGCCGCTGCAGCAGGCCTTTGTGAAGGGGCAGGGTGGGCGCTCGGTCGCTGCACTCGATGGGCTCCGCGCACTGGGGGGCGATGCAGCAGGTCAATTTCTCAGCCAGCTGGCCAGCGATGCGGGGCAACCTGCAGGGCAGCGTGCCAGAGCTATCACCGCCTATGTGAAGATGGCGCCAGCTCCAGCTGCGCGACTCGCGGCGAAGGTGCTGCCAGCCTTTGAGCAGACGCCTCAGGCCAGTGCAGGGATTTTCTCCGCCTTTCTGTCCAACAAAGCGGCGACCACTCACCTGACCAATGCGCTGAAGGCGGCGACCCTGCCCGAGTCGGTGGCCCTAGTCGGCCTGCAAAAGGCCTCTAGCGCAGCGACCAAGCCTGATGCATTGCTAGCTGCGATCCAGAAAGCCGGCTCTATCCAGCCGATGAAGATGGCGCTCTCGCCCGAGGAGATGCAGGCGATGATGCAGGCTGTCGCCGAGCGTGGCGATCCGCACCGTGGCGAGGCGGTCTATCGAAAGGCGTCGCTGCAGTGCCAGGTGTGCCATGCCATCGGCGATGTCGGCGGCATCATCGGTCCGGATCTGGTCAGTATCGGCGCCTCGGCACCGGTCGACTACCTGATCGAGTCGATGCTGGAGCCGAGCAAAAAGATCAAGGAAGGCTACCACACCACCCTGATCACCATGAAGAATGGCGATACTCACGCAGGAGCCATCGCTAGCGAGGATAAAAGCGAGATCGTGATCCGCGATGCGGCGGGGAATGAGACGCGCCTGGCGAAAAGCCAAGTGAAGACCAACCAGATCAGCCCGGTATCGCTCATGCCGCCCGGCCTGACCATGCAGCTGCGGCAGGATGAGTTCGTAGATCTGATTCGCTTTCTCTCCGAGCTGGGCAAGGAAGGCGACTTCAAGACCACGCCGGTGCCCTATCTGCGCAAGTGGCAGGTGCTCCAGCCTCACGAGCGCACTCGCGATGCTATCGGTCACTACGGCGAGCGTATCTTTGCCGAGGATTTCCCTAGCTACCAGTGGACTCCATTCCTAGCTAGTGTAGACGGCAGCCTACCCCTAGCTGAGATGCCCAAAGTCGTCGGTCGAGGTCGCAACTACGGAGTGGCCCGTACCATGGTGACCCTACCTGAGAGTGGCGAGCTAAAGCTGAAGATCGACGGCAAGAGCAATGACCTGCACGTCTTCCTAGGCGAGGAGAAAGTCGAAGTGCCTCAAGATGCTCAGACTGTGGAGGTGGTGCTAAAAGCCAAGCCTGGCGAGCATCGCCTGACCGTGTGCGGGGTGCAGGGGCATGGCCTACAGCGGATGCGGGTTGAGTTGCTGGATTAGGGTGGGTGCGGCTCAGCCTGCCGGTCAGCTAAAGGCTGACCCTACCTAGGGGGTGCTCCTCGGAAACCACTGGGAGCGGCGGTTTGTAACCGCCGGGCTACCTGAGCCACCGGGCTGAGAGCGTAGTATTGGTTATTCATTTAGCCCTGCACCTGGATATTCAGCGTGGCAGTGTGCTGTCGGCTGCCATTGTCGATGCGGTAGCAGAAAGGATCGGAGGCTTGCTCGTCCTCGGCTAGCCAGCAGGTGGCATCGTCGCAGACTTGGTAGGTGTAGGTGCCGTCGGGATGGATCTCTAGGGTACCGTATTGGCCATCTACTTTGGTGGGCTCGGTGACAGCGCCGCCGATGAAATCTCCTATGGGCTCTCCATCGCCGTTGTAAAAGGCCTCGATCACTCGGGTAGCGGGTGATGGCACGTGGTAGTGCAGAGTGACAGCTGCTGTCTCGGTGCACTGCTCGATGTGGAAATGGCCCTCGCGCAGAGTCCACTCCTCGCCCCAGGGATCGTAGGTGAGGCGTCTATCCCCATAGGTGACCACGGAGTGCTCGATGTCGATCATGCCAGCTAGGGATTTGCTCTGGATCAGCTTGGCGGTGGCAGCGCTGCCTTCCGCTATGGGCGATAGGTCGATATTGAGCCGCAGACCGTCGACCTGGGCGGTGCCCAGCACATTGATGGTGGATACACCAGCCTGGTCGAAGGCAAAATCGATCGTGGCCGAGCTGTGGGTCTCGGATATATCCGACGCATCCAGTACAGCTAGGTCGAGATACGCCTGGCTGCCGGCTATGCTGAAAAGAGGCACACTCTCCTCGGGGTAGATCGTCGGCTCCATGTCACTATCTACACGCGCTCAAAGACAAAATATTGGTAGGAATCGGCCTGGTTTTCATCGTTTAAAACAATGATGTGTCATAAATAATCGATTACTAAACGGCGCTGTCTAGACGACTATATAGGTATGGTCGACTACAGTTATGCCCCGTATCAGTTTTTTGAGCCTAGGCCTTGGCGCCCTCTGCTCGCGCTCGCGCCGGCTATCAACCGGTGGCTGTTGCGTTTCGATCACAAGATACACCAGACCTATGTCTCTGGCCAATTCGATCGAGTGCGTGAGCTGATCGCTCGGGGCGATCGGGTGTTGTTCACACCGAATCATCCCTCTCGCACAGATCCTCAGCTAGTCGGGCGGCTTTGCCAGCAGCTGGGTAGACCTGCCTCATTCATGGCGGCGTATGATGTGTTTTTGGAGAACAAGATGCAGGCCTGGCTGATGCAGCGCACCGGTAGCTTTTCGATCGACCGCGAGGGCAATGACCGCAAATCGATGATGACTGCGATCGATGTGCTGAAAAAGGGCGCTATGTCGCTGACGATCTTTCCCGAGGGGAATGTGTTTCATCTGAATGATCGGGTGACGCCGCTGCTCGATGGTCCTTCGTTCATCGGTATCAAGGCACAGCAGGCGCTGGCGAAAGAAGAAGCTGCAGGTGGCTCTGGGCGGGTATGGATCGTGCCGATAAGTATCAAATACACTCATCTCACCGATGTCGCTGATCGAGTGTGGCGCCAGTTGTCAGAGCTGGCACAGGCGTCTGGCTACGATGGCGAGCTAGATCCCGAGGAGCCGGGGCGATGTGTGTTTCAGGTAGGGACTCATCTACTGTCGAAGTACCTGAGCCAACACGGAGCGGGCATGACGCTCGCAGATGATTTCGCCCAGCTCTCGCCACCGGAGATCCGAGATCGACTGATGCAGATCGCCCAGCATCTGATAGCGGGGCTGGAGTCTGATCTGGCACTGGAGACGAATCAGACGCAGCATGTCGTCGATCGGATCCGCAGTGTGCGAGCTAGTCTGTATCAGCAGCGCCATGCCACGGAGGATGCGACAGAGCTCGAGCGTTTGCAGGAGATCTCAGACCGATCGATTTTTGCCTTTCGACTGCTCGCGTACATTTTGCCTTACTTCACCGAGACACCGAGTCTCGATCGCTATGCTGAGACGGTAGCTCGTCTGCATGAGGATTACTTTTCCACCTGTCCCAAACCCCTCGGTCCCCGCGCGGCCTATCTGGATATCCGCGAGCCCATCGATGTCTCGGATGCGCTGGCCCAGGCTGGTGGCAAAGCAAAAGCGGCGATACCTGCTCTGACTCAGCAGATCGAAAGCTCGATCCAGGCAGGGGTAGATGAGATCAATGCAAGGATCACAGATACTGCTGGAGTGCGGCTGGTGGAAGCTTGAGGCTGGCTTGTGCTCTCGATTCCCGCCCTAAGTTTGAATGAATCAGTGCGTTCAGGAGTCTATATTTTTACTGATATTCAATGGATGCTAAAGATCTGCTAGCTTGGGCTCAATCTGAGAATCGAGTATTCCCGCTGAAGGAGAATTATGACTTTGCTGGTGCTGAGCACCAGGTGTGGCTGGAGGAGGGGCGAGTCTACAAGGCGGCTGTCAGCCCTAAGACCGTTGGGTTTGGCGACGATGGCCAGATGACACTGATCGACGAGAAGAGTGTCGAAGATTACCTGGTTCGAAAGCAGATTCACAATGAGCTTTTCGGCGATGATATCCGCCTAGAGGGGGTCTGTATCGATGAGAATGGCCGCGTGATACCGGTGATCAGTCAGCCAGTGATGGAGGGAGATGACCCTGAATTGGAGGAAATTGAAGAATTTTTCAAGAAAAAGGGGATGACATGTGTGCACCCCAATATTAAGGGCTGGTATAGCCCTGAGCTGGATATCGTCATAGCCGATGCACACCCCCGCAATCTGGTTCGCACCAAGACAGGGGTATCGGCCTTTGATCTGGTCATCTCTCGAGCAGAAAATGTCACGAAGCACACTCGGGAGTTTGCAATTCAGCCGAAGCTAGACGATAATATCAACAATGATGAACTGTAAAGGCCACCAAAGTATCTCCATCGAGGAGGCCCTCCAGATCGTGACTGGGCAGTCGCCTGAGCCTATCGAGATCTCTGATCCTTTGTTGCTCGAGCAGAAGGCTGCCGAAGGCGAAATGCGCACAGCTCATCGGATAACTCAGCGCGTCGACTGGCTGAAGCAGCTGCGTCGCTACCATCCCGACGCGTCGATCCCCAGCGAATAGTCGCGACTCGACATTCCCATCCCCCAAACCGTAGCTCCACTGATCAGACTCGATTCTGAGGTGGAGTTTTTTCGTACTTTCCGCTTCACTAGGCGAGATGAGATCTTTTTGCCTCTACTCGTTAGTTTTTTTCTCTGCGCTGCTGGTCAGGGCTCAGGATGCCCGTGATTATCAGGTACAGACCGTGCCTGAAGCCGTTAGCAGCCAGTTGAGATCGCTCAATCCAGATTTTTTGATCTATCAGCCCGAAAACGGAGATCAGGAAGAGAAGCTGCCCCTGCTCATCTATCTGCACGGAGCAGGTGGCATCGGGGACGAGATCGAAAAGATCCGTGGCCAAGTCGGGCGGATGACTCAGGCTATGCAGCAGACGCGGCCTCAGCCTTGTATCGTCGTCGCTCCGCAAGTGTTGCGTTTGCCAAAGGATCATCCTCATCGCACTTATCAGGCGCACGATCTGGATTTGTGGCTAGCTCATCTGAAAGAGTCTGTGCCTGCGATCGATGAGAGTCGAATCTATCTAACCGGCAATAGTATGGGCGGTTACGGTTCGTTCATGTGGGGAGGGCATTCGCCCCAGCACTTCGCGGCGATCGCACCGATCGTAGGTGGTATCGGTCCTGGTGGCCCAAAGGATGTCACGCCCGATCTCGAGGCATGGGCTGCGAATCTCGCCAAAGTGCCGCTCTACGCTTTCGCTGGGGCAAAAGACAAGGTGGTGCCCGCAGAGCGATCCGAACGAATGGTGAAAGCCATCAAAGCAGCTGGTGGGACCCAGGCAAAACTAAAGATCTACCCCGACGAGGGCCACGGAGCCGGGCGGTTGGCCTATGCGAGTGAGGAGCTGTGGGAGTGGATGTTTGGGCAGCAGCGAGGGTGAGTCGATTGAAAGAGGGGGAATTTGTAAGGGCTCTATTCCACTCTACACTATGTAAAATGTCCGTTTATCTGTATCTACGATTGATATCGTCATTGAGGTTTATCGTGTTGCTTTTACTTGGATTTTGTGGAGTTCCTATAGCCGATAGTCAGGATTCGAGTTTCTCACTGGTCGATTTTTCACCAGTAGCTAGAGCCGAGTTTGAGTGGGTTCAGGAAGTGCTTTTGAATCCTGAGGTGGTTAGCTCTGCAGGGCAAAAACAGAGTGGAGTTCGGCTATGGACTAAAAGTCCTGTAGTATCGATACACTATGCTACAGATGTGGAAAGAGCATTGGCGATAGATGCGGTGGCTAAGCTCAATGAGGTGGCGCGCGATCATGGTTTTGGGACGCTTTCGGTCAAACCTAAAGGAAAAGGAACGGGTGATTTGCGGGTTATCTTTGGGGCTTTAAAGGACTTTCCCCGACTACATAAAAAATACGCTGGTGTGCGATATCCCGAAGGTAATTGGGGAACCTATTGGTATGAGACGGCTTCTCAGAGCGATTTTATGATACGCAAAGGGACGGTGTTTATCGCAAAGTTAGAAGAGGATTGGGGCGAGGGATCGATCGAGCATTTCTTGCTGGAGGAGATCACTCAGGTCCTTGGGTTTATTAATGATTCGCATCGCTATCCTAGTGTGTTCAGTGTCAGTGGGCAGCAGAGGAACGAGAGTTTCACGTCTCGTGATAAAGCGCTCATCGCTTGGGCTTATTCGGAGCTCCGACCTGGTATGAGTCGAAGCCAACTGAGGCAGGAGTTTGATCGATCGTGGTTGAGATATCGGCCTGGGCTACTGATGACTGTAGACTATGCCGATTGGGCCAAGCGTTATGGGACTGGCCTGGGGGAGGGGGAGCATTTTTCTGTGCCCTTAAAGTCCAGTTCGGGAGTGCCGAATAGGAAAGTTCAGTTCTTGGTAACTCGAAAGGATCGGAGCGAATTCTTTTCCGTCAGTCATGATGGGGTTGTTTCGTTACCATACCATAGTGACTGGATTGCGGAGGGTGTCACGCTTTGGTCAAATCAGCCAGCGGGCACACTTTCGGTGATTCATTGAGTCTGACTCAGGCTTGTGGGAGGGAGGATAGCTGGCTTAGGCCGAGATCATGCCTATTTTTGACTTGGCATCCCGGTGTCTTCTGTCGCTTGGTAGTAGCGATGAGAAAGACTCTGCTCCATACCCTAGCCATCACCCTGCTCACAGCCTGGGCATCCGCCGCCGACAGGCCGAATATCGTGTTTGTTTTTTCCGACGACCACGCGACACAGGCGATCAGTTCCTACGGTGGACCGCTGGCGGAGATCGCGCCGACTCCGCATCTCGATAGCATCGCGGAGGATGGGATGCGCTTCACGCGTTGTATGGTGACTAATTCGATTTGTGGGCCTAGCCGGGCTACCATTTTGACCGGTAAGTACAGCCACTTAAATAAATTCTACAAAAACGAAGCGACCAAGTTTGATGGCTCCCAGCAGACTTTTCCGAAGTTATTGCGCCAAGTGGGGTACCAGACGGCGATCATTGGCAAATGGCACCTAGCTAGCGATCCTACGGGTTTTGATCATTGGGAGATCCTGCCGGGGCAGGGTAGCTACTACAATCCCGACTTCCGCAATGCCGAGGGCAAAGAGCGTATCACCGGCTATTGTAGCGAGGTGATCACGGACAAGGCGCTGACCTGGCTCGACGAGCAGCGGGATAAGGAAAAGCCCTTCATCCTGATGGTGCAGCACAAAGCGCCTCACCGTGCCTGGGATCCAGCGCCGAAATACCTGACGCTCTACGACGATATCGAGATCCCCGAGCCGGACACTCTTTTTGATGACTACGAGGGCCGTGGCACAGCGGCGCGCGATCAGGATATGTCGATCGAGAAAACTATGACTCTCGCGACTGATCTGAAGGTAAAAGAAGCGGATGAGACCGGTCAATTTGCACGAGGTCTCTATGGTCGCATGACCGACGAGCAGAAAGCCCAGTGGGATGCTGCCTTTCAGCCAAAGAACGATGCCTTTCTCAAAGCTAAGCTGACGGGTAAGGATCTGATTCGGTGGAAATACCAGCGCTATCTGAAAAACTACCTGCGCTGTATCAAGTCGGTCGATGATAGTGTGGGTGAACTGCGTGCCTATCTGCAGGAAAATGGACTAGCTGAGAATACGGTATTTATCTACTCCAGTGATCAGGGATTTTACTTGGGCGAGCACGGTTGGTTTGATAAGCGTTTCATGTATGATGAATCATATCGCACGCCTTTGCTAGTGAGTTGGCCGGGTAAGATCAAGCCTGGCTCGGTAAGTAGCGATTTGGTGTCGAATCTCGACTTCGCTCAGACCTTTCTTGATATCGCAGGGGCTGATGATCCCTCTGATATGCAGGGCGCTAGTCTGGTGCCGATCTTATCGGGTGAGAAGCCAGCCGACTGGCGCACGAGTCACTACTACCACTACTACGAGTACCCAGGCTGGCACATGGTACAGCGCCACGAGGGTGTCTACGATGGCCGCTACAAGCTGATGAACTTTTACGATGTGAAAGAGTGGGAACTCTACGATCTGCAGGCCGATCCCAAGGAAATGAGTAATGTCTACGCCGATCCCAAGTATGCGGCTGAGGCCTCGCGCCTGCATGGCGAGCTCGAGAGCTTACGCGAGCAGTATCAGGTGCCAGAGAATGAGCTGCAGGACCTCTCCGATATCTCCATGCACTATCATTCTGATGAAATCCGTCGGCGCGGCATCGAGCGTAATAAGCAGATCCTAGAGCGAATGGCTAAGCAGAAGAAGGGGAAGAAGTGA
>JAHDID010000099.1 GCA_020630975.1 Verrucomicrobiota bacterium
ATTGTTTGTGACAAGGTGCTCTTGCGTTACAGGGTAACCGTTAGAGAACATACCTTGGGTAGCCTGGTTTCGGCCCTTTACAGTTACAAGGTTTGTAGCCCAATCTCCCAACAGAGTATCTTTTTTATTAAAAGCCTGCCTTATAAAATTTCACGTCTGCAAGTCTCTAAGAACACGCAGTTCACCCCAATCGGCTCCGAGCATCTTCCTCGCCCCTGTCTTTCGCGTATCGCTGAACCGCTGCAACTTGCGATTGGCATTGGCTTCGCGTTCTCGCTCGAAGACTTCGTTGACGAATTCTACGGTTCCTAAGACAGTTCCATCACAGAAATACCTCACTTTGTGGCGTAGTAGGTCACGCACAGGTATAGCACCATCATTTTTAATCGCCTCGATCCGAGGATGAATGTTCGGCCTGTGGTGCTGGTTTGCGGCTTCGTCCCGTTCTCCCTTTTTTATCGATCGGCTTAATAAAGCTTATAATTAAGACGAATCCCAAAAAAACCAATAATAAACATCCTAAAGGTCCATGAAACAATGAGTTCTATATACTCTGAGTGCGGTCGGACCGATACGTGGGTTCGCTTAATAAAAAAAACTTGGATATAGTGCCATATGGGATACAAAACTATTATACTGAGTATTGGAAGGTACCATCTGGGTTTAACATAATTCTTTAATACTGAGATTAGATAAAAAATATTTAGCCCGAACACTATACCTTGGGCAGCTATGACTACGTAAGGTCGAAGCGCTGCGAAGCAGTAATCAAGATCTTTGTCGTGTAAGGGATGACTGGTTACTTTAAAGTCGATCGCATGGATTTGTATTGCAAATGTATGCAGGAACAAAAACAAAATTGTTACTATACATGTTACAGCTCGGGCATTTTTATTTCTGGATGGGTTGCAAGACGAATTAGACATCAAGAAGTATTATTTTAATTTTTGTAAATATGATAACATATCGAATAGATTTAGGGGGCTAAATTTGGTTAATGTTAGGTAGCTCTCCTTGGGTGTGATTTAGATCCTTGGTGGGTTCTAGCTTATTCGCACCTCGATATTTTTATCAGAAGGGTTTTTGGGTTCTGTCTTTCTAAATGCAATAAGGCAGGTTGTGGAAGGTCGTCTAAATTCCTTTTAGTGAATTAGGCTATTTTAGAACAACACTTTCAATATCGTCTTAGCCGCTTTCCCTGCTTTAGCGGCATCATCAGCGCTGGCGGCTGCTTTTGCTGCTTTCCTGGCGCTTAGATCGACTTCTGCGTTGGCGACCTTCTTCTCGAAGGCGGCGTTGAGACGGTCGGGGGCGGTGCCGGCTGGGATGGCTTCGTCTAGCCAGTTGGCGATGGCGCGTTCGTTGTTGATGTCGGGGTTGGCTTGTTTTACGGATTGTAGTAGGTCGTCTTGGGTCTTGAGTTTGCCGTCGGGGGTGAAGTCGCTGCAGACTTGGTAGAAGGCATTGGACATGGCGGAGAAAAATTCGCCGAATACGGTGCGGGGAAATTTGCTCCAGGATTGCCCTAGGTGGGTTGCCATGTCGCGGCCGAGCTGGTCGACGCCGATATTGAGGGCGTCGTGCGCGGCTTTGCGCACGAGTTTGGCACGTTTCATATCATCGGTGGTATTGGCGCGGATTTCGGCGAGTTCGGCCCAGTCTTTGATGTGATCGTAGCGGGGGACAGGTTTAGATGCGGGCGGGCGTTTCATCTGCGCGGCCTTCTTTTGGCCGGCTTGATTGCCGAGTTCTTTAGCTAGATCGCTGGCCGATTCGGCAGCGGCGATGGCGCGGATGGCTAGGGCTAGTTTTTTGGTCTCTTCGTTGTCGAGATTTTCGATCTCGTCTATCACCATGCGCATGGCGGCAGCTTGGGTGTGGAGTTTTTGGATTTCGTCTTCTTCCTCGATCAGGTCGCTGCGAAGCGTGGCGGTGACTAGCGAGCGGTTGCCCTCGATGGATGAGGACGAGACGTAGGAGAAACAAGATAGTGTGGTGATAAAGATGAGGATGCCACGGATGCGCGCTCGGATCCGTGGTGCTTTATCTAGTAAGTTGAGATTCGGCCAGACGAGATTGATGACTAGCAGAAAGCCGGTAATGAATAGAAAGATGCCTAAGAGTGGTGCGCCGTCTAGCCATTCGGTAGCGGTGTAGAATTTGTTTTGCCAGGAGCCGATTTGTTGGGCGAGCGCGATCTCTTTGTCGGCGCCCCATATCTTGGCATAGGCGAGCGGGCTGATGATGAATGATAGTAGGGTGACTATCGCAAGTGCGGCAAAGATGCAGAAAGTCGGCTGATAGAGCGATAGCTTGGCTTTTCGCCAGATACGGAATAGGAAAAATCGCTGATCTCTGGCCCCGAGATAGCGAAACTGATAGCGCCATAGATGCAGTGCATAGAGTCCGAAGAAGATAGCTCCAGCTCCAGGTAGGCCTGCGAACAGCATACCTATGAACGAGAGCATCAAGTAGAAGACCAATCGATACATGACAGTTGTCTTATCAAAGCCAAGGAGGGTCGTCAATGCGAGGGCGATCCTATTTGTTGGACATGGAAGGAGTGCACTTGCCAAAATTTTTCTGATCTGTTACCGCTGGGAGCGGAAACAAGTGAAGTATGATCGATAGCTTACCTCTACAACTGAGCGAAAACCGTCTGCGGCATGCGGCGATCGAATTTTTTGAAAGTGATGAAGGGCTCAAGTATATCCGTGATATCCATCTGACGCTGTTTCAGACGTGGACCTGCCAAGTGATGGGGCTGACCAATAAGGATATCCGAGCTCAGGTGAAAAACCGAGTGCGAGCTACGCCAGAGCTGGTGGCTAGGTATCGACGGGCGACGCGGGAGGCGCAGATCATTCAGGCCCAGGTGGTGATGGCGAATACGATGGTGCTCTATCAAGGGGAGAGCTCGCCTGCACTGGTGGTGGTGGCATCTGGCCCTGGGGCATATGAGGCGATGACTGTGGCTGGGCCAGCCCTAGCGGAAGCTCACTTCGGTGTGCCGAGTAATATGCAGCAAGAGCAGCTGGCGGAGATGATCGAGGACGAGACTTATACCTTCGGGAAGAGGCGCAGGCTACCTAGCTGGCTGGTGGGCGATGTGGAGGCCTATGCGGCCGACCTTTGGGTGCCCGGAGCAGCAGCTCATGAGGATGGGCTGAGGTCGAATATATTGCCGTGTTTTGCTGAGCCGGGATTGAATGGGCTGACCTTTGCGATACCGGCGCAGTTGGTGAATGAGGCTAGGGTGAAGAGGGTGGCTGTGCCGCCGCCTGTGCCTAGGTAGTGGCTGGGGGCTCTGCTGGCTACTCGTTTACACTCGCCGCCACTTTTTTGGGTGTTGCAGGGTTGGGTGTTTGCTTGGGTAGTGGCTGGGGGCTCTGCTGGCCACTCGTTTACACTCGCCGCCACATGTTTTTTTGGAGTGCTATAGGCCCTATATGACTTATTGGGCCTATAGCGGAGAGTATGGAGCAGGGTGTGCTCTAGGTGATGTCGGATGTCAGGGCTGCGCGCTCGTCGCCGCCGCCGGATTTGTCGACGAAGTAGTCCCAGTCGCCGGAGAAACGCTTGAGACGGCCGTTGGCGACCTGGACGACGTCGGTGGCTAGCTTTTTGATGAAGTGAACATCGTGCGAGATGAACACCAAGGTGCCTTCGTAGCTGCTGAGCGCCATGATCAGTGACTCGACGGTGAGGATGTCGAGGTGGGTGGTGGGCTCGTCCATCAGCAGTAGGTTGGGCGGATCGACGAGGAATTTCACTAGGCTCAGGCGGCTTTTCTCACCACCACTGAGCACTTTGGTCATCTTGTAGACCTCTTCCTTGCGGAACATGAAGGAGCCGAGGATACCACGAGCCTCGTCCTCGCGGAGGTGAGGGGCGGCATTCATGACCTCGCTGACCACGGTGGCATTGGGATCTAGGGTGGCCTGGCGGTGCTGGCTGAAGTAGCCGATCTTGGCATTATGGCCGAGCTTGTAGTCGCCCTCCTGTACCTTGAGCTCGCCGGCTAGGATTTTGAGTAGAGTCGACTTACCGGCACCGTTGGGGCCGACTAGCACGGTGCGCTCGCCGCGCTCGACCTCGAAGTCGAGTTTTTCGTAGATCTTGGGGCCGGTCTCGTAGGCGAAGTCGATCTGATTGAGAGTGACGGCCTTTTGTCCACCACGTGGAGGCTCGGGGATCTGAAAGCGGAATGGCTTTTTCGGCGCTATCGGCTTCTCGATCTTGTCCATGCGCTCGATCTCTTTGAGCTTGGACTGTGCCTGGCTGGCTTTCGAGGAGACGTTGCGGAATTTATTGGCAAAGTCCTGCAGGTCTTTGATCTGCTTTTGCTGATTCTTGTAGGCGGCGTTGTGCGTCTCGTAGTTTTTCTGGCGCTGCTTCTCGAAGTCGCTGTAGTTGCCGGTGTAGTTCTTCAGCTTCTTATCGCCGATCTCGTAGACGGTATCGATCAGCTCATCCATGAATCCACGGTCGTGCGAAATCAAGAGGACGGCTCCGGAGTAATTCTTCAGGTAATCACGGAACCACAGCAGCGACATGAGGTCGAGGTGGTTGGTGGGCTCGTCGAGCATGAGCAGGTCGGGCTCCATGACCAGTAGGCGGGCCAGGTGGGCTCGCATGATCCAGCCGCCACTCATCTCCTTGGCGGGGCGCTCAAAGTCTTGCTCTGCGTAGCCTAGTCCGCGGAGCATCTTTTTGGCTTTGGCCTCGACCTGAGGGTCGTTCAGCGCGTCGAATTTTGTCTGGGTCTGGCTGTACTCGGGATCGTCGACTGTGCCGGCGTCTTCGTGCTTTTTCAGGATAGTCTCGTACTCCTCGATCTGGCCAGCACGTCCTGTGGCTACCTCGAGCACGGTCTCGTCGCCTACGTTTTCGCTCTCCTGCGGGAGGAATCCGGTGATGGTCCACTCATCTCGCTCGACGGAGCCTTTGTCGGCTTCTTCCTCCTCCAGCACGATGCGGAAGATCGTAGATTTACCGGCTCCATTGGGGCCGACGAGGGCTACGCGCTCGCCATAGTTGATCTGTAGATCAGCATCCTCGAATAGGGTCTGACCGCCGTAGGATTTCTTGAGCTTTCGTATGGTGAGCATAGGTCTCTGAGATAAAAGTCGCGGACTTTACGGTGGACCTGCGGTGATGGCAATCGCGCATCGCTAGAGATGGGCACAAAAAAGGCGGGGCCTCCAAAGACCCCACCCCGATAATAAGATAAAAATAAGAGTGTAAGCGCTAGGGCTTACCAGTAGGTGCGGACACCTAGCATCCAAGTGTCGCCCTCGATGGAACCATTTCCGGCACCGTAGAGATCGGCACTGAGGTACTCATAGCCAGCCATCAACTTAAGGTTGTCACCACAGATGCGGTAGTTTAGGCCTGCGTAGAAAGTGTTTACGTCCTGAAGGTTGTATTGAGTCATGCCTGAACGGGTCGCACCGCGCTGTGGGCGATGTAGGCGGCTGTTCGATGCGTAAGCATACTTAGTGACAAGCTGTAGTCTGTCAGTGATGTCGTATGAAGGCATGATGACGACGCCAAATGTGTCTTCACCAGCAGCGATCCTGTTGGTTCCGCCTCCGCCGGTGGTAGTTTCGCGATTGAGGCCAAAAATCACGTCGGTCACTAGATCGAGCTTACCGAAATCGGACTCTGTGCCGAAAGCAGCTACGTGCTGGTAAGCTGACTCCTGCCCGCCGTCAGCGTTTCCTCTACCATTGATGTTACCACCGCTGTTGTTGGTGTAGATGTAGTCGAAGTGGAAGTCAGTCGCATCGTTGAGGGAGACCTCTGCGTTGTAGGAAAGAGAACCACGAGTTCTAGTGGTAGGCCAACCAAGACCGCCGCCATCTGCACTCAGTTCATTACCGTTGAGCCAGCCACCGAAGGTGTGCTTAATACCGCCGGTCTCGAGCCCAAGAGTTAAACCCCAAGGCTTACCAGCCCTCACCTCATTTACGATGTGTGAACGCTCGAAAGTAAGAATGTTTTTAGATGAAGTTGCATACTCGCGAGTGACTTTCTGCTTCTGCTTACCGATGTTCACAGAAAGATCACCGATTTTGCCCTTTAGGCCAAAAGTGTCCAGAGAACCCCAGAAATCGCCACCAGCAAGTTTTTCGCCACCGCTATTGCTGTCACCGATGTTCCAGTCGTTGTAAAACTGCCATCCGTTGATGAGCTTCACCTTTGTGCCAATGCGGAAACGACGGTGCTCCCAATAGCGGTTACCATAGCTGCCGTTTGCACCGGCAAGAGCGCTGTTGGATACAGTGTGAGATGAATCGTGATACTGACCGTGGTAACGACCAGTCAGAGCGACGCTCTGGATGAGCCCTGCGTTCTCGTTTTTATAGAGAGTAGTGTTATCAAAGATGTCGCAGATCGATGCTCCATCACAGATTGGTGCTTTGTCATTAATGACGCACTTGCTTTCACCAGCCATGGCGCCACCTGTTAGAAGCAGAGCAGCACCAGTCGCGGCGACCAGCATTTTTAGTTTAGCAACTTGTATCATTTAGTCTTGTTGTTTGTTTAGATCCCTTAAGGACCTCGTCTTTTATAGTGTCTGTTTCGGGCATTTCCAACCGTTTATTGTGACAAAAAGGGCTGTTTCATGGGGGTTGTAGCGGATATTGGGCGAGAATTCGCCTGTCGGAGCGTTTTCTAGGTCGCTTTTGCCTCTCGGTGGGCATCGGTGACGTACTTTTATTTGGAAACTTACGAAGAGCGTTCGAGAATTTTGACAGGTTGGTTCAGGCTGATCGTCGGTTAGAGTGACAATCTGGTCGATATTTTGGCTCGCATCTTGCGGTTTTGGGTGTCTGATGCCCTCGATTGCGTGTTTCGTTGGCATGTGATACAGTCTCGCCCCTGCTCATGTGGCTGGGACTACCGTAAAATAACTGCCTTCAACTATCCGACAGAGTGCGACTAGACATCGTGCCCGATTCTCTCTCCTACTCAACTATCCCATGCAAAACGACGACAACCAGAATTCTAACCGCAACGAGAACCCGGAAGGGAATAGCGTGAACTGGAAGTTCATCGTGTTGCTTTTTATCGCGTTGAGTCTGTTCGCCCTAGCGATGGCGACTCGCAATGGTGGCTTCAATGATCGGAAGGCACTGACCTACGAGGAGTTTGTCGAAAAGGCTAACGCTGGCGAGATCGTGATCGACAAAGAGCGCAAGCCTAAGGCCTACGACTTGATCGTGACTCAGAGCGAGGCCAGCCGTGGTAATACGGTGGAGGGATATTACCGCCAGGATGGTGTGGACAAAAATGGTGAACCTCTCGGTGCCCAAGCATTTTGGGCGCCCATCCGCCTTGATCTCTACAAAGACGAATTTAAGCAGCTGCTAGCAGATAACGACCTGACTCTGACCAACACGCCCACTAGGCGCGAGGGCTTCGGGACGATGATGATGATGTATGTGCCGTTTTTCTTTCTGATCATCCTGCTGATCATCTTTTTCCGTCATCAGCTCAAATCGGCTGGCCGTGGTGCAATGAGCTTTGGCAAGAGTAAGGCCAAGCTGATGTCGATGGACAAAAATAAGATCACCTTCAAAAATGTGGCAGGTGTGGAAGAGGCCAAAGATGAGGTGTGGGAGATCGTCGAGTATCTGCGCGATCCCAAGCAGTTTCAGCGTCTCGGTGGAAAGATCCCGAAAGGTATCCTGATGGTAGGCCCTCCGGGTACGGGTAAGACTCTCCTCGCGCGGGCTATCGCAGGCGAGGCGGATGTACCGTTTTTCTCCATCAGTGGTTCGGATTTCGTAGAGATGTTTGTCGGTGTGGGGGCGTCTCGTGTGCGCGACATGTTTGAGCAGGGTAAAAAGAATGCGCCTTGTCTGATCTTCATCGACGAGATCGATGCGGTCGGTCGTCATCGTGGCCATGGCCTAGGTGGTGGTCACGACGAGCGCGAGCAGACACTGAATGCGCTCCTCGTGGAGATGGATGGTTTCGACACTCAGGAGGGGGTCATCATCATCGCAGCGACCAACCGCCCAGATGTGCTCGATCCGGCGCTGCTGCGCCCTGGTCGATTCGATCGTCAGGTCACGGTGAACTTGCCGGATGTGAATGGCCGTGCCGAGATCCTGAAAGTCCACGCTAATAAGATCAAACTAGCCGAAGATGTGGACCTCGAGGTGGTAGCCCGGGGGACCCCTGGTTTCTCAGGCGCTGAGCTGGCCAACTTGATAAATGAGGCGGCGCTTCTTGCTGCTAGAAAAGGTCTGAATGCCGTAACTCTCCCTGAGCTGGAGGAGGCGCGCGATAAGGTCCGCTGGGGTAAAGAGCGCCGCAGCCTCGCGCAGAGCGAAGAGGAGAAAGAAAAGACAGCCTACCACGAGGCGGGGCACGCCCTGCTAGGTATGCTGGTCGATCACTCCGATCCCGTGCACAAAGTCACCATCATCCCGCGTGGACCATCTCTAGGTGCGACCTACTACCTGCCTGAGGATGATAAAAACACCCTCTACAAGAAGTGGTGTATCTCGAGGCTCATCCTCACCATGGGTGGCCGGGTGGCAGAGCAGTTGGTATTCGACGATTATGCCAATGGTGCTGCTGGTGATATCCAGCAGGCGACTAGCCTGGCTCGCCAGATGGTGTGCAAATGGGGTATGAGTGATGAGCTCGGTATGGTCGAGTACGGTGAGGGGCAGGAGCAGGTATTCCTAGCTCGCGACATCTCATCGCCACGCAACTACAGCGAGGCGACCGCGCAGAAGATCGATGCTGAAGTGAAGCGATTCATCGATGAGGCTTACGACGAGGCGACTCGCCTGATCTCTGAGAACATGACGACTCTCAAGGTGATCGCCGACGCGCTGATCGAGTACGAGACTATCGACGGCTCGCATATGGCGGAGATCATGGAGCACGGACGGATCATCAATCCGCCGACTCGCCCGACTCCACCAGATCTACCTGCCGAGGATGAAAAGCCGTCGGGATCTGAAAAGAAGAAGCCGACCGATGAAGAAGGTGGTGACTTTCCTGGAGATCTAGCGCCTGTGGGGGCGTAGGTGGGTTTTGCTTGGGGTGATGGGCGACGAGAGGTCGCCCTGCCTTGGTTTTCCTACTCTGGTAGAAGGGGGAAATTGCCCGATTCAATAGGGTACAATTTTCATTCAATAGGGTACAATCGCCAGTGCGAGGGGAATGCGGTTTCGCTATGCTCGGCTTGCGCCTCTTTCAGTAGTAGCTGCCAGTCTTCTTTGGAGTAGCGGCGGGATACGTGCTGTAGGAGTAGTTTGCCTACTTGGGCCTCGGCGGCGAGTTGGCCGACGCGCTTGGCGGTCATGTGGGAGTTGGCTTTGGCTAGGTCCACATCGGTCTCGAGATACTGAGACTCGCAGACTAGGGTGTCGGTCTGCTGCAGCCAGTCGGCCGTGTGTTGCCATGCTGTGCTACCTGGCTCGAGGATGAAGTCAGTCAGGTAGGCCATCGATTCGCCGGGCTTGGTGGTCATCAGGCGCTGGCGCAGGTCGCCGGCGCGGTAGGCTGTGCCCTCTAGTTCGATGGTGTCGTCATCCTCGAGGGTTTCCTTTAGCTCTCGCAGCCAGGGTCCGGGGCGGATACCGATTTCATGGAGGGCTTGGGGATCGATGTTTTCTCGATCGGTCTCGCGCAGGCGGTAGGCTACCGATGGGATCGAGCCGTGGTCGAGCATCTGCCAGTCGATGTGGTAGTCGTCGCTCAGCTGTAGGCGCGGCTGTTTGAGGTGTTTTTTGGCAAAGGCTTCTTTGGTGTAGAAGCCCGCGCTTTGCACGGAGCCGCTACTGCCATCGAGCCCGATTTCATTGACGATCCATTCCCCCCGTTGACCGTGGTGGAGATTCCACGTGTAGCCGCGCATGCGGTGGTGCATGATGTCGATCGTACCAGGTGGCCCCCAGAGAATCACTGGGCGATCGGGCCGATTGTAGTTGGCGCGAAAGAAGTCATCGAAACCACAGATATGATCCATGTGGTAGTGCGAGAAAAACACATGATCGATGGACTGGATGTCTGAGGTGCTCAGCGAGTCGAGGCAGCCAGCGCCACAGTCGAATAGCAGGCGATGGATAGCATTGCCTGTATCGACAGTCACTAGAGTGGCATTATCATAGCCTGGCCGGCCGAGGATCTGTATATCGAGACTCAAAAGGCAAGTTGTACTATCACTTCGACTTTATCACCGTGACCCAGCGGATGGAACCGGGCATATCGTAGCTGGTGATCTTTTTGAGATGACCAGTCTCGCGATGGATCTGGTAGACGCCTAGTTTGCTATCGCCCTGGCCGCCGACATAGGCGAAATCGCCATACCTACCCAGTGCAAAGGAGCGCGGCACGCGCTCGCAGGGGAAGTGGTCGACTAGGGTAAGTAGGCCGGTCTCTTGATCGATGGAAAAGCAGCTGATCACATCGCGGCCTGTGGGGGATTTTTTATCGAGGCCATCGCGATTGGAGACGTAGAGGAACTTACCATCCACGGAGATGTGCAGATCGGCAGTCGACATCTTTTCGGCATCGCCGGGCGCGGTGCGGATCGTCTGAGCTAGCTCGAGTAGACCTTTGTCGCGATCGTATTTCCAGGCGGCGGCTCCTGGGTAGAGGCGCTCCTGGGTGGTGTAGGCCATGTCTAGAGTCGGGTGGAGCACGATGTGGCGTGGCTCGCGAGCGGTATCCATAGCGACGGGGCCCGGGGCGGATGAGGGTTGATTGGGGTGCACGGCGCCAGTCTCGGCATTGAAGACTAGCTGAAAGACTTTATTCGGCCCCGTGGCAGGCACGAAGAGGTGGTGATTGTTGGCGGAAAAGACGGCTGAGTGGGCGCGCTTTTCCAGCTCGAAGTCGCGGGGCTCGGCACCGCGGTAGATGCCGTCCTCCGCTATTTCCCAGATGCCGACTTTGCCGATGCCGTAGTTGTTTCCGGCGATGTAGCGGCCGGTGGCATCGACTCGCAGGTAGCCATTATTCCACACCGATGGAGCGGTGTGTAGCAGCGCTAGCTCGCCGCTCTCGGATACAGAAAAGGTGGCAAAGGCGGGCACTTTTTTGTCCTCGGGCAGGTGGGTGTTGATGTAGAGCAGCCGCTCGTCTGGCGAGAGCCCCATAGGGCCGGCTGAGCCATTCATCTCAAAGCTCTGTGTCTCGGTGAGTTGTCCGCCCTGGTCGGCTTTCAGCACGGTGAGTTTGCCGCCGGCGGCGACTAGCACGTGCTGCTGGCCGGCGTGTAGGGCCGTGGAAGTGAGAAGCCATAGGATGGCGAAGATACGAAAGGTCATAGTGTGGCTATTGTGGAGATATCGAGACGGCTTTGCAATGAGATCTATCTCCCTACATCGCGATCGCTTTGCAGTGCCACACGGGTAGATCGGCTAGCTGCTCATCGACCTGCTCGGTGAGAGGTAGGTGCCAGGCGCGCCAGTAGGGGGCTAGATTTTTGCCGCAGGCCTTGGACAGGCGGATCACCCATTGGTCGTTGATGGCTTGCTGGCCTTTGGGCCATTCGGCTTCGGGTAGGGTGTGGTACTCGGCGAAGACTTTTTTGAAAGGCTCCCAGCCGAACTCCTCCTGCACGAGTAGATAGGTATCGAGTGAGGTCCAGACGCTCCAGTTTTTCTGAAAGTCGATAGGATCGGAGGCGAAGTAGCGTTTGCGGGTCTGTAGGCGCACCAATGGGTTTAGCGCGCGGTGAGCCTCGGTGCGGGGCTTGCCGATCAGCTCTTCGTAGACGTAGACGGACCACAGGTTGCAGGTGGTCTCGCCGGTGTTGGGTAGATTCCACAGGGCGTGCTGGTGGTTGTGCCCATACTCGTGGAAAAATCCCCAGAAGCCTTTCTCGCGCAGCTGCTCGGCATCCACTGCTAGGCGCGAGTGCTCGCCGTAGAATCCACACACCGGATAGCCACTGTGCAGTAGGCCTGCGGCTGGCTGACGGTCGAACCACAGGCGCTCGGCACGATACTGGCTGCGGTCGAATCCCGCTAGATCGGCCGACATCTCGAGGATCTCGCTCCACAGCTGGGTAACGGCTGCGGGATCGTCGATATCGCGGATATCGGCGCTGGGCACCGTGATGATGATGCGATCGCTAGCGATCTCGGCCATCGGTGCTGCGTAGTGGCGGATGGTCGAGCGCCATTCGTCGGCGCTGGTCTGGCCCTCGATATACAGTGGAGCCTGCACGGCACCTGCAATGGTGAAAGGCTGCTGCCCAGCTCGAGCCTGGTGTGGGATGCGGATGCCGACGAGACCGCCGAGGGCATTCGACACGCGAGTCTCGGTGCCTCGGATCGGCACGCTACGCTGCAGGCGGGGGTAGCGGTGCCATTGCTTGCGATTCTTCAGCTGACCGCCGTAAAAGCCGATCACCACCTCGTAGCCCTGCGCTGCGAGTGCTTCCGGCGCGGTTACGGTGATCACTTCGCTTGGTGGGGCGTAGAGCCCAGTGGAGCGGATTTCTTTGGCATTCCAGCCACCGGGGCTGCGGTGGCTGGCCCAGCCACGGTACTGGCAGTCGAGAGAGAGGTTTTTGGTGACGCGGGGTGTGCTATCGGCGACAGGGCCGGGGTAGTCGGTGGCTGCAGGGATCGGGTACATCATGCCTGCGGGTAGCGATAGATTGAGCTGGCTCTCGATCTGGATCACGGTATCGACCAAGGGGCTCTTTTCTGGGGTGATTGGGTTTTTCCGGTTTGGCGTGATCGGACCGATCGCTTGATTCAGTGCGAGTAGGCTGTGCAGGTAGGCGGTGAGATCGTCGCCACTCAGGGTGATGCCTTGTTTGAGATTTTCGATCAGGACGGGATTTGTCGTTTGCGGATTGGCGGCTAGGCGCTGTGCCGCCTTTACTGCGAGGTGCTCGGAGTGGGGTGGGGTGAGGCTGGCATCCCAGAGCTGCTGCTCGCGATCGAGAGCCTCGACAGGGCGGTAGACCGATACAGGAGCTTTATTGTCGCAGTAGCCACGGGGTAGAAAGGCCAGTCCGGCGGCGCTCAGCAGGCGATTGCCGGGAGATTGGCTGAAGTCCGTGTGGCGCTTGGCAAAGGCCCAAGGAGTGGTGGCTACGACCACGCCGCCGCCAGCATTCAGATAGCGCTGGATAGTCTCGATATCCTTTGCTGTGAGCGCCTGGCTATCGCTGATCACGCAGTAGACGTGTGGCTTTGCCTGAGCGATCTGGCTGGGCAGCACCTGGCTGGAGGGTATCTGCTGCTGCGCGAGGTAGGCGCGGGCCGATATGGCGGAGGGGTGCACGCCGACATTGGGCCGATCGCTGCGGCCAGCCCATTTCACCGCATTGGCGAAAAGCTGCAGGGCGGCTTTTTGTTTGAGAGTCTCGCCTTTGCCCATAAAAGAGCCGTGGGAAAAGGCTACCAGACGGCCGCGCCCAGCTGTGCCTGCTGCTCCGAACGCCTTTTGCCCGCCACCATCTTTGACGATGGGAAAGGCATCGGCTCCGCGCACCTCGATGACGCCTGGCACGGCTTTGCCCAGACTGAAGCTGCCGCCAGCGGACCAGATCAGGTCTCTACTGGGGGAGGGCGATTGCTTTTGCTGCGCAGGGGCTAGGGCTGCGATCAGGCAGAGGCACGAAACGAAGGGGACGCGTAGATCAATCATCTTGGTAGTGAGCATACACAGAAAGCGTGACCGAGATCTATTTTTCATTTCCTGAAAATGAATCGTGTGATTACATGGATTTGGTTTTCAGAAGACTATGAGTTATCCGAGACGCACAGTGAGAGGTAGGCGAGTCGGCGGCGGTAGCCGGATGGGCTGCACGTCCCGTCTAGTGATCGCCCTGATTTTTGTCGCCTTTGGCGCGATCAAATTTTTGGCTAGCACCGATGTGGTGACCAATGCCTACACTGGTGAGCAGCAGCGTATCCAGCTGAAGCCCAGCGATGAGGTGCGGCTGGGGCTGGCGTCGAAGGATAGAATGATCCAGCAGCACGGTGGCCAGCATCCCGATGCCAAGGCGCAAGCCATCGTCGACGAAGTTGGCCAAAAACTGGTGGCTCATGTCAATCGTATGGCTCGCTATGGGGAGCCGATCAATTACCCGTTCGATTTTCACCTGCTAGCCGACGATCGGATGATCAATGCCTTTGCGCTACCAGGTGGGCAGATATTCATCACGGCGGCGCTGTACAATCAGCTGGAGAATGAGGATCAGCTCGCAGGCGTCCTGGGCCACGAGATCGGCCATGTGGTGGGCAAGCACTCGAATGAGCAGATGTCGAAGTCGGGCCTGCTGCGCAGCATCGGTATGGGGGCGGCAGTAGCTGTGGGTGGCGATGCAGGTATGGGTGGCCAGCAAGTAGGCGCTGTGGTGAATCAAGTGCTCAGTACTCGCTACGGACGTGAGGATGAGTATGAGAGCGATCGTATCGGCTGTCGGCTGATGTATGCTGCAGGCTACAATCCGCGCGAGATATTGGGCGTGCTACATATCCTGAAACGAGCTGCTGGCTCTGGGCGCCAGCCGGAGATGCTCAGTACCCATCCGCATCCCGATAATCGGATCGCAGAGATCAAGCGGGTGCTGGCTCAGCTGCCGAAGCAGTAGGAGGATTGTGGTCGGTTAGTGGTATGGATTCTCTCCCTCCCCGTTCTATCTGCATCGCTGGTGGTCTAGTTATTGCGGCTGGGGTGAGCGCGCTGGTGGGGATGGTAGCTAGCCTGTTTGCCGGATCGTTTGCCTGGGACGTGGGTTTCGTGGCGATTCCGATTGGGTTTGGTGTCCTGATGGGTAAGGAGTCTGCGCGGGCTTGGGCGACTTTCTTCTCGGTCGTCATTTTTCTGCTGTTTTTAGTCGTAATGGGATTTGCTATTTCCGAATACATTAAAAAACCAGAGCAGATGCAGCAGCCTAATGATATTCGTCAGAATCTTTGCCTGTTCTTGGTCGGAGGGAGTTGTCTTTACGTGTGGAATGTTTTGGCTCGAAAATCAAACCGCTACTGGTATGAGGGCGAAGGTGCTGAGCAAAAAAAGGGTAAAGGTTTGGCGTGGAGTGTGGCTATAGTTCTTGTTGTCGTCTGTAGTATGCAAACTGTTGAGAGGTGGTCGATGAAGGAGCAGTTTGAGCGGATATTTCCGGTAAGGACTACAGTGGAATTGTTCGACGCTAAAACAGGTGAGGGGCTTAGTACGCCGATGTATGATATTGATCAGAACAAATCTCGGTTCGAGTGGGAGCCCAGTTTGCCTCCTGTCTGGGTGAATCATGCATCGAATGATACCGGTGGGCGCCTATTGGAGTTTTCTGGTATGGCAACTAGTCCGATAGATATTACTCTGCGGTCGGAAGGGTATTTGGACACTTCGATTACCCTGGATTCTGAGTCAGAGAGTAAGGTGGAGGTGTTGATGCGTCGTGATCCTGAGGTGGTGCTTGAATCTGAAAATGTGAAGGCAGATCAGCAATAATTTTTATCGAAAATATAGCAAGCCGAAGTCTCAAGAATAATCCGTGTCATCCATGTTCAATCCGTCCCAATCCATGTAGAAATTCTAAGGTTTTGCTATCAAGCATGGATTTCCCAATTTTGACTGCAGAAATCAAATTTCCAAAAAAACTAAGTTCATAAAGATGAGTGAAAATCCGAATGAAGTGCCTCAACCGCAGGTATCGACGGCCAAAACAGAGGCTCAAACCGTAGTCCTAGCTGAGCCTTTGGAGCGATTATTCGCTGCGTTGTTAGATGGGGTTTGTGTCATGATCGCCATGATTCCCTTTGTGTTGATTAGTAATGGGTTGAAGTGGTTGAGTAATCAAGGTCTAGGGTTTTTGATCTATTCTATCGTGCTAGGCATCGTAGGTTTTGGGGTTTTCATCGGGATCAATTACAAGTTTTTGGTCGGTTCAGGGCAGACGATCGGGAAGAAAGTATTCAAGATGAAGGTAGTCGATATGCAGGGGCGTCAGACGACTTTGAAAGGGCATCTCCTGAAGCGCTATGCGTTTCATTTGTTACTGCCTCTAGTGCCCAAGATCGGGCAGATCGCTGCCTTTGTGAATGCCTTGTTTATCTTCCGCCAAAATCGACGTTGTGTGCATGATCTGGTGGCAGGGACACAGGTGGTGAAGTTGGGATAGGCATGGGGCGGTGGGGACGTTTTCTCTTATTGGTCCTGTTGGCGTATTTTGTGTGTGGTAAATAAGATTAGGGTTGCAAACTTTCTGGTGTTGGCTGTTGGGCGGGCTTTATCGAGAAGATAGCTATCACCTGCCCGAATCATTCCTACAATGAA
Organism: Verrucomicrobiota bacterium; assembly: GCA_020630975.1. Taxonomy (GTDB): domain Bacteria; phylum Verrucomicrobiota; class Verrucomicrobiia; order Verrucomicrobiales; family DEV007; genus Arctic95D-9. The sequence goes on from JAHDID010000099.1 coordinate 16,282, forward strand.
ACCAAAGAGGTGTGTGCGATCAATCATTTCATTAAAAAACGTTGGCTTAGCCGCCAGGCCTATCTCCAGCGTTTGATATCACAATACACTCGCAGGTTGGCCAGGGGTTGCTGGGCGACGAGACGTCGCCCCTCCGCACGCCTAGGGCGCGTGACACTCTGTGAGGTGAAAGTCCTCCCCATGCAGGACGCTGGCTGCATGTAAAACCGAAGGTTACTGCGTCGCCGTGAGGCGGGGTGGGGGGCACCTGAGGAAAGAACTAGTCTGTAAGATGATGAACTTGATTCGGTTATATAACTTGGTGAGCCTACGGACTACTGGCGAAGCCTCTCAAATGGTCCTCTCTCTGGAGTCGAGCTGCTGGCAGCAGTTGTGCACTCTCGGGGGGGAAAGACGGGTCGGGACCTGCCTCTGCGCGATACAGTGGAGCATTGAGCAGGGAGTTATGTGATGGTTGGAGGCTGAATGGTTCGAAGAGTGACACGAATAACCTGGGGAGATCTCGGTGGTGGATTAAACAGCTAACTGATATGAGGCCAAGAGCAGGCACTCAGCGCTCCACTCTGAGAAGTCGGAGCCCTCATACGAGTGATGACCCAGAGCTAGCAAAACTCTGGCGAGCAAAGGGGGGCAGGAAAATGAATAGGCAATAACCCGTATATCAGACAAGATGGATCACTAAATACTGAGACGGAAAACGAGCGTAAGTGCCGAGAAATGGCTATACAAGTTCGGGAGGCCAGGAGGCTTGATTGGAAGCACCGCTTCGCCTCGGCTGATGTGTGGACTGAGCCTATGCTCACAGGTCTCCGTAAGGGGATCAGGGGCTGCCCCGAAGAACGTGGGCTATTTAGTTTAGTAGCAGCGCATGCGTCTTTCTGTGAGTCACATGAGGAGATCCCAAGATGGCAGCTGCCTGGATCTCCTAAACGGAAACCATTGACTGGAAAGCCGTTTACGGGAGAACCGTACGTGCGGTCCCGGGGGAGGCTTTACCCTTTCATGGCAGCTAGTGACATCACTTTTGCTTCGAGTAGCCAGCGGTTTTTCAGACCTTCGTCAAAGCGCTGTCTCAGTTTTCTCGGTATGCCGAGTCTGGGTTCGTGGCGGTGGCGCTCTTGCCAGAGGCGGG
>JAHDID010000100.1 GCA_020630975.1 Verrucomicrobiota bacterium
TCGACGAGGGCGATGTCGTCAGCGAAACATTCACCGTAACCGTCTCAGACGAACACGGTGCCACTGACACCGAGACCATCACTATCACCATCAACGGAACAAATGACGTTCCTATCATCGATAGTGAAGACGCTGGTGAAGTTACCGAGGAAACCAACCTCTCCGCGACGGGCACACTCACAGCTAGCGATGTAGACAGCGACTTTGTTGCCACATGGACAGGCGACAACACCGGCACTTACGGCAACATCACCATCAATCCGTCTACCGGACAGTGGACCTACAACCTTGCCGACTCATCTCAAGCCGTCGAAGAACTCGATAAAGACGACAGCGTTACTGACTCATTCACGATGACTGTCACCGACGATAAAGGTGCCTCTGCAACCGAAACCGTCACAATCACCATCACAGGCACTAACGACGAGCCAATCATCACTGCTCCCCAAACGGGAACTGTTACCGAAGCAGGTAGCGGTTCCAATACACCTGGTTTCACCATAACGGGGATAGGCAACGGCTATGATGGCACATACACACCCACTGGATATAGCGACAGCAACGGTGACCCAGTCTACAGCAATGGCACCCGCTTCGGAGGTGCGTATCTAACCTCTGGGACGCCAATGGCTCTCTATGAGAGTTTCCCAGAAGGCGCAGACCCATTTTCTGTTACCGCAACCTACCAAGGCCTAACCAGCAGCGACTTTACCTCAACCGCCGAACCCGGAATAGGCGATGTCAATGCTGGAATGACGCCTGCAGGATCGGTTACCCCATTGCCTGTCAGTAACGGAGTTCCTCAAACAACTGGAACCTTCACCTCAACCGACATTGATGATGACGCCTTGGCATCTTGGTCTGGCGACACGACAGGTAGCTACGGCTCCCTATCCATCGACTCGTCAAATGGACAGTGGACCTACACCATCAATGAGACTGCCGCCGACTCACTGGATCAAGGAGATATAGTATCTGAAGTATTCACCGTAACCGTAACTGATGAGCACGGTGCGACTGCCACAGACACAGTCACTATCACCATCAATGGAACAAACGATGACCCAACCATAAATTCACCAGAGACTGGAGAAGTGACTGAAGAGACACAACTCACTGCGACAGGAACCCTCACGGCAACCGATGCCGATGAGGACTTTGTCGCCAACTGGAGTGGCAACAACTCCGGCTCCTACGGAAACATCTCAATCAATCCATCAACTGGACAGTGGACTTACAACTTAGCCGACTCTTCACAGGCTGTCGAAGAACTCGATAAAGACGACATCGTCACTGACAGCTTCACCATGACTGTCACCGACGACAAGGGCGCTACTGCGACACAAGTCGTCACGATCACCATAACTGGCACAAACGATGCGCCTGTCGTAACATCGCCATCTACGAACACAATCGCAGAAACAGACTTTGAAGAAATAGGTCTTACAGGTTCGGTTCTTCAAGGCGGCAGCTGGTCAACATCAAGTGTGCTAAACACAAACAACGATCCATTTACCTACGACCCTAACTCTCCCACATCAACCACTCCAGAACTGATCTACACAACCGAAAATGCATGGGCGAGTGATGCCCCTGAAGGGACGACTGCCATTGTGGAGTATCAACTCGATTCCAAATATACCCAGCAAAACAACATCCCTCTGGTCATCGACATCTGGGGACGCGTGGATAATAATCTAGCCGACCGGGAAGATGATTTCGATGTCGAATTCCTCGACGCCCAAGGAAATGTCTTGGGCAGAATCGACGGTCTCGCCCTACCTGACACAGGAAGCCGCTACATGCGAATCGACAGCGAGGGCACTGTCCCAGTCGGATCTGTGATATCCAGCTTTAAAATCTACGGACATGATACCGCAGACAGTGGAAACTTTTTCACTATCCAGGAAATCCGTGCGGCAGGCGCTGCTCAAACCACGGGAACTATCTCAGCCACTGACATCGATGACTCCGCAATCTTAAGCTGGGTCGCGCAAATCAATCAACCAGGCACCAACAACCATGGAACCTTTTCCCTAGCAGCAGATGGACGATGGCAATACTTTCTCGATCACAACAGCGATACCGTGCAATCTCTGAGCGTAGGCCAAACCCTCATCGACACCATCGTATCCACCATCACTGATGAACACGGAGCCACAGACACCGAGACCATCACAGTAACAATAACGGGTACGAATGATGCTCCAGTCGCCTCCGCCGAGAGTGCAAATGTCACTGAAGACACTTCCACCACTGCCAGCGGCACCTTAGACCACACAGATGTGGACGACAACTCTACCTCTACATGGAGCCCCGTTTCTAATCAAACCGGAGACTCAGGATGGGGAAGCTTTAGTGTGGATAATCAAGGTAACTGGAACTACAGCCTAAACAATGCTGACAGCTCCATCCAGGCACTCAATGTTGCCGACACTTTGATCGACTCAATCGTCGTGACCGTTACGGATGAAAATGGTGCGTTCGACACTGAAACAATCCAAATCACGATAACAGGCACCAACGATGCGCCAGTACTAAACTTAAATACCACTCCTCAGACCGCTGAAGCTGTCTTCGGCACAGCTATCAACCCTAGTTTTGAAGCCCCCATCAATTTTACAAACTCGACATATAGTGGCACCTCAGTTGCAAATTGGTACAAGATCGATGAGGATGAAGTCTTTGGCTGGAGTACGACCGCTAGCGATGAACTGATACAAGTTCATGAAAGCGGCGCCTTTGGCGTGAATGCCTATGACGGTGACTACTACGTCGAGCTCAATGCAAATGAGCCTGCGACCTTGTGGCAGCAGACAACCGCTCAACCGGGCGAAACAGTCAGGTTCACCTTTGCCCACCACCAGCGCAGTACCAGTAGTGAGCAGGTAGAGCTTTTCGTAGGCGGCACCGCTCCAGCCGATAAGACCTCAAGTACGGGCTCGGATGATCTTGCTAGCCAGGGCTTCTCTTCAGTCATGATTACCAGCACCACTTCAGTTGGTTCTGGCTGGATCGTGTACGAAGGTCTCTATGAAGTCCCCGCTGGCCAAGATACGACCTATTTTGCTTTCCAAAGCGTAGGAGGGTCTAGTGGTGCAGTGGGTAACTACCTAGATTCTGTTGCTTTTGAGCGGGTGACCCCAGCTAAACTAGAGATCAATGGCTCTGGTACTTCCACGCTTACCGACATCGACGACACCCATATGGAGTCGGCCACCCTCGTCATCACCAATGCTCAGGCCGAAGATAGCTTGATCGTCGATGGCACGCTACCTTCAGGTGTCACCACCTCGGTCGGTCGCTCCGGTTCGACTCTCACGCTCACGATTTCAGGGACTGCTAGTAAAGCGGAGTATCTTACTATTCTCGATCAAATTTCTTTTGCTTCCTCATCCTCAGTCGAAGGCACTCGCACTCTAGAAATCACCGTAAACGACGGCGCAGACAACTCCAATACTGAGACCACATCCATTTTCTACAATGTAGCCGAAGCCCCAACAGCTTCTGACTCCAGCGGACAAGTGATAGAGGATCAAACCCTACAAATCAACGGCACCCTTTCATCAACCGACAATGATGCGGGAGACACAGCAGAATGGACACCCACCACTTCGCAAACAGGGGCTTTAGGCCACGGTACATTCGACATCGACTCCTCTGGTAACTGGACCTACAACCTAACAGGAAATGCTACCACACCTGTTCAGGCACTCGGAGAAGGCGAAACCATAATAGACACTATTGTCACCACTGTCACCGACAGCGCAGGACTCACCGATACAGCCACGATCCAAGTAACCATAACGGGCACCAATGACGTCCCAGTAGCGACAGCTTCGATCGGCGCTGTCACCGAGGATACCGCAGTGTCCGCCACGGGGACTCTCATAGCCACCGATGCGGACGCTTCAGCTACACTCACATGGGCCGCTCTCACCGACCAAGCTGGAAGCAACGGCTACGGTGATTTCACGCTCAATAGCAACGGTCAATGGGTCTACGATCTAAACAACTCAGACCCGACAATACAGACCCTCGATAAAGACGAAACTCTGATCGATACCGTTACCGTTACGGTGACCGATGACAGAGGCGCTTCCGATACCACATCCATCACAGTCACTATCACCGGCTCGAATGACACCCCAACTGACATCTCTCCAGACAATCCTAGTATTGATGAAAACAGCTCCGCAGGAACTGTAGTAGCGACGCTAAGCACCACTGACATCGATGATGGTGCCAGTCACACCTACCAGGAAGCAGGCGGTACCGGATCCACGCTCTTCCACATCGTAGGCAACCAGATCGTACTGTCCAACGGCGCTGCGCTCGACCATGAAGCCGTAGATTCGTTCACTTATAAAGTGCGCACTACCGACGAACATGGAGCCAACAAAGTCGAGACTCTGACCATCGACATTAATGACATTAATGAAGCGCCAATCAGTCTGAGAATCGACCTTAACGAAACTGAACCTGACTTTTCGACTAGCGCAGCTGGCTTTGTCAATCCTGGCCCTGGCTCGGTCAACTACGGTGTCATTGCCGATGTTAATTCCGGTGGCCCGTGGGAAGAGCGGACCCATTTCCTAAGCTTTAATAGTGGTACCGACCTAACCGGTAAGCAAGTCATATTCGAAGAAGGAGGTACAGCCAGAGGCTGGTCCCTTTCCATTCAGCCAGACCCGGACAATGGTAATGCGCCAACTCTCTACGCATTCGTTTACAACAAAGTAGAGTGGCCATCAGCCACCACCAATCGCTACAGTGCGATCAACCTTGGCCCAGTCACCCCAGACACTGACTACAATGTGGCCATGGTTTTCGACGCTCGAGATACCAATCCTGACAACAACACATTCTCCGCTTATGTGAACGGAAACTTAGTGGGTACCACAAACCGAATTCTCAAACAGTACGGACACGAAGGCCAGATTGGCGTAGGCGGCATGAAAGATGGCACAGTCGATCCTGTCACTTTTCAAGGCGTAGGCGGTAGCGGAAGAGATTTCCAAGGCACCATCAATGAGATTCAAATCATCAACGAGATTTACACTCCAGCTGACGTTCTCAGTGTCAGCAACTACTACGCAGCCACCTATGCCACCACAGCCGCGTCTCCTACCGTTAGCGAAGGTGCTGCTAATGGCACATCGGTAGCGACCTTCACCGGATCGGATATCGATGACGGAGATGTTCTCACCTACTCATTGATTGACGATGCAGGCGGACGCTTCGCTATCAATCCGACTACCGGAGAACTCACTGTAGCTGATGGTAGCCTACTGGACTTTGAAACTGATCAGAGTCATGACGTAACTGTCCGTGTCACAGATAGTGGTGGCCTCTATCTGGATAGGGTATTCACTATCAATATCGCCAACATCAATGAAGCACCAGTGGTGGATATCGAAACTAGCGCCGCCAGTGTACAAGAAGATGGCACACTATCAAGCACAGGCACCATCACCGCTACCGATGTAGATGCCGGGGACACCGAGACCTGGAGTGGCTCCTCATCTGGCAGCTACGGGGCTCTTGCTATCGACTCTTCATCTGGCGAGTGGACCTACACACTCGCTAACGGTAGCGCGGCAGTTCAAGCCCTAGAAGATGGTGCCACTGCCATCGAACAATTCACTGTAACAGTAGCCGACAGCGCAGGTGCCACCGATACCTCGATCGTAACTGTCACTATCACCGGCACCAACGACGCCCCCGTGCTGGACACATCACAAGACCTTGCCCTGTCGACTATCTCCGAAGCCACTTCCGACCACGCAGGCACCACTGTAGCAGATCTGATCACCAGCCATGGCCAGAGTCTCGATATCATCACAGATGTCGACACAGGAGCTGTAGAAGGCATCGCTATCACTGGGCTATCCGGAGCCTCCAATGGCTCTTGGGAATTTTCGACTGACGGTGGCACCACATTTCAATCCATCGGCTCCGTGGCCGACGATTCCGCCCTGCTACTGAGACCCGAGGATGTCGTGAGATTCGTCCCGAATGATGGCTACTTCACGGTAGGCAGCGATGGCAATGCCATCTCAGAGACCACGGTAAATAACGTGGACGGTATGGTCGCTTGGTACTCTGCTGGCGATCTAGATAGCAGCCAAAATGGCATCAATCAATCCACCCTACTAGACAGGTCTGGAAACAATAATCACGCGACCCTGCATCAGGGTGATGGCGCTACGCTCAACACAACGGGAATTAACGGCAAAGCCACCTTCGATTTCTCGAATGACGTCTACCGTACTCCACTAGACGTGAGAGCCCAGAATATGGAGGACGTTACCTTTGTGGCAGTCTACCAGCCCAATGCTAATCAAAACTGGGGCGCCTTGTTTGGCAATGACAATGGAAACTGGGATCGATTTTTCATCCCGCAGCGCGGAGGTACTGACGATGGCCTAGCATCTCTCGGCGGAGCATCCTCGTCGGTGGATGTTCCCAACGCGGGTACCCCTGGAGAAACCTATCTATTAATTCTTTCCTACGATGGTAACGTCCAAGGTGGCGTGAACCAAGGCGTTACCAATGGCTCAATAGTGAGATTCGATGGCAAAGTCATCACGACCTTCACAGATCAATCCGATCCCACAAATGCAGTAGCCAATTTATTCCTAGGCTGGGATGGCGACAACAACCCATTCAGCGGACAGATGTCAGAATTCATGGTATTTGATCGCGTGCTCGAGGAGCAGGACGTACAAACGATCAACAGCTACTTAGCCAATCAGTACGAAGTCTCCGCTGATGAACCCGAAATCACTTTCAGAGCCTGGGACCAGCAAGATGGCACCGCAGGTCTCCATGGGACAAAGGTAGACACCACTACCGGCAGCAGCGCTTTTAGCACCGACTTAGACACTGCGAAACAAGATATCAGTCTAGATCCAAATAGAATCGCGCTGACTGCAGATACTGTCAGCACAGGCGAACACTCGAGTCTCACAATCGATGTTCTGGGTAACGATTCAGGTCTATACGATCCTCTGCAGCTAGAAGCCATTTTAGACTTCCCTGCTGGCAAAGGTTCCGCCACCATCAATGCTAATCAGATCGACTTCGATCCTGGCACCGATTTTGAGTATCTTAATGTCGGCCAGTCAGAGGTAATTACCTTCCGCTACACAGCTAAAGACTCTATCGGCACCGTTGCCTCAGAAGATGTGAGCATCACCATCACAGGGACCAATGACCTACCCGTCATCACCTCGGCAGGCTCAGGCATAGTCACCGAGGCTGGTCATTTAGACGATGGCACCCCAGTGGCCGGCGTTAGCACTGCCACAGGCACCATGCTGTCTACCGATGTAGACAATGGCGCTACTGCCACATGGACAGGCGGTACGACAGGCACTTGGGGCAATCTGGCGATTACCAATACCGGTAGCTGGACCTACACTATAGACAACACCGCTTCCCAATCACTACGAGAAGGCGATGTGGCGACCGAAGTCTTCACTGTGACCGTGACCGATGATCAAGGCGCGACCGATACAGAGAGTATTACAATCACCATCAATGGAACGAATGATGCACCTACAGTCGCACCGGCCAGCGCCGTTAGCGGGGCTGCATTCAAAGATACCAAAGGCCAGATTACTGGCACGCTCACTCCTACAGATATCGACACCAGCGACACCCCGGAATTCGCACAGGTCAACTACAACCGCATCAGCAACGGCTCATTCGAAGATGAAGTCTACACGGGAGGCACTCACGTCGAGCCCCAAGCCTGGGTACTCGGCGGGACTCCAAATTCCGGAGGCCTCCACTCTAGCTCGACGCGCGCTTCCGATGGCAACCAATACCTCCCAATGGGTGGCTGGTCCTCCAGTGTCGGGATGACACTCAGTCAGAATGTCGGCCTCGAGTCAGGCACTACCTATACCATCGGTTTCGACGTAGGAGCACATTTCGGCAGCGGACGAAATGAAGTACGCCTCGAGATCATCGGCAAAAATGGCGACATCCTCGTCGACGAAAGGGCCGAAGTGACCAATAGCGGAAACCTATCTCCGCGCTACACTTTCACCTCCACAGATACGGAGGTCACCGTACGCTTCACCCATACCGATGGCGAGGGATCAGACTTCGACCTCGATAATATCCGACTCGTCAGTGGCAATAGTGTCGATGACATATCCGGCGACTCCACTTACGGTGGTTTCTCTATCGATGCAGCAGGAAACTGGAGCTACAATGTCGACGAACTCGACCCGACTGTGGAGGCGCTGAATGTAGGCCAAACTCTACTAGATTCTTACACCTTCACCCTGACTGACGACTACGGTGCTGCCAGCACTCAGACAGTGACGGTGACTATCGATGGCAGAAACGACGCCCCTGCTCTATCCATCAATCCAGACTCTGGCAACGCGTATGCTGTAGTCGGCACCGCTGTAAACCCGGGCTTTGAGGACAATACCGCCACCTTTAATGGCTCCTGGGGAGCCAGCGTGAACGAAACTGCCATCCCTGGCTGGAATACCACTGCTAGTAATGGCATAATGGAACTGATCTACGATCAGGGTAGCCTAGGCAATGCTCACGAGGGCGACTGGTATATCGAATTCAACGCCACCGAGCCCTCCACCCTGTGGCAAGAGACCTCCGCCCTACCGGGCGAGACCGTTCGCTTTCAGTTTGCCCACAGGCAACGCAGCCTGACCGATGAGCAAGTGGAGCTCTTTGTAGGCTCCAATATCCCAGCAGACAAGACCTCTTCTACCCAGACGGAAGATCTCACCGCCATGGGATTTCAGTCTATCATGATCACCGAGACATCTAGCCCAGCAGATGGCTGGGTCATCTATGAAGGGATCTATACCGTGCCCGCTGATCAAAACCGAACGATCTTCGCCTTTCAAGGCCACGGTGGAGCTGGGCCAAATGCGGGTAACTTCATGGATTCCATCTCTTTCGAGCGAGTGACTCCCGCAAAAGTCTCTTTCGACAAAGATCCAGACTCTGGATTCATGACCGAAGTCATAGAAGACGTCGACGACACGCACATGGAGTCCATGACGCTGACCCTCACCAATGCCGAAGCCGAGGACAGCCTGATCTTCCAAGGCACCCTACCAGCAGGAGTGACCGCCGACACCACCCGCAGCGGATCAGAAATCACTCTAACGATTACTGGCTCGGCTACAAAGGCAGAGTATATAGAGATACTCGATAATATCAGCTTCTCCTCCACATCCTCTGTCGCTAGCGCGAGGAATATAGACATCGTGGTGAACGATGGCGATGATGACTCAAATGTCGCCTCGACCGTCATCAACTATGCGCTCAATGCCTTGCCCAGCCTCAACCCTGCCTACGATGCAGCTACACTGGGCGGTTTACAGTTCAAACGCTACCTAAATGTGAATAACGCTGATGGCGCTGACTTCCTGGAAGACCCACTATCTGGCGGCGGAGTGAATGATACTATCGGCACGCAGGGAGACGGCTGGAGTACCGAAGCTGCCATCACCATAGAGGACTATGATAGCAACGGAGCTATTGCCCCCTACGGTCCCGGTGATATCTATGGAGATACCTACAAAGGCTTTCTAATCCCCGAGAAGACCGGCTACATGGAATTCAATATGCTGGCTGGCAATGGTAATATCGACGATGCTGGTCGTGTCGTAATGGCTCCTACCCAATATCACTCCGACGTGATTGCGATCAAAACCAACGTCATAAATAATCGCACTAACTTCGAGGTCAGTCCGGAGGATCACGACACCAGTGCTTTTTACACACAGGGCAAAGATGACCCCAACTACGCAGACGGCCGAGTTTTTGTGACAGCTGGAGAGATTTACGCTTTCGAGATTCGTTTCTTCGAGCGCGGTGGTGCTGACTATTTTGGTATCAATATGCGATTTAGCGAAGATGGCGAAACCTTCACCCCATTCGAAGCCCTAGGTTCGTCCGACTTCGTGCCATTCACACAGTATACCGAACAAACCATACCTGCACAGGGGTCGGTCAATTACGATGCCAGCGGCCTATTCACCGATGCCGATGGAGATACCCTCACCTACAGCGCGACTCTAGCTCTCGGCGATGGTACAGTCTCATCTTACGTGGGACCTGGCGGCACCTCCGAGCTAGCCGAGATCGGCCTAAGTATCGATGCGACGACCGGTATCATCACTGGCACCACCAATGGCAACTACACCGACCAGCGAATCATCATCACCGCTAATGATGCCAAAGCCGGCTCCGTCTCGACCTCGCCGATCGCGCTCGATCCTAGTACCACACCTCCGATCGTGATCGATATGGATGGCGATGGCGCCGAGTTCCGCAGCGTCGAGGACGGTATCGCCCTAGACGTCGATGGCGATGGCCAGCTCGAGCAGACCGCCTGGGCAGACTCGGACGATGCGGTGCTGATCTACGATCAAAATGACAACCAACAGATCGATGGCCGCCACGAGTTCGTCTTTGCCGACTATAGCGACGACTCCGACGCCACCGACCTAGAGGGTCTCAAAGAAGGATTCGATAGCAATGACGACGGCATTTTCTCTGCCGAGGACGAGGCCTTTGCCGATTTCCGCCTCTGGCAGGACAGCGATGGCGATGGCCAGATCGGTGATGGCGAGATGATGAGCCTCTACGATGCAGGCATCGAGTCGATCGCCCTGACCAGCGATGGCGAGAAATACACCGCTGCCGATGGCGATGTGATCGTGCACGGCGAGGCCGATGTGACCTACAGCGATGGCACGGTAGGCACCGCAGCCGATGCCGAGTTTGCTTTCTCCGAGCTCATTTCCGACAGCGACGAGCCGATCGAGATCATCACAGAGGCAGGAGAATCCATAACCATCGATGATGAGGTCGCAGCCCCGCCTGCTCCGCCACAGGCAGAGCTAAGTGATGGCGGCACGATGCCCTCGAGCGCAGCCGACGACGACCTGATAGCGGCCCAAGGCAGCATCTGACCCCACGGCTCTTAAATAAAGGGCGCAGGTCCTGTGCCTGACACGCCCAAAACCACCACAATCTCCAGAGCATCTAACCTATAAAAATGCTGGTATTCCCTCGGTCTGTGCGTTACAAAAATCGCAACGTTCAACCGACACAGCATTTTTATAAGTTATGCCACACGTAGAGACCAACGGAATTCAGATGTACTACGAGGAGCGGGGCGAAGGCGAGCCGCTCATCATGATCATGGGTATCACTGCCCGCGGAGAAGTCTGGGATGCCCACGCGGCAGCCTGGAGTGAGAAATTTCGCTGCATCATGCCAGACAACCGCGGCGTCGGCCTCACCGACAAGCCCACTGGCGACTACACCAGCGAGATGATGGCCGACGACTACGCCGGTCTCATGGACGCACTCGGCATCGAGAGCGCACGCGTCGTTGGCTGCTCGATGGGCTCCATCATCGCCCAGCAGCTCTGCCTGCGCCACCCAGATAAGGTGAAGAGCGCCGTGCTCATGTGCCCATGGGCGCGCTGCGACCGCTACGCCACATCCGTCTTCGAGCACATGAAAGTGTGTAAAGCGCACCTCGATAACAAACAATTCCTCGAGTGGATCCAGCTGCTCATTTTCACCAAGCCATTTTGGGACAATGACGATTGCTATGCCGATATGGTCGGTGGTCGCGACGACTTCGATGGCAATCCTGTGCCACAGCCACTCCACGGCCTACGAGGCCAGGCTGCAGCCTGCACCGGGCACAACACGCTCGACCAGCTCGGCTCGATCGACAAGCCAGTGCTCGTCATCGGTGGCAAAGACGACATCTTCACCCCGCTCTGGATGGGCGAGGAAGTCGCTAAAGGCATCCCAAATGCCGACTGCCATTTCTACGATGGTGCAGGCCACGCCTTCCACTGGGAGTGCTTGGACGATTTCAACCCACGCGTGCAATACTGGCTAGAGCAGCACTAAGACTTTATTTACCTACCAAAAAACAAAGAAACTATGGCTAACATCAAATTCGGTTCCCAGGTTTACACTTGGTTCATGCAGGGCGGTGGCGAAGGCTACGCCAACAAGCTCGATCACATGATCGAAGTCGCTGCAAAGGCTGGCTTCAAAGGCATCGAGCCTATGATCCTCGAGCCTTTTGAGGACTACTGGCTGGGCGACTTCAAAGACGCCGACCGCCTCAAAGACACTCTCGACAAGCACAACATGGAGCTGGCAGGCTTCTCCCTCGTCTGTGGCTGGGATCAGCCCAATGAGACCGACTCCGAGCGCGCCGCCTGCGACTATGCGATCGAGACTCTGCTCAAGTTCCCCGGCGCCAAGTTCGGCACCGTGCCACTGCCAAGCAATCGTAAGAATCTCCACCAGCGTCGCCTGAACCTGGCCAAAAACGTAAACCAAGTCTCCGCTCGCGCCCGCGCAGCCGGTCTGGAGTGCTCATTCCACCCGAATAGCCCACCAGCATCGATCTGCCGCACGCAGGAAGACTACGATGTCGTCATCAACAGCCTCGACCCAGAGGTCACCGGCTGGACACCAGATGTCGGCCACATCATCCGTGGCAACATGGACGTGATCGACACCATGACCAAGTGGGGTCATCTGGTGAACCACATCCACTACAAAGACTTCAGCGGTAACGGTGCAGAGCCTTGGGCACAGATGGGCAGCGGCAAGCTCGACTTCCACGCCATCACCGAGTGGCTGCTAGTCCGCAACTACAACGGCTGGATCATCTGCGAAGACGAGTGCGAGCGCGCTATCGACGAGCCAGACGAGGTCACTATCCAGAATGGCGAGTGGTGCCGCGACAATCTACAGCCCATGTGGGAGTAGTCGCCACAACCTTTCAGCAGCGGAGTTATTTAGATTTCCGCACTGAACTTTTTCCCAAAATGCCACGTTTCCCTGCCTCAGGGACTCGTGGCATTTTTTATCCCCCTCCCCCCGATTGTACCCTATTCAGTCAAAATTGTACCCTATTGAATTGGCCATCAGTGGGTTACTCGCAATAGGGCCGCAAGCGCCAGCGAACCGAGTTTCATCAAGCTGAGCTGAACCCTCCGCAAGAATACGCACAATTGTTCTTGCGACTCAGTCGCAATAAGCAAATATTCCAGCGGTTCGACCGTTCATAGCTTTGATTTTGAAACACGCCACTCTCACTACCCTATCCGCAGCCACACTCTGGCTGTCGTCCACTTGGTGCCTCAGCCAGGAGCCGGATGCTACTACCGACGAGTCGCCACCCGCGCCCCTACCACCCGCCATCGCTCGGGAGAAAGTGATCCAATGGGTAGAGACAAAGAAACTCATCAACCAAGAGACCGAGAAGTGGGCCGCCGAGAAAGTCATGCTCACCGATCTCATCGAGCTACGCCAGCGAGAGGCCAGCGAGATGGATAAAGTGATCGATCTCGCCAAAGAGCGCGTCGATGGCATCGCCGAGCAGAGCACCAGCCTCGAGGAGGAGATGAACACTCGCCGCGCCTGGCGAGAGAATTTCGAGAAGCGGGTGACAGCCCTCGAAGACGCCCTGATCCCACAGCTAGCCTACATACCCGACCCTGTGCAGGACAAGATATTCGAGGCCGTCGACCGACTGAAAGACCGCAACGACGGTGGCGACCTGCAGGGCCGCTTCCGCGATGTGCTAGCCATCCTCAATGAGTGCATCGCCTTCAATAGTAAGCTGCACTCCGCTCCCGAGGTCCGCGAGATCGATGGCGAAGAGATCGAAGTAGATGTGCTCTACCTGGGTATGAACCAAGCGTGGTGGGTCGATCGTGAGGGGCGCCGAGCTGGTATAGGACTCCCCACAGCCGATGGCTGGGTATGGCAGAGCCGTCCCGCCATCGCTGCCGAGGTACGCCGCACAGTCGATATCTACACCAAAAAAGAGGCCCCAGCTTTCACCACCCTACCTATCGCCACTCAGGCCTCGAAATGAATCTCTCCACCATCATCACTCGACAGCTAGCGCTGGCCACAGCCGTCGGTATAGCCCTCGCCGCTACGGCACAGGAGCAGACTACACCGACTCCAGCCGATCAGGCCTACCAACAGGCCGTCGACTCGATCCAGACCGATCTCGAGCTAGAGCTGGAGAAACTCGCCAAAGTCCGCAAGAAGATCACCGCTGAAAAGCCCGCCATCGCCAAACAGGCGGCGGAGTCGGCACTGAAGCTGCGCCAGAAAAAGCGCGAGTACGAAGTCGCCAAAGCCACCCAGGCCTCTGTCGACCACCAGCTCCAAGAGCGGCAGAAAAAGCTAAAACTCTGGCGCGACGAGCGCGTCTACTTCGATGGGCTGCTATCCGACTTCACTAAAAACTACCGCAGCATCATGCCCGTGGCAGAGGCCGCGCCCATCGAGCAGCTCTTCAAAGACTCCGCCATAGGTGGCGACGATGGCACCGCCGCTGGAGTCGAGCTAGTCGAGCAGATGACCGCTCGTCTGAGCAGTCTGGGCCAAGTCCAAGTCGTGCCTGGCAAAGCTCTCTCTCCCGATGGAGTCATGACCGAGGGCCAGTTTGCCATCGCCGGGCCTCTCTCCTGGTTCGCTGCCGATCAGGGTGATATAGGCGGTCTGATCCGTGAGTCGCGCAGTCTCCAGCCCGAAGTCATCGAGGGCATAGGTGAGCTGGCCGCCATCCGCGCACTGGTCGCAGGCCAGCCGGGCGATGTCAGTTTCGATCCTACGATGGGCAGCGCGATCGCCATCACTGAGGTCGACGGCGGTATCGGCAGCTACATCCGCAAAGGCGGCGTCTGGATCTACCCCATCCTCGTGCTGGCACTCGTAGCTCTCGCCGCAGCCATCGCCAAGTGGATCCAGCTGCTCGGCATCCGCCAAGTGCGCCCATCGATGCTCCAGGAGATCATCGATCTGGTCAATCAGAATGAGGAAGCCGCCACCGCTCTGGCCAGTGGTAAAGCCGAAAAAATCAGCCACCCAGCCCGCAGCGTGATCCTGCGCGGTATCGAGTCAGCCAAAAAACCCATCGAAGCCGTCGAGGAGTCGATGTACCAAGCCTACCTCGAGGTCCAGCCTCGCCTGCAGCGCGGTCTCATGCTCATCGCCATCGCATCCGCTACCTCTCCCCTGCTAGGTCTACTCGGTACCGTCACCGGTATGATCAAGACTTTCAATCGCATCACCATCTTTGGCACGGGCGATCCCAAGACACTCTCTGGCGGTATATCCGAGGCACTCATCACCACCGCCTGGGGTCTGATCGTAGCTATACCTGCACTCATCCTGCATGCTCTGCTCTCTAGAAAGGTCCAGGGTATCCGCGCTAGTATCGAGATGGTCAGCCTGGCATTCATCAATGGTCTGAAAGGAGCCCAGGAGAAATGATCGAGACCATCGCAGCTATCCTATTTAGATTCATCACCGATTTGGTCGCCCTATCCAGCGCGGGTGGCTGGGTGTTTTGGACACTCGTGATTCTGGCCTTTGGTATCATTTACTCGATCTTCACCGTCACCGGAGCCATGACCTGGCGCGAGACCACTGTGCTCACCAGCCAGCAGTGGCGCCAGTTATTTCGCGATTGGCGCGAGCACCTACCGCTCATTGATCAAGTCCGCGAGACCATCGGCACCATCGGCAGCACCGCCATGCAGGAGATTGAGCAAGCTCTATTCGCCAAGGCCCGCCGGCGTATCCCATTCGCCTTTGTGCTAGCAGGCCTAGCCCCTCTCATCGGGCTACTAGGCACCGTGTCTGGGATGATGGCTACCTTCCGTGGTATGGCATCCGACACTCGGACCGCCCCGATCGAGACCATCTCCAGCGGCATCTCCGAGGCCCTCATCACCACGCAGACAGGATTGATGATCGCCGTCCCCGCTTTCGTCATCTGCACCTTTCTCAACAGTCGTCTGAAACAACGCGAACTGATTTTTCGTCGGATCGAAGCCGAGATCCTTGGCTAGGTATTACGTGAATAGATAGAAGATAGTACCATGGGCCGATTCAGTCGATTTTCCTCAGCCGCAGAGCCAGAAGGCAGTAGCGGCGAGATCAATATCTCACCACTCATCGATGTGGTGTTTATCCTGCTGATTTTCTTCATCGTCACCACCGTCTTCGTCGAGGAGACCGGAGTCGAGATAGAGAAACCTCGCGCCGCATCCCAGCAGGATATCGAGAAGAATAGTATCCTCCTAGGTATCACGCCCGAGGGCAGAGTCTTTTACGGAGGTAAAGAAATCGGTATCGGTGGAGTCCGCTCGGTAGTCGCCAGGCTCATCCGCCAGGACGAGCAGCCCGTCATCATCCAGGCAGATCGCATGGCACCTACCGAGACTACCGTAGCTGTCCTCGACGAGGCCAAACTCGGCGGCGCAGCCAAAGTCTTTGTCTCCACCAGCGACGAGTAAGATAGAACCCACCTAGTCCATCATGACCTTCTCATCACCCACACGCCGATCCGAAGCGACCCTACACGGGCTGCTACGCATCATGGGTGCGCTAGGTATTACCATCTTGCTACTGGGTTTCCTGATCATCAGCCGCTGGTTCACACCCGATACCGAGGTGCTCAAAATAAGGCCGATGCAGACTACAGACGAACCTGTCTCCCAGCCAGCACCACCACCGCCGCCACTCGATACACCTACCGATACTCCACCACCACCGCCGCCACCAGTGGACGCACAGCTGCCCAAGCTGGAGCTGACGATCAATGATATGGCGCCACCCGTGCAAGCCCAGCTCATCGAGCAAAAGCTAGATATCCGCATGAAACCGGCGGAATTCGTCCGCGAATACGAGCCACCCAAAGCCGCCAGTCTCTACTCCTCGGCCGAGCTCGATACTCAACCCCGCTTGGTCTACCGCCCTACCGTCCGCTACCCGTCCTCGATGAGTCGACGCAATATCTGGCAGGGCAAAGTCACCCTCGAAGTACTGATCAATTCCAGTGGCCGCGTACACATCCGCCGTGTGATCTCTCACAGCCATCCCGACTTCATACCCATGGCCAAAAGCTTCGCCAGTCGCTCACGCTTCACCCCTCCCAAGAAAGATGGCCGCATCGTGAATGCTGTATTCAATTGGCCCCTAGTCCTGAAACCCTAGTCCTTTCCGCGCATGCACCCGATCATCGACATCACATCCTGTAGCGGAATTTGCGAAAATTCCGACCATACCGGCTATCAGGAAGATTGGGATCTTCCTCTACTCTCAGCCAACCGTAGCGGAATTCCCCAGAATTCCGATCACCCCGCACATCCAAAGGAAGATTGGGATCTTCCTCTA
>JAHDID010000101.1 GCA_020630975.1 Verrucomicrobiota bacterium
AGAATACACGCCACGGGATCGTGGGATGTCAGATTTGGTTAAGTTTTGTTAGGTAAGTGGTGGGGAACCGGGGCTGCTACGGGGGAGGCGACAGCAGGGAGCATCGAATTCATTGACTCTAATATTGAAAAACTGTCTGAATCCGCGAACCTTTATCTTAAATGACGGCCACAGACCAGAGCGTTTCGGATGGAAAGACTCCCGACCTTCATCCAGAGCAAATCGCAGCGTATCGGAGAATGACTCCGCAACAAAAGCTCCAGTTGATTGCACGCAGCTATTGGCAAGCCCGGCGAATAAAGGAGTCCGGAATACGTTACCAAAATCCTGACTGGACGGAAGAACAGGTGGCAGCTGAAACCCGTCGAATTTTTCTGAATGGCGCAGGATAATAGCTTAGAACCATTTCTCTATTTTATCAGCCCTTTGGAAGAGGCTGGTTTGAGGTATATGATAACTGGGTCGGTTGCCTCGATGTTTTATGGAGAGGTTAGGATGACTAATGATGTGGATCTAGTTCTATTTTTGCCTCCCGGAAAGATTACTGAACTAGAGGGGCTCTTTCCGTTGAAGGATTTTTATTGCCCACCTCGCGAGGTTATCCAAATCGAATGTGGAAGACCTGTAGATGGGCACTTTAACCTGATTCACCATGATACGGGATTTAAGGCTGATGTCTATCTTTCGGGAAGTAGCCCATTGATGATGTGGGGATTGGGACGCGCTCAGTCCGTTGATTATCAGGATTGTAAATTGTCGATTGCTCCTCCGGAATACGTCATTGTGCAGAAATTAGACTATTATCGTGCTGGGGGTAGTGAAAAGCATGTTCGAGATATTCGTGCTATGATAAGAATCGGTTGGGATAGCGTGGATGAATCGATTCTTGAAGAAAAGATAGGCGAATTAGGGCTGCAGAAAATCTGGACTGAAGTCAGGATTGAAGAATCGCTTTAGATACTGAAATTTGACTAGCTGTGAGGCAATGTCTCAATTCTTAACGGTAGCACGGAGTGAGTCCCACGTGACGATGTCTGTCCAGCTGGGTGTTTGAAGTGCTTTTAAAAGTAAGCAAACGCGCTCTTCAACCTCATTCTCGTTATTGGTCGCTTCATCGAGAAACGTTTTCGATAGATCAGCGATTTGAGTCCCTGAATGCAGTATGGAAGTCCGCCTAAGCCAATGAATGATCCTTTCTATTGATAGCGCTGCCGTCATGTAGTTCGCGTTTTCCGGTTTCCATGATTCTTCGAATCCGGAGCTATCGAAATACCACAACTCTGGTGGGCCGCCGCCTTTTTCACACGTCCAGGGTGCGAAGATTGGACTCGATTCTTCGTAAATCAAACAAGAGAGATATTGTAATACAGCCACTGCGTGGCCAGATTGTTCTGAGTCCCATATTTTTGCCCAGAGATCCGGAATAGCTGTCGTAAATACTCCAAAGGAGGCTACGAAACCAAACCAGTTGTGACTCGTTGTGGCTCCTTCTATTTTCAGGGATGCTTCGGAACCGATTCTATCTGACAAGGCTTCCACCATAAATGTGTGCACCGCCATTTTCAGTTTAGGACTGAGGGCTCTTTCGATAAAGTCGGTTCGGGCGAGTTCTTCATGAAAACACTGGGTGAACCAACTATCGCACTGGTAAAGTTCAGATGCCCATATGCGGAGAATGGGAGGGAAAAGAAAGCGAAGATCGTCATCTCCACCTGTTGTGCAGTAGCCAAGGTAACCGGAAAAATTATCTACTGTTAGACTGTCAGGATCCGTTTCGATAAGGCGGATTATGTCTTCGGTCGTGGCGTCGATTCCATAGGGATCGCCTTGCAGCTTTTTGGGTTTTGGGACCTCCTCACGAAATAGATGCGTCAGTTGGGTGATTGTCATTTACTGCTATCTTTAAGGCAGTTGCGGGTCGTCATTGTTGCTGATTACCTTGTCTGCGTTGACCAACCGTTTGGAGGAGAAACGATAAAAGCCGTATGCGGCTAGTATTGGGATAATAAGGCTAAGGATGTCCCATGGTTCTTCATGGACGTGCTCGTAGCCAGCTTTGGTGGGGGCATACTCTCTGAAGAGATCTGAAAGTAGGTTCCAGATAAGGTACGCTACCAATAATAGGGTGCCGCGTCCGATCAGCGACTTGAAAGTCCGTTTCTCTTGGATTAACAGGCGGATTAGAAGCTGGATAGCAAAAAGGTAGGTGCCTATTGCGATAAAACTAGCCACGAATAGGTAAGCGGAGCGCTGTACGATTTCAGGGAGTAGTGATGGGAAAAGGTTTGATGCGTGGTGAGTGAGGAAAAATGTAAAATATACTGCAAAAACTCCTATAACCCACTTCAGGGAGGACTCCTTCATCTCTCGAATCAGCCTAATTCCAAAAATAATGGCAAGGACTCCAGGGATCGCCATCATTGGGACAATGGTTAGCAAGAAAAAGATATCGGAGGAATCGCGGTCATCTGAAAAGATGCCGATTACAGGTGGGACCACCGATGACCAAGTCCACCATGCACCGAAAAGAATGCCCAGGGTGCCAATGATTCTGCTGGTGAGGGTTGGGTTCATTTTTCACTTATTGAGTTCTTCTAATTATCGGAACTATTGGTGGGGGAAATGGAGAATTTTGGATATTCAGAATACCCAGGAGCACCATCTCTGTAAACATTTGGATATTTTTGTTTGTATTCTAAACCAAGATCGTAGACACGATTCCATTCCCAATTTCGAATGTCTGACATTTTGCTTAGAATATAGCCTTCATCTGAGCATACTAGATTGGCTATGATTGGGGTGAAGGACCTGTAAGATCCAGTATCCATTTCGCCGGGAATTAAGTCTTCATCCGATTCGTATCCATAGCGATTTACGGTAAGCATTCTGTCGCCTACGTTATAACCGTAGTTATAATCTTTGAATCTAAGTATCGCGACACAGTCGAGCTCATCAGTGTAGGCTGCTACTTCGAAATGATCGCCTGGAATTGAATTGACAACGACTGCAGCTCTCGTGTCGCCTGTTGTTAAATGGTCAGTGAATAACTCTAGCCACGTGACTCCGATGTGGATTGATACTAAATTTTTATACAAACATCTTATGTCATAAAGGTCTGGTCTCAGAAGTTTCGTTTTTTGATGGCATAAGGGGAATCCTCCAGGATGAGACGCTCTAGCTGAATTGTTTCGGATTGCGTTGTATTTCTTTAGTCTGCGCTTTTTCCCAAATCGGTACAAAATATTAAAATTCATCTTGATAGATTATTATGGAATGTTGAGTGGCTTAGTTTTTGTTTTTAGGTAGGACTTCCGCCAAAAAAATTCTGGGATAGCAGCTCGTAGGGCGATGACTAGAATGACTAGCGCGGAAATAGGAGTTCCGCTCACTTGCGATGCGATCCGTGATATCGCTGGGAATTTCGGGCAGTATTTGATTTCTATCGAGGCGGTGTCTGCCTTGAGCGCCGGTGGCAGTGTATCGCTGCCAGAAAATTTTTGGCCCGTGGAATGGAAAGCATAGGTAATCGTCCAATCGCCATCTCGCCGAAAGATCGGCTTGCCCTGCTGGGCGCTGATTACATTGGCTTGGACCGTCTTCCCATAAGCTAGGAGAACAATGTCTTTCCAGCCGAAGAATAAAATCAGAGTAGGTACCCCGATAAAGAGAAATAGACACGCGTATATTACAAGGTGAGAAAAGCCAGCGACGACGGATTGCCTCGCTGGCTTTGGCTCTGCCTCTTTTGCCATGTTTGGTTATGAGATGGGTGGGCTACCTACCCATTGCCATTCTCACCCGACGCGATTAGCGCATCGACGATCTTCTTATCCTCGAGGGTGGTCACATCGCCAGACACTTTACCGGTCGCGACGATCTCTTTTAGGAGACGGCGCATGATCTTGCCGCTGCGAGTTTTTGGCAGGGCTGGGGTAAAGCGGATCTCGTCTGGCTTGGCGATGGCTCCGATCTCGGCGCCTACGTGGTTGCGCAGCTCTTTGTTGAGATCTGGGGTGCCGTCGATGCCTTCTTTGAGAGTTACGAAGGCGACCACAGCCTGACCTTTGATGTCGTGCGGCTTGCCGACTACGGCGGACTCGGCTACGGCATCGTGAGAGACTAGGGCGCTCTCGACCTCGGCGGTGCCTAGACGGTGGCCGGAGACATTGAGCACGTCGTCGAGACGGCCGACGATCCAGAAAAAGCCATCGTCGTCGGTGCGAGCGCCATCGCCGGCTAGGTAGATGCCCTCGTACTCATTCCAGTAGGTGTCCTTGTAGCGCTGGTCGTCGCCGTAGATGGTGCGCAGCATGCTGGGCCATGGCTGGCGTACGACTAGCTTGCCGCCCTCGTTGGGGCCGCACTCTTGGCCGGTCTCGTCGAGTATGGCGGCATCGATGCCTAGGAATGGGCGGGTGGCGGTGCCGGGCTTGAGCGGGGTCGCACCAGGCAGCGGCGAGATCATGATGGCACCGGTCTCGGTCTGCCACCAGGTGTCTACGATCGGGCAGCGGCTGCCACCGATCTTCTCGTAGTACCACATCCAGGCCTCGGGATTGATCGGCTCGCCGACGGAGCCGAGCAGGCGCAGGCTGCTGAGGTCGTGTTTCTCGACATGCTCGTCGCCGGCCTTGATAAAGGCGCGGATGGCTGTCGGTGCGGTGTAAAAGATCGATACCTTGTAGGTCTCGACGATTTCCCAAAAGCGATTCCAATCGGGAAAGTTGGGAGCACCCTCGTACATGACCTGGGTAGCACCATTGACCATCGGTCCGTAGACGATGTAGCTGTGCCCAGTGATCCAGCCGACGTCGGCGGTGCACCAGTACACGTCGTCCTGCTGGTGGTCGAAGATGTATTTGAACGTGCTGCCCGTGCCGGTCAGGTAGCCGCCGGTGGTGTGCAGGATGCCCTTGGGCTTGCCGGTGGAGCCGGAGGTGTACAGGATAAAGAGTGGGTGCTCGGCGTCGAATGCCTCGGCTGGGCACTCGTCGGTCATATGCTCGGTGGCATCGTGCCACCAGATGTCGCGGCCCTCAGTCATGGTTACCTCATTTGAGCAGCGCTCGAGTACGATGACCTTTTCGATGGTATTTTCACCCTCCAGCGCCTCATCGACATTGGCCTTGAGCGGGACGATGGAGCCACGGCGCCAGCCGCCGTCTGCGGTGATCACAGCAGTCGCTTTGGAGTCCTCCAGACGGTCTTTGATCGAGTTGGCCGAGAAGCCGCCAAAAATCACTGAATGCACAGCACCGATACGCGCACAGGCGAGCATCGCGATGGCTGCCTCGGGGATCATCGGTAGGTAGATGAGCACGCGGTCGCCAGCTTTTATGCCCTGATCTTTCAGCGCATTGGCAAAGGCACAGGTGCGGCCGAGTAGCTCATTGTAAGTGACATCGCGGGTGTCGCCCGGCTCGCCGACAAAGTGGATGGCCACCTGATCGCCGCGGCCCTCGCGCACGTGGCGGTCGAGACAGTTCTCGCAGGCATTCAGCTTGCCACCGACGAACCATTTGGCGAAAGGAGCCTCGCTCCAGTCCAGAGTCTGCTCCCAGCGCTGCTGCCAGTGCAGAGCATCGGCCTGGCTAGCCCACCAGGTCTCGGGATCCTCGATCGACTGGCGGTGCAGCTCCTCGTACTCCTCCATGGATTTGACGTGGGCTGCAGATGAGAAAGCCTCTGCTGGGGCAAAGACGCGATCCTCTTTCAGGACTGATTCGATGTTGTTGCTCATGATAGAGGGGAGTTAATCGAAAATCGGCCCGGAGTAAAAGCGAAAAACTGAGGATGGGTGGCGTATTCTGGGTGGTGATATGCCCTATCGCAGTGGCTGCTAGGCACAAAAAAAGAGCCCCGCCGAAGCGAGGCCCTTTCACGGATGGCAAATTGGGAAAAATACTCTTCTTCTTGCCCGGCTTAGTTAGCGGAGGTGAGCGAGGAGTTCTGCTTTGGTCAGCAGGGCGTCGCCGTTTTTGTCGGCGTCCTTTTCTTCTTTCAGCAGGCGCTTCAGGTATGGATTGGTCTTCGAGGTGGCCTTGTCGGGCATCTTGGCGCTGACGAAGGTGCGCAGCTCACTGATGGTCAGGACTTTGTCGCCATTGGTGTCAGACTTTGGAAAAGCAGCCATGACTTTGGCGAGTTTCGGATTGTTCTTCGATGTGAGTTCTCCACCGATGGCGGTGGCAAGGGGTAGAACGCCAATCGCCATAATGGCAATACATTTAGCATTCATTAACTATCTATCCGCCTTGTTGACGAAAGATCAACGGTGATTTTGCCAAAAGTGGCTAACGGTCAGTCGTTTACCCTTTGATATCGGCAAAAATCAGCTGGCCAGAGGCGGTCTGTGTGGTGCTGCTGACCACTACGGTCTGGCGGGTACCGATATGCTCGGCAGCCCGGTTCACCACGATCATCGAGCCATCGCTCAGGTAGCCTACGGCTTGTTTCGCGTCCTTGCCTTCTTTCACCAGGTGGACTTCTAGCTGGTCGCCGGTGGAGAGATTTTTCTTCAGGGCAGTGGCCAACTCATGGAGGGACAGCACGGTCACGCCTTTTAGCCTAGCGACTTTGGCGAGATTGGTATCATTGGTGAGGATGCGGGCATTTAGCTGCGAGCCGAGGGCGGTCAGCTTGGCGTCGACGGTCTTTTCTTCGGCCACGGGATCGTCGTATATCGAGATATCGTAGTCGGGATCGGTCTGCAGGTCCTTTAAATACTCCAGCCCTCGTTTGCCCGGCTCGCGTTTGGCGTCATTCTTCGAGTCGGCTAGGCGCTGTAGCTCGTCGAGGACAAACTGGGGCACGATGAGCGCGCCGCCAATGAATCCCGTCTCGCAGAGCTGGGCGATGCGGCCATCGATGATGATATTCGAGTCGAGTAGGATCGGCACCTCGTGCAGGGAGTCTTGGCGAAAGCGCACGTAGGGGATGAGCAGGGAAAATTCCTCGCGCTTGCTGCGCAGGGCTAGCATGGTGCCGATGAAGCCGAAGCCCAGATAGATCGCTAGATTCATCAGTTGAGTCGCCACCTGAGTTTCCTCAAAATTGCTGAAATTTTCCAACCAGTCAGGCTCAAAAATCGGGATCTGGGTGACCAGCCAGCCGCAGAGTAGACCAATCATGAGGCCTACGGTGCCGAATGAAAAGCGCCGGATCGATAGATTTCGCAGCGAGATATCGACCAGAAACATGATGGCGGCGAATACCGCACCACCGACACCTCCGAGTACCACCCACGGGCCGCTCACACCGCTACCATAGGCTGCTACGACGCCGATGCAGATCGAGGCCAGTAGGAATAGAGAGCGAACGAGTAGATTGGACGCAGGCAATTTCATGAATCATCATCGACGCGGGGCTGAGCTCGTGGCGATTCAATAGGGTACCGTAAAAACTGAATAGGGTACAAATCCTTTTTTGCTCATCGCGGGAGAGAGTGGGCCCGATTTTTCGACAAGGGGTGCGGTGTGGTGCGTCCTACCCTGTATGAAAGACACGAAACTCTCCAAAGTCCGCATCCCACTCTACCGCAAAAAAGAGGTCGAGATCTATGTCTGCATCGCTCCCTGTGGCGATGTCTCGCTCGAGATCAATAATACGGCGGCATTTCCCAGACTGGTGGCACTGTCGAATCAATGGACCTGCGACTCCCAACCTAAGACTCTGACCGTGGCCGCTGGTAGTTTGCAAAAGATGCCCTGGCCAGTGGGCGACCTGCGCAAAATCGAAGTCCACGTCTGTGATAGCGTGGCAGATACCATGCGGATGAACTGAGCGTAGCAGTGATTTTCTTGCCGCATGTAAGCATTTGAAGCCGTAGCCGTCGGATGGTATGGGTGTGATGACCCACCGCTGATATGATGAAGCTACCGCTCTCTTTGGCCTGTCTGGCCGTTTTTTCTCTGTTTTTCGCCCCCTCTCTAGTAGCGCAGTCTCTGCCGGATTCTTTAGGATCGGCACTGGGCTACTCCACTGCTCCTGCGTCGGGGCCGAATGTCTCGCTACACCTCAGTGCAGACCACCGCTCGGCAGCCCCGGGGCAGACTGTGCATCTGGTGGCTACACTCGACCACGCGGCTGGGTGGAATACCTACTGGACGAATCCTGGTATCGGCGCGCCGACCAAGCTGACCTGGCAGCTACCGGCGGGATACACGGCAGGCGAGCCGATCTGGCCTACGCCCACTCTCAAGCCAGGCGACTATGGCGGGAGCAATATCTACACTGGCAAGGTGCCCATCGTAGTGCCTGTGCAGATCCCAGGCGATGCCGCCGCAGGGGAGGTACAGATCGGGCTGCAGGCAGGCTGGCTGGAGTGCCAGGAGAGCTGTCTACCTAGCAGTGGCACGGCGAGTCTAGCACTGATCATCGGTGAGACTGAGAAAGATGATGCCGCGGCGAGTACTGTAGCCGATGTGCTAGCTCAGCAGCCGAGTGCCGATACTGGCTGGGATGTCAGTGTGGATGCCAGTGGGGAGTCGGCTCTCGTGGCGACACTCACTCCCGGAGCTGATGCCAGTGATGTGGATCCGAGCTCGATCGCTTTTTTCGAGACTTCGGCGAGTCCGGCTCTGAAAATCGCCTTACCGCAGGCCGAAAAGCGCGCCGATGGCTCCATCGTGCTGACTTTGGCCAAGAAGTCCTCAGCGGCTGAGCGGCAGGATATCAGCGGCTACTTTTACACGGCCGATGGCTGGAGTGCGGGTGCCCCAGGAGTGACTGCTATAGCTGCAGGAGTTAGTAGTTCGGAGCCTACCGCGCCTGCGGTAGCGGAGCCGACTGCTGCGCCAGCGACGAGCGATTCGGCTGGTCCTGCTACAGCTGCGGAGGAGCAGGCGGCGATCGCTGCGATGGCATCGTGGGGAGTGGTAGAGGTCAGCCAGGTGGAAAAAAAGGAGAGTACCCTGCCACTGATGTTTCTGTTTGCCCTAGTAGGCGGGGTTATTTTGAACTTTATGCCCTGTGTGTTTCCCGTGCTGGGGCTGAAGATCATGGGCTTTGTCTCTCAGGCGGGCGATGATAAAGGAAAGATCCGACGCCACGGTTTTGTGTTTGCGATCGGAGTGCTAGTCTCGCTATGGGCTCTGGTGGTCGTGCTACTCATTGTGCGTGCGGTGACGGGGGAGAATGTGGCTTGGGGCTTTCAGCTACAGAATTCTTACTTCCTCGCGTTCATGATATCGGTCATGTTTGTCTTCGGGCTCAATCTGAGCGGTCTGTTCGAGCTGGGGACATCTCTGGCATCAGCAGGGTCGGGCCTGCAGGCAAAGAAGGGCTACAGTGGATCGTTCTTTTCCGGTGTCCTAGCAGTGCTCGTGGCGAGTCCCTGCACAGGGCCTTTTATGGGACCTGCTATTGGTTTTGCTCTCAGTGCCTCGACCTTTGCAGGCTTAGGCATCTTTACCGCACTAGGCGTGGGGCTGGCTCTTCCTTACGTGATACTCAGTTGTTTCCCGGCATTGATCCAAAAGCTACCCAAGCCAGGCGCATGGATGGAGACTTTCAAACATCTGATGGCTTTTCCGCTGTATGCTACAGCGATCTGGTTGACCTGGGTATTTGGCAAGATCACCGGCACCAGCGGTATGACGTGGCTGATGTTTGGTCTATTGATCGCGGCTTTCGGTATGTGGCTGTATGGTCGCTATGCGACACTGCTGTCGAAGCCTCCTACTAAACTATTTGGTAGATTCGCAGCGCTAGCGGGTCTAGTTGGGTTAGGATTTATGGCCTACCAAGGGGCTAATAAAGAGGCGCCTCAGGCTAGCTACGGTGAGGTCATCAATAAGTATGGATTTGCCTGGGAATCGTTTTCGCCTACCAAAGTGGTAGAGCATCGCAAGAAGGGGCGAACGGTATTTATAGATTTTACCGCAGACTGGTGACTGCAGTGCAAACAAAACGAGCAAGTTTGCTTCGTGAATGCACCCAAAGCCCTGAGAGATAAGATCCTAGCTAATGAGGTAGTGATGATGATGGCTGATAAGACTAAAGACTCACCGATCATCGATGATACCCTGGCTGCCTACGAGCAGGGAGGGATACCGTACGCTCTTATCATACCAGCAGAGGGAAAAGGCCCAGCGATCCAGATGCCGACAGTGATGTTGCCTGGGCACATCCTCGAGGGGATCGATATCGCGACTTCGGACTAGTCTATTTCTTGTCTTCACTGCTTTTCCGCAGGCGCTTGAAGAAGAAGTTTTTCTTTAGTGGTTTCCTATTACTGGAGCCTACGGCAGGCACTTCTGCATTCTTTTTCAGTTTGGGCTTGCTCAGCGGTTTTACCGTTACGCTTGGAGCCTCGCCTCCATCACTAGCAGCATGCTCAAATAGGTAAGGGCTGGTTTTCTCTTTTTCTTTTTTGGTAAAGAAAGATTCTTTGAAGATGCCAGATCGAGATATGGAGTCTTTGCCATAGTATATCTCCATAGGGGCTGCAGTGTAGTCCACTGTCGGGCCTTCTTCTTTGAAGTTGCCCTTCATCAAATCCATTTGGCTGGCAGGACTCCTTTCTTGCTTGTCTTGATTTGCTTCGCTTACCAGGGCTACCGGAATCGGATCGTTGATGGGATTGTCGTAGTCGGTAGCACTATATTTTTCACCGTCGTCCTGATCTAAGATCCAAGAGCTCAGTTCCCCCTGGATACCTGATATGCGAAAGGCATTGGCCTTTAGGTCATACTTGGCATTGATGAGTTCGGATTGGGCGATGGCATATTCTGATTGCCGATCGAGTATGCTAATCAGGTCGATAGCCCCCAGTGTGAACTGGCTTTCGAAATCGGCTACCACTGACTTTAGCTCGTAGGCTTGGCTTTTGAATATATCGATCGTTTCGAGGTTGGCTCTGCGCTCGTCCCAGAGGAGCTGGAGCTCGTTTTGTCGGTCGATATCGGCAGCGCGTTTGAGCTCTTCATACTTTCCGACTTGGAAATGCTCACGCTTTTGGGTGGCCTTTTTCTTTTTGCCATCAAACAAAGTCCAGCTACCTACGATCATAGCGCTGGCTTCATTATTACGACCGCGGTAGCCGCTCACATCCTGCCCTACGCTGTAGCCGGTATCGAAGTAAAATTTGGGACCATTTTGGGCTAGCGATGCTTTGGCTCGGTGCTCGGCACCTTCGAGGGCCTCGGTAGCAGCTAGGTAGCTCCAGTTGCTGCCTAGATCGATATCATCCATGCTGGCCGGTATAGTGGGGATTTTTGGCTGGATTAGTTCATAGTTGGAATTGCCCGTCAGGCGAGTGAATCTGGCCTTTGCTCGGCTTTCTGTGAGTCTCAGTTGGTAGAGGCGTTTCTTTGCCATGTTTAGACGGCTGCGTACTAGATTGATGTCCGTACGCACGCCGGTTAGACCTGCTTTTTGAGATATCAGACGGAGAAATTCCTCATGGTTTGCGATGTCCATGGCGTAGTTGGCGCGTTGCTCTTTGGAGCGCAGGATCTCGAGGTAGACTTCGGTCAGATCGACGACTCGTTTTTCGATTTTGTCTTTTTCGATGTACTGCTGGGCTTGCATGGCATTGCGAGCCGCCTGAGTTCGGTTTTTTGCCGCTTTTCCATCGTAGAGTAGCTGTCGGATGGATATGCCCAGTTGCCGCTGGAGAGCGGGATCTCCCGAGCCAAAGATGCTATCATCGGTTCGGTCTGTTTCTGAGTAGCCGGTATTACCGTCTAGTTGGATCTGAGGTAGTAGTTCCGATCTGGCGATGTCGATGTCCTCGATTTGACTGAGAGTATCGTACTCGATGGAGTTGAGCTCAGGCTCGTAGGCGAGCATCAGTCGCACGGCATCCGCTAGTGAGAGCGATTGGGCTCTACCTGCGCTGAGAGGAAAACAAAAAACGAAGCAGATGAGGGCAACTGCCAGTGGGGGTCTGTTGGGTTTCATAACTAGCCTCTAAAAAGGACCAGTTAGAAATTATTATAATTTTTATAAATTACAAATAAAAGTGATAGTTATATATGAGGTGTTTATTAAAAATGAGGATGTCATGACTATCAAGACATCCTTACTTTCAATGAAAGAAAATCGATTAAATCAGTTTTTCCAATAGGCGTTTGGTCGCCATGATGCCCTCGTCTTCGCTCAACTCTTTGCCTTCATACTCGATGCCGATGTGGCCGGAGTAGCCAGCTTCTCGGATGATGTCCATCATCGTCGCAAAGTCGGTGTGAACTTCATTCCCCTGCTCATCGAATGAATGGCTTTTTGCACTCACACCTTTAGCAAAAGGCATCAGGAGTTTGGTGCCCTCATAGCGATCGAATCCGATGCCAGTCTCGTCGATTGTGTAGTCATCTCCTACGTAAAGTTTCTGGGCAGCGGCCCATTTGGCCTCATCACCCCGATTTCTGGCTACGTAGAAATTGCCAAAGTCTGGCAGCGTACCGCAGTTTTCCATGGCTACGGTCTTCATCACTTCGGCTAGCCATTTCCCATTTGAGGAGAGGCCGCCGTGATTTTCTACGATCACATTCAGCCCCATAGTGGCGGCTTTTTCACTGAGTTGGCTGAGGCCATCAGCGCATAGTTTTACCTGCTCTGCCCACGGGAGATCGGCTTTGGAGGCCGCATTTACGCGGATGCTGTGTCCGCCGAGGTATTTGGCCGCCTCGAGCCAGGCGAAGTGGCCTTCGACAGCGTGGGTGCGCTTGGTGCTGTCTGGATTGCCGAGCTGGCCGACACGATCGCACATGATGAGTAGAGTCTGGGTGCCGGCGTCGTCGCAGCGCTGTTTGAGCTTCTCCATGTAGCCGTTGCCCTTTGGCTGGATGCCGTAGGTGTCGTGTTTATCGGCGAAGAAGGAATTGACCCACTCGAGGGCGTCGATATCAAAATTCTCCTTCACATAGGAGGGCCAGTCTAGGTTATCCAAGTCTCCCGCTCTAAGAGCTTTGTGCTGGGACCACTGAGCTAGTGATATGGAGTAGGAGGCCGCCTGTTTTTCATCATTGTCGGCTTTGCCACACGAGGTGAGAACGGCAGTCGATGTCATGGCAACGGAAGATTTTAAGAGGTCACGTCTGTTCATGGATGGCTTCAGGATAGCTTGCTGCTAGCCCTCAAGCCAAGCTCAATTTTTTCGTCATTCATGCCGGTGAACAGTGCTAGAACACAGGATTTATTTGCTAAGTGTATAAAATAATTAGGAAAAATTTGAAATTTTATTAAATTTAGAATAAATTCCCCCAAATTATAATCCCTTGAGTGTGAATACACTCTAAATCCTAAAAAATCCCACTAATATGACAAATCTGATTGTCGTCGCTTCGGCTGACGGTACCCCCTCACAGAATGAAGTACAGGATGGACTGGCTATCGAGATCCAACCTGGAGAGCTGATTTTCCTCGTCGATGCCGAAGGAAATCCTTCAGAGGCCGAGCTGACTCAAGAAGGCGATAATTTGGTGATCACGTATCCCAATGGGGAGACTGTGGTGGTCGAAGGCTACTTCCAGGCGATGGAAGGCCTAGAGTTAGAGGGGATCGAGGTGAATAATCTGAACGGGCAAATTTTGCCTCTTGGTAGCCCGATCGAAGTGTCATTAAAGCCTAATCTGGAAGCCAGCGAGGTCGCAGCATCTGAGGGTAGTGATGGTGGAGACGGTGGCTCTGGAGAAGGACTCGTCGAAGGTGGTACCAGTTCTGCAGGTAGTGCAGGCTTTTCTTTGATTCGTTCGTCTGATATCGGCGGTGGTTCCGGAATTGGCAGTACACCACCTCCATCTGCTAGTGGTGCGCCAGCCTCCGGTGGTGGTGGTGGCGATGCGGCGCCAGTCAATCAGCCGCCGCTAGCGGTAGCTGATGCAGGTGCTGCTCCGGACGAAACTACGGTGGTAACTTTGGATCTGTTGGCCAATGACTCTGATCCTGAGAATGAGACAATCAGATTGTCTAAAATCAATGGAGGGCCAGCTGCTGTGGGGCAGACGATCACTCTTCCTAGTGGGGCTGAGGTAACTGTGGGGCAAAATGGTCAGGTGGAGTACAATCCTGTGTACAACTTCACTTACCTATCAGAAGGCGAGTCAGCTACCGACACGTTTGAATACACGATCACCGATCTTTCTGGCAATGAGGCGACCGCGACTGCGACCGTAACCCTAGAAGGTAGCAATCTTTTGGTGGTGACTGACGGCAGTGATGTGGTCGCGGCGCTAGGCAGTGGCAATGATACCGTGCAGACTGGTGATGGAAATGACGTCATCGATGCGACTGCAGGTGGCGATAATTTGATCGATGTCGGCGATGGTGACAATCAGGTGACTGCTGGATCGGGAACTGACACGATCACAGCTGGATCAGGTTCCGACACGATAGATGGAGGCGGTGGCGATGATTCGTTATCTGCTGGGGCCGGCGATGATAGTGTCCTAGGCGGTTCTGGTAATGACACTGTAGACGGTGGGGAAGGAGACGATACAGTCGATGGTGGAGCCGGTGATGATTCATTGATCGGCGGAAACGGCGATGACTCTGTAGAAGGCGGCGATGGCAACGACACGGTTGCAGGAGGCGAAGGCAATGACACCGTCTCTGGTGGAGCTGGTGACGACAGTATTGAAGGAGGCAATGGCGACGACTCTGTAGAGGGTGGCGATGGTAATGACACAACATCCGGAGGTGAAGGCAATGATACCGTCTCTGGCGGAGCTGGTGATGATAGCACTGAAGGTGGTAATGGCGATGATTCTGTAGAAGGCGGCGAAGGCAATGACACCACATCCGGAGGTGAGGGAAATGATACCGTCTCTGGCGGAGCTGGTGATGACAGCACCGAAGGCGGCAATGGCGACGACTCTGTAGAAGGTGGCGACGGTAATGACACCACATCTGGAGGCGAAGGAAACGACACGGTCTCTGGCGGAGCTGGCGATGACAGTACTGAAGGCGGTAACGGCGACGATTCTGTAGAAGGTGGCGACGGCAATGACACCACATCTGGAGGCGAAGGTAATGATACCGTCTCTGGTGGGAATGGTGATGACAGTACTGAAGGCGGAAATGGTGATGACTCTGTAGAAGGCGGCGACGGCAATGACACCACATCTGGAGGTGAAGGCAATGACACAGTCTCTGGAGGTAATGGCGATGACAGTACTGAAGGTGGAAATGGCGATGACTCTGTAGAAGGTGGCGACGGTAATGACACCACATCTGGAGGCGAAGGAAACGACACGGTCTCTGGCGGAGCTGGCGATGACAGTACTGAAGGCGGTAACGGCGACGATTCTGTAGAAGGTGGCGACGGCAATGACACCACATCTGGAGGCGAAGGTAATGATACCGTCTCTGGTGGGAATGGTGATGACAGTACTGAAGGCGGAAATGGTGATGACTCTGTAGAAGGCGGCGACGGCAATGACACCACATCTGGAGGTGAAGGCAATGACACAGTCTCTGGAGGTAATGGCGATGACAGTACTGAAGGTGGAAATGGCGATGACTCTGTAGAAGGTGGAGATGGCAACGACACCACAGCCGGTGGAGACGGCAATGACACCGTTTCTGGCGGAGCTGGCGACGACAGCACCGAAGGCGGCAATGGCGACGACTCTGTAGAGGGCGGCGACGGCAATGACACCACATCCGGAGGCGAAGGCAATGACACCGTCTCTGGTGGCAATGGCGACGATAGCACCGAAGGTGGCAACGGCGACGACTCTGTAGAAGGCGGAGACGGTAACGACACTACATCCGGAGGCGAAGGCAATGATACAGTCTCTGGAGGAGCAGGCGACGACAGCACCGAAGGAGGAAACGGCGACGACTCTGTAGAAGGCGGCGACGGCAACGACACCACGGCCGGTGGCGACGGTAATGATACCGTTTCCGGCGGAGCTGGCGACGACAGCACCGAAGGAGGAAACGGTGACGACTCTGTAGAAGGTGGTGACGGCAACGACACCACAGCTGGTGGCGAAGGCAATGACACCATCTCTGGTGGCAATGGTGATGACAGCACCGAAGGAGGAAACGGCGACGACTCTGTGGAAGGCGGTGACGGCAACGACACCACAGCCGGCGGAGACGGCAATGACACAGTCTCTGGGGGAGCAGGTGATGACAGCACCGAAGGCGGCAATGGCGACGACTCTGTAGAAGGCGGCGACGGCAACGACACCACGGCCGGTGGTGAAGGCAATGACACCGTCTCTGGCGGAGCTGGTGATGACAGCACCGAAGGCGGCAATGGTGACGACTCTGTAGAGGGAGGCGACGGCAATGACACCACGGCCGGTGGCGACGGTAATGATACCGTTTCCGGCGGAGCTGGCGACGACAGCACCGAAGGCGGCAATGGTGACGACTCTGTAGAGGGAGGCGACGGCAATGACACCACGGCCGGTGGCGACGGTAATGATACCGTTTCCGGCGGAGCTGGCGACGA
Organism: Verrucomicrobiota bacterium; assembly: GCA_020630975.1. Taxonomy (GTDB): domain Bacteria; phylum Verrucomicrobiota; class Verrucomicrobiia; order Verrucomicrobiales; family DEV007; genus Arctic95D-9. The sequence goes on from JAHDID010000101.1 coordinate 16,409, forward strand.
CAGCACCGAAGGCGGCAATGGCGACGATTCCGTAGAAGGCGGCGATGGCAATGACACCACGGCCGGAGGCGAAGGTAATGATACCATTTCAGGTGGGAATGGTGATGACAGCACTGAAGGCGGTAACGGCGACGACTCTGTAGAAGGTGGCGACGGCAACGACACAACGGTCGGAGGCGAAGGTAATGATACTGTTTCCGGCGGAGCAGGCGACGACAGCACCGAAGGCGGCAATGGCGACGACTCTGTAGAAGGTGGCGACGGCAACGACACCACAGTCGGTGGCGACGGCAATGACACCGTCTCTGGTGGCAATGGCGACGATAGCACCGCAGGCGGCAACGGCGACGACTCTGTAGAAGGCGGCGATGGTAATGACACCACAGCCGGTGGCGACGGCAATGATACCGTCTCTGGCGGCAATGGCGACGATAGCACCG
>JAHDID010000026.1:0-16927 GCA_020630975.1 Verrucomicrobiota bacterium
GAACTGCAGAATTCGTCAACGAAGTCTTCGAGCGAGAACGCGAAGCCAATGCCAATCGGAAGCTGCAGCGCTTTAGCGATGCGCGAAAAACAGGGGCAAGAAAGATGCGTGGCGCTGACTGGGGTGAGCTACGCGTGCTCCGTGATCTGCAGGCATAAACGGTGTTTAAATACTGGCTTTTGTTACTACTCAACTAGTTCTGCCCTGTCAGCTGATCCACCTTCACAGAGCGCTTTTCTCCTGGCTTCAGCTCAACCGCCAGCGAAGGATTGCAGATATCTCCGGGTGACGGGTACCAGTCTTCATCCATATCGGCGAACACGGTCAGGTAGTACTTACCCGGGTGCAGATAGGTAAAGGTGAACTCTTCCGCCACCGAACTGAGTTCTGGGAATGAGAACAGACCATCGAGTAAGTCCATTTTAATGTAACCGCCCTTGCCAATGAACTTACCATTCTCATCTGCCAACGGTTTCTCGGACAGGTAAACATGAAGCTTCTTCCCTTTGGTAGCTTCGCTCCGCTCGATGTCGACCTGTAGCTGCGAGAGATACGGCATATCTGAGATAGTGATCGGGTCCTTGGCTTTTTTTGCCAACTCAAGTAACGGCAAGTTCTGCGACTCCCAGATGTAGCTGGCGGATGTCAGTGGATAGTCGGCTGCCCAGGTGGGAACGGGCATCGGATCTGGCAGGGTGAAGGCTGGCACGTTCTTGGGAAAACCGACTGCAGCTGCTGCTGCCGATGCCAACTCTGGGCGCTTGGGTTTGCCTCGGAAGCGCATGTGTAGCTGTGGACTCTTCAGGCCCATACGACTGGTGTAGGCTGCAAAGACTAGCGACTTACCGGAAAACGTCAGTTCCATGTACATGATGTCTTTTCCACCATAGGCATCGACCAGTCGGTATTTGGTCTGCCAGCGCCCAGCATCGACTTTGTCGAGCACGAAGTAACTAGTCCGGTAAATGCCGTTTAGCACCCCTCCGTTTCTCGCCATGATGGTGCGTTTGCCTTTGAAATCAGCGACAAAGAACGAGGTAAACAAATTGCCAATAGTACCTCCCTCGTAGATACCATGGATGTGTGACTCGGATATCGGGCGATAGTCAAACGCCATCCAATCGTACACCTCACCCATCAGACGCATGGAGCCGACCCAATGCCCCTGCATACGCTTCAACAACTCAAAGCCCTCCTCTACCTCGGTGATGTCGACTGGCACGATCTCAGGCGGCGTAAAGTCCTCATACTTTTCCTTGGAGTTGGCACGCTGCTCTTTGGTGAGACTCGATTTTTCGGTATAACCGGTCTCCGACCAGATACGCACCAGTCGGCGCAGGTGGCTGGGCATCAGTCCATCTTCTGGCATAGGATCATCGGCATCATTGATCCTCTCCAGCAGGTCGCCGTGCTCTGTCGCCTCCCGCACTAGCGCATAGCTAGTCAATCCCAAGTCAGCCTCTGGATCGTCTCCCGCATGGCAGGTCGTGCAAAAATCTTTCACAATCGGTTGGATGTCGGCTTCCCAAGACACCTCATCGGTGAACTTACCGCCGCCGCCCTCTTGCCCGACCAGAGTGTCTAGGGTGAAAAATGACAGCAAACTCAAACTGAGAACACGGAAAAACATCATATAGTAGCAAACAAGCGTGTGGCTTTTAAATTGTCAATAGTGAAAATCTACATTACTCTCTAGCCTATGGCTCGCCCCGACCTCAGCGCAGAACGTACGGAACAGATCCTCGACGCCTTTGAGCGTAGCGTGATCAAACACGGTATCGAAGCCAGCTCCCTCGAAAAGGTCGCTCAGGAAGCTGGTGTGAAGCGCCCGATCATACGCCACTACATCGGCAACCGAGAGCAACTCATCCTGGCCCTAGCAGAGCGAGTGGTCGGCCGATTCAAACTAGAGGCTTATACGATGATCGAAGATCTCGGAGATACCGATCGTCTCGAAAAACTCATCCTGAAACTGACGACCGAACACCGGGACGATGTGGCTGACTCCGTGCTGATATACGAAAATCTCGTCCATGTCGGCATGCAGCTAGAGCCGATACGAGTCATGATAGCCTCTTGGACCGAAGAGTTCATCAGCATCATAGAAAACGAGTTGCGTGCTGACTACCCGAACGCGAGCGGACACCACGAGGTAGCCTGCGGGCTGGTAGCGATCCACTACAATCACGTGTCGCTAAAAGGGCTGCAGCTCAAACCTTCGATAGAGAAAGGGGCCGAACTAGCCGCGCGACGCCTAGTAGCATCTCTGGATGTTTAGAGACCTCTAGGCCTCGCTCACTACGGTGCCCCGAGGACGACCACTCGATAATAACCTCGATCACCGGCTAAACTCGGACTTGTCCAAGACAGCATCTGCTCCGTATCTCCGGTCTCAAATCGACCAGACGAAGCTGCCTGCCAGTCGAGTAAATCAATCGACTCCTGAACCTGATAAACGGTGCGACTATCACCACGCCAAACTATCTGCGGGTATCCCTGCTGCGAGATCGTGATACGTAGCTGAATATCGAACTCAGCCGCCATATTCTCGACCGGATTAGTTCCTGCCTTTAGCTCGTCCGCATTGGAGATGCCGTCGCCATCAAAATCATTGAGCCCATCTGCTATTCCATCCGGTGTGGCAGATCCGTCGTCCCCCGTACTATCTGCTATATCGGATGAGAAGGGGTTCTGAAAACCGGCGACTGAAGATAGGTCCGCTCGCTCGTCACCATCATATAGACCATCGCTATCTCGATCTAGCGCATAGCGCTGTCCGACTCCACTAGGCAAAGCCAGAAAAGTGATCGGTAGTTCATCGCTAGCCAGATTCAACAACTCTCCCTTTGAGACCTTCTCCGCGGCTGCCCGATCGGGTTGAAAACTCCCGGCTTCAAAGCTCCACCCCTGCTGGCCACAAATCGCTACCAAGTCTACCTGACCAGTAGCTGCGACCGAGAGCAACTGATCGAGGCGAGAGTCCCCGGCTGGAGTGGTGATGGTCACTTGCTGGCCCACAGCGGCGTGCGCATCCTTACTGGGAGTTGTGCTAGGTGGCTCATTGTCGTCGACAGGGGCACCGAAATCACCTCCTGAAAATGCCAACATGAGAGCCACCAAATCAGCCACATCCTGAGTGTCGTCTGGTGTGAATGCCAATGACTCAAAATAGACAGCCAGATTCGGGATCGCACCATCGTGCTGGATACCGAAACCACTCAGACTCCGCTGCTGGGTGAGATCGTATCCCGTCTGGTCATATAGATTGCGCAACTGCGAGGCTTTGAAGGTCTTCTGCACCGAGCCATCCGTCTGGATCAATAGGTGGTGGGCATTGCCATCTGCGCCTATGGGGATAGGCTCGTAGGTATTCGTGCGCCGATCGTAGGTAGCATTCATCCCGACCCCGCTGGGGAGCGAGTGACAGGTCACACAGGACGTCTGCCCTCCACAGATACCTCTATCGAACGGGCGAAACAGTTCATCCAATCCGCGTTGTGCATTACCCGGAGGTAGTGCGACGCCTTTGTCGTCGAAGCGGCCACCACCATAAAAATCATCGAGCGCGACGTGGGTGGGCAGACTGTTGTCGATATTCCGATAGGGATTTGGCGGGAAGTGAATCGTCGCCAGGTAGGCTTTGAGCTGCTGCATCTCCTCTGTTGTGAGCGTCTCATCGTCGCCATTGAGAGAGATGTAGGCTCCATTGAAATGCTCGATACCGGCTCGATCGCCACGCCAGTGGAGTGGCTCTTTGCCTATGATGTCCTGTAGAGTCTGTGTCTTCATCGGCCCTTTCATCGGGTGAAAGTCGGTGAAGTCATCGGGCGGCCCATCGATGCCACCGCCGAGATTCATCGTCAGAGTATCGGGATCGTCATTGCGATCCAGGCCGACCATATCGCCAGCCGGATCCCCGAGATCCCAGACCAAGCGGTCCATCCGAGTATCGACATGACAGGAAGCACAGCTCGCCTGGCCGAGCCCTGATGTGAGATGAGTGTCGTAGAGGAATTTTCTCCCCTGCTTGATCGCAGCAGGTGTGGGATCGAAAAAAGACACTCTATCGACCTCTGTCTGGCTACCGGTATCGACTATAGATATCGACGCATCGAATTGATTTAATACATAGATACGCTCTGCAGAATGGCTCGCCACCACACCGGTAGGACCCTCGCCCACCTCGACTCGACCTATACGAGTGCCTTCCCTATCGAGGACTAGTAGGTTATTCGATCCGCGACCTACCACATAAGCCTCCGCACCATCCGCCCGCCATGCGACACCTCGGGGCTCGCCTATGGATAGGTCGCGAGTCGCCTGATCTACCGTGGCCATCGTGTAGGAAAGATGTGGATTGAGGTCCACCACCTGCGGACTGGTAGGAGTAGCCGGGTCTACCATAGCAGACATCGAGCGGACAAAGGTGCCTTTGAGATTGGGCTCGAATCGAATTTCATTGGTGGCATCTGTGCCCACTAGCAAAAGCTCACCCGTAGCCGGATTCACATCCAGCGCCATGCATAGGTGCATGAGACGCTCGACATAGCTCACTGAGTGATCCGTGGTGTCGACGATCGCGATATCATTATCGACCAACTCCCAGTCGGATCGGCGCCCCACATAGGGCGATACATCGCCACTGACGAGGCGTGTCCAGTCGCCACCATTATCGTCCAGCCAGCTTCCGTCGGGCGCATGATATTTCACAATGTGCCCGACAGGTGGGGCTGGCGGGTTGTTTGGATTCAGCGGAGGAGCGAAACCTGCCCCCTGGTTTGGAGGTGGATTCTGCCCGCCATAGGGTCCCTGCCACCAGTCGCCGATGGTCAGCCCGACGACATTGGGCATAAAGCTAGCAGCACCACCATTCTCCGCACTCCCTGCCGTAGCCCCCTCGAAACCACCCATGAGAATGGTCGTGCCATTTCCCGACTCAAACACAGCAGTATAGACATGACGGCCATCGGGACTCACCGCCAGCGCTCGAGGATCTTCTCCCTCTATGGAGATCCTGCCGACCTCACCACGACCGCCATCAGTCTCGAATACCTGTATGGTATTGACCGATGAACAGCTCACATAAGCCCGCTCAGGACTACCCGCAAAGACGACATCACACGGTTCGTCTAGAGTCTGCAGGCTGTGCACCACCATCTGTCGGCTCAGATCGACTATCGAGACGCTATCCGATATCAAGTTGACGGCCCAAAGCTCGTTATTGCTCCGAAACCTGACCGAAACAGGATCGATACCCACTCGTATCGCGGCTCCGGCCTGCAGCCCTCCATCTCCCTGCACAGTGTAGATTTGCACCCGATCATCCGCTGTATTGCACACCGCTAGCGTCTGGCCATCTGGGCTCAGAGCGATCGGATGGACCTGAGGAGACTCGAAATTCACGAAATAGGCGAACGCTGACTGCACTGGATGAACCAGAATCCACAGTCCTAGAACGAAAAGAGTGGAAGTAATCTTGCTCATTGTTTGTCAAACATGACAAACAATCACCCATGGATCAAGCGATAAATTTTCATGTATGAAAATCTACATAATCACCAAGGGCTTCTCGTTAGCTGCAGACTCGCCCGGCTGAAGATACTTCGGCTCAATGTTGGGTTCTCAATAGCAATCCATTCCACCTCAATCCATAGCGGAGCTGATCCAAGAGATTCTGGGCAACCCTATCACCCTAAGGCTAGCCTATCTCCAATTCGAGCATCTCCTGCTCGACTGGACAGCCGATCGCACCGGCTAGGGCTTGGATTAATTCCATCTCGCAATCTGTCAGTTTATCGTCTTGGATGACTGTCTTCGCGCAGGCGGCTAGTAGCTCGCGCTTCAGTTTAGGAGCTGCTTTCTCAAAGTCGACGATGGCAAGGTCGAGCTTGTCCAGCGAGCAGTCATCGGCTGCGTAGTAATCGACAAAACAACCACACTGATGATGCAGGTGCAGAGCCCCAGCATCGAAGGCCGGCATGTTAGGCTCGAGCGAAGGGACTGGCTCGGGCGAATGCCTAGAGAGACGACTGATTAGAGTGCTCGCCTGCTTGGTGAGCCCTTTCATCTTACGATGCCGCACCACTGAGCGAGGCGACTCCAGCCCAAAGTGGCGATCTAGAATGGCAGTAACGATCTTGCCCTCGGCAAACTGCATCAGGCCGACACCATGCCAGCCCATTACTAGACTTTCGATCTGGCTACGAAACTCCAAGTATTCCTCGCGGCTCTGCTGGCGGAGGCAGGGAATGGCCGCATATATCATGTCAAGGCGATCAGTCGCATCGCCCGCTTCGATCCGGCTATGGTATCTGCGTACCCAGTCATTGGCGAGGCTGCCTAGGGTCCGGCGTAACACTTTGAATTCCTCCGTTCTCTGGCTAGGATCGCGTGACAATAGCATCGCGATCATCAAGGCCTGAGCCTCGGTAAGATCGCGGATAGCGAGTGACTCTGGCTCTAGCGAGATAGAGTAATCCACCACCTCGACCGACTCTGTCCCCACCACGCCCACAGCTAGCTGCTGCTCTGCACTATCCACCTCGTCGGCCGAATCCTCACAGATCGCAGTACCCTCCTCTGATACCGAAAGCTCGTCGATCCGCACCTGCTCGAGAGGGTGCGAACGATAGCCTCTGTAGCGTCCCTTAGCGAATAGCCAAAAACTATAGGTCGCGAATCGGGCATTCAATACCCTGCCTGCCTCGCTACTCTGGTAGTAACGGCGAAATAGGGCTATCAACCCCTGGCTACTGCCTACCAGTTGAGCCGCTGTGGCGTCGGCTAGCAGATCCCGCTTAGCCATCGGACGGGCGGCGAAGTCGAAAGCAAACTTCGTCCCAATGCCTGTGATTAGTATATTGCCTCCAGCCGCAGCCAGCCACAGCAGCAAAATGGCGCGGTCTCGCAGCCTCCACCACCATTTGACGGTCCTATCGCGATGACGAAATCTCTCGACCTTTCCGGCGGCGAGAACCACTAGAGGGATCATGCCAAAGATCAATCGATCAAGGTGCCCTCGCACCTCTAAGTCGCCATTCTGTAGATGGGCGATCTCGTGAGCTACGATAGCCTGTAACTCGATATCAGATACGCGTTCCAGACAGCCTTGAGTGACACATAGCACTGCATCTTTTTGGCTATGCCCAATGGAAAAAGCATTTACGGCTCTCTCGGCTCTCTGCACATATATACTAGGGGGAACACACCTGGCATTTCGAGAAGTCTCATCCACGAGATCAACGAGTAAGCGTTCCTTAGCATCATCGGTATCGATAGCGACCACCTCTGCTCCAAAGCTACCGGCCATATCGGCCCCAGTCCTTTTCGCTAGATATCTAGTCCGTAAAAACATACCAGCCCCGATCAAACTTACAATACCAGTAAACGGTAGAGCAAACGCCGCCACACCTGCAGCGAGGATCAAGACTAAGCCTTCGGATCGATCGGGTAAGACATCCAATAGCTTGCACGCGATAAGAACCACACCAGCGAACATAACCGCAGGCCAAAATCCAGTGCTCACAGCTGATATCGCAAACAACTGCGAAAGCCTCCTAGCTATCCTCCTGCCATCCTCTTGATTCCGAAAAAAATCCATCCACGACCAATTATAAATTATGGTAATTATAAACTTCAGTTAGGAGATTAGCAAAAACTAAATGTCTCTGATTGGCTTAGAACACCCTGATTTTTCTACGACACAAGACAAGTGTCATCCGCAAAATCCTGAAGCATTTTCTCGACCTCTTTAGCGACAAAAGGCTTGGGAAGACTCGCACTAAAGCCGTTATCTTTATACTGTTCCAGATTGTTCTCATCGGTATACCCTGAGCAGACGACAGCATAGACATCTGGATGAATCTCCTTGAGGCGAGCTAAAGTCTCGGTACCACCCACCCCGCCTGGAATAGTCATATCGAGGATCACGAAATCGTATGGCTCATCTGTCCCTAGAGCATCGCGGTAATGATCGACCGTGGAAAGCCCCTCCTCCGTGCAGACGACTTGGTGGCCCATTTTTTGTAAAATACGAGATGTGACGATCCGAATCGCGGCCTGATCATCCATGAGCAGTATCTTATACTTACCTACTGCACCACGATAACTAGGCATCACTTCTCTGGCGGGCATATCTGCCGTGGTGGCTGCGGGCAGCCATAGAGTAAAAGTCGTCCCCTTACCCAATTGTGAATCGACCGTGATCGTGCCGCCATGATTCCTGGTGATCGAATGACATGTCGCCAAGCCCAAACCGGAACCCTGTTTTTTGGTGGTGAAATAGGGGTCCCAAATTTGTTTGAGGATATCTTCCGGGATACCTCCACCGGTATCAGTTAGGGCTATTTTGATATACGGACCCGGTTTGAGCGCACCGCCTACATCAGTGACGAGGTCGTCGGATACGATCGCCACGATCTGGCCCTGATCAGCCATTGCGTAGGCTGCGTTGAGACACAAATTATTAATCACCTGACTGATTTGTCCGGCATCGAAAACGCATGGTAACACATCCCTCGAACACTCGACAATCCAATTCACTTTCGATCCACTGAGAGAGAACTTGATACTGTTTTCAATCACAGGCCGGAGATCGCCAGCTTGCTTTACGGGGTCGCCTCCTTTAGAGAAAGTCAGGAGTTGCCGAGTCAACTGACGTGAAGCAAAGCAAGCCTCGCGCGCATCCTCCAGGGCTTCTGCCGCTGCTGACGGCATCTCCAGTGCCAACGATATATTCCCCAGAATTCCCGTCAGATAGTTATTAAAATCGTGAGCGATGCCACCAGCTAGATGCCCGACCGAATCGAGTCGCTGGAGCTTTTCAGCCTGAGCGCGATTATTCAAGTCTTCAGTGATATTCTGAAAGATCAGTAACCACCTATCCTCATAACAATCTGTCTCTGCCATGTGCGAAACTGAGCACTGGTAGACCGAATCATTGACGATGAACTCGAAACGACCGGTACTCCCACTAATCCCCTGTACTTCGGCCCAAATTTCTTCTGCCCGATCGCCAAAAAGCTTGTCAAAACTGACACTATCTGCTGCCTCTGAATCAGGTGCAAAATAGGGAAGATCTGTGCCGCCAGAGATGAGAACTTGCTGATCGGCCGTGACCAGCAAGGCTCCGCCTGAGGGTATATTAGCCACTAGGTTACCAAACAGGGCTTCTCTATACTTTAGGATCCGGTTTTTTTCGTTGATCGACTCGGCATTTTCCTTCGCTTCTGCTGCAGCTAGTTCGCGAGCATTGATGAGAAAAAAATACTCGTTGATGTTTTGGTGAGTGGGAAACTCAAAGGTTTTGATCCCCAAACTCTTTAGCTTACCCGGCGACTCGATCCAGGGCGAACCCACATACAGACAATGGCCACTCGCCTCATCCGCAATGATTTCACCCTTCAGGGTGAACTGGCCATCGACGTCATCCAAAATCACTAATCGGTCGCCAAACCGAGCCGGCTCCCACTCCGTTAGTCGGGGTTTGGTGAGTGTGAAGTGATCGGTCACCTTATCACCCAAAGGCAACTGTTTGATACGCGCCAATAAATGTCCTACGGAGACGATTACCCCATCATAGTCAGTCACTAGCCGAAAAGGAAATAACCTCTCCCAGTGCTCTTCCTTAAGGTCCATCGACTACAGCACGACTAGGCGGGCAGTTCTACCTGTGGAGACCAGTTCACGGAGAACTCGTCGTAGGGCTGGGTCTCTGACTTTGGTGATACCAACTCCGCCTCGACAGTCACCTGAAAGCGCTCACCCAGCCCCTCCAGCAATCCTATCACCATCGGAGCTAGGGCAGGCCTATCGCTGATATAGTGTAGCACCATGGAGAAGCCCGTCACTTCAGGGATCTCAAACGAAGGCGGATTAAGATGAGGCATTGACATGCGTAGCTGGGCGTGAAGATCGTCGAGATTCTGCAAGAATTCAGGCAAGTTATCACCCCAGGTATCGATCAGGTCGCCATAGCCTTTCTGAGCTGTGAATAGGATCCAATGCTTACCAAATGCCTTTAAAAGATCCTCGGCCGGCGTATCTAGCAGTTCCGAAGCACTGCCGACCAGCTTATAGGTCACTTCATCCGGATAGGTCTCCATTGATGCGAAGTTTTCCTGATCCACTCCTGCGTGCTCTCTCACTTTGTGCCACTCGCTCTCACCACAACTACTGATGATGAGATCTCTCACTCCTCGATTCACAAGACCGTACATAATTTGGGGGATATTTAGGGTTTATTGACTCTTAAAATATCGGCCAAATTACAGATAATTCAAATTGCAATAATTACAATAATGGAAATACGATTGGTTTAGCCTGCATCATCGCCTATCTGTTGTCCGCCTCATCGGGCAAGAATCACGGATTTCACATGAGCCAATCAAGCAGCGACGACGCCCCAGAGAAGCCCTCCGAGACTAGCGAGTATCCACCTCCGCCTCCAGTCACATCTTTCGTACTGGGCTTGTCCTCAGTATTTTTGAGCGTGCTCACAGGCCTGCCTGCTATCATCACGGGCCATCAGTCACTGCGAGCCATCCGCGATGGCCGATTACCGGACCGGCGGAGCGGGCTGGCAAAAGCAGGTATCGCTATGGGGTGGCTGAGCGTGGTGGCTCTGCTCGTAGCGGGTGTCATTCTAGCTATATTCGGCTCAGCAATCTTCAGCATGGCCAAGTCTGTAAGTGGCGCGAAGCAGAAAACCTCAGTCGCCCTGATGGAGCAGCTCCAGTCTGCGATACACTCGTATCATGACACGCAGGATCGCCCACTGATCGCACCGAGTGGAGTTGCCCTGTCCGATGCCACGATGATGGAGCCTCTTGTAGCAGGGCAGTATTTCTCAGCTCCCACAGCCAAACAGCACACCGTGACCCAGTATGCCGCAGGGCTATCCCACGATGCCGATGGTGCGCAACTATGGGATGCCTGGGGCAGCCACTTCCGAGTGGAATTACGTGGCGGCGAGATTGCTATCTGGAGCGCTGGTCCCGATCGCAAAGATGGCACTGGTGATGATGTGATACTAGGTATGCCTGTTACTCGCTAGACAGAGCTCACGTCCCCATAGCGAATCACACATTGCAGCTTACCGCTGATTCTACCTGCTCAGCTGGCTTGGGCTGAGGCAGCTGGATTAGCGCTTTCATCAGAGAGCTGTGGTACTCCTCGCGATTGATCAATCCCGCACCAAAACTCGTAGTCAGCGGAGTTAGCATCTGTACGTCGTGCACAGAGATATTTTCCTGCTGTATTGCGAGTAAATGATCGTAGAATGCCACTTTCGAGGCATTAGGCTTACGGTAGAAAAGACTTTTCGTCGCTATCAGACCATTGATTCGATAGCCGAACAAGCCACCGGCTAGCTCTCCGTCCTTCCAAGCCTCCACTGAAAAGGCGATCCTCATTTCAAACAGGTCGCGGTAGAGATCCATGATATCACTGGTGATCCAAGTCGACTGCCGGGAGTCCGCACAGTTTTGCAAAACCTCTTCAAACGCCTGATTTCTGGTGATCTGAAAACGTTCTTGCCGATGGTAGCGCTTCACATCCTTATGGACCTTATAGCCCTCGATCGGTACCACCGCTCGCTGGCGCGGCGACGTCCACATTGGCTTATCATTCAGTGAGCAGAGGTAGTATCCCTGTGTGATACCACGGAGGAATTCATCCGGATTCAAGTCACGCCCGCTAATGATGCCACACACGGCGCGCTCGCTACCACCCAAGGCCCGACACATGAGCGGCGCCAGCATCCTTTGATACCATTGAAAAACTAACCACGAAACAGTTCGGACCCGCTGGGCAGTTTGGATGAGAAAGTTTTTCAAAATTAACGATATTTATAATTTCCGTAATTTAAGCTTTTTCTAATACTCGATCAAGCCCTTATCAGAGAGAATTACGATCTGACTGCCCAGAAAATTCAGGAGGCGCAGCGAGCAAGCCAACCGTAAAGTCTCAGTGAGAGTCATTTCATGAAAGCCTGGATTCTAGCCGCCCGTCCCAAGACCCTACCCGCCGCGATCGTCCCTGTCTGGGTGGGGAGCGCCCCGATTTTGTTGGGAGAGACAGGCATGTTCTCATGGCTGATCTTCTGGTCGACGCTGCTCAGCTGCCTGGCCATCCAGATCGCTACCAACTTGTTTAACGACGCTATCGATGACCAGAAGGGCGCTGATACCGCGGACAGGCTAGGGCCGACTCGAGTTACCGCATCGGGGTTGATCTCTCGGCGCACGGTTTTTATCGCAGCTTGGAGTGTGTGCCTAGTCGCCGCGCTGCTAGCACTCCCTCTCATCCTTCGCCACGGCTGGGTGCCCATCGTGATAGGTAGTGTCTCATTTCTACTGGCCTATGGCTACACCGGCGGACCGTTTCCGCTCGCCTATCGCGGTATGGGCGAGCTGTTTGTGATCGCTTTCTTCGGCTTTGTGGCGGTATTTGGCACCTACTACATGCAGACCGGTGAGTGGTGGAGCAGCCCGGGCTGGATCGTCGCGCTGCAGGTGGGCTTTTACTCGTGCGTGCTCATCGCCATCAATAACCTGCGCGATATCGAGGAAGATCGCCAATCGCAAAAGCACACTCTGGCCGCTCGCTTTGGAGTGACCTTTGCTCGAGTCGAGATCGGCTTCTTTTGCTTCGCTCCGTTATTCATGTGGTTCCTTCTCGGTCCTGCGGAGCCACGGACGGTCGGTGCCCTCGCCACTGCCTTCTTATTGGCGTCGTTTATCACCTTTCAAGTGTTTGTGCGCGAGCCGAGTGCCTTCTACAACAAGCTTCTCGCCGTTGGCGCCATCCAATTGATCAATTACGCCGTGTGGTTCTCGATATGGGTGAATCGATAAGAGTCCATCGGTACACGCTTCGCAGTGCTCAGGCTCTCAACCGAGCCAGCAATCGCACCGAGCACTCGGGGGCGCTACTGCAGATCGGCTCGGGCTACGGATGCATCCACCCCTGGCCTGAGCTAGGTGATGTCCCTCTAGACACTCAGCTAGAAATATTGGCAGCCGGGGGCTCGACCCCACTACTAGAGCAGGCTAAGCGCTGCGCAGCTATCGACGGCACGGCTCGCGAGCGCGGTGAGAATTTATTCGCATCAGCTCCAGATCAGCCGCGCAACCATTGGCTGTACCTTCCGGACGATAACTGGGAACAAATTCAGGCAAACGGATTTAGCATCGTAAAGCTGAAGATCGGGCCAGACGGCTCGGCACTGACACGACAGACCTCTCAGATACGCACCGCCGTCCAGCATGGACTAAGAATCCGCCTCGATTCCAACGATACGCTGGACTATCAGACAGTGCTGCAGTGGTGGCACTCTCTGTCCAACGAAGAAAAACAAGCTATCCAGCTGATCGAAGACCCCTGCCCGTGGGACATCAGTCACTGGCAAAATCTCCGCGACGCGGGTGTACCGATCGCTGCCGATCGCGATGCCGCTATCCGACTCTGCGCAGCCGACTGGCAAGTCTGCAAACCCGCCATCAGCGAGCCCCTGCCCCATGCCACCGATAAGACGATCTACACCAGCTACATGGACCACTCACTAGGCCTCCTGTGGGCTGCCTATCGAGCTGCGGTAGACGGCGTAGCAACCGAGTGCGGACTGCTGACTCATCGCTGTTACGAGAGCAGTGCTTTTTCAGAATGCCTCGGTGTCTGTGATACCCGACTTATCCCGCCCACCGATGGCACAGGCCTCGGCATGGACAAACTTTTAGAAAACCTGCCTTGGCAGGAAATGACAAAGTAGATTTCGCGTCTAACGTTAGGCACAAGCATAGTCACTCTTATTACTTATCATGTTTAGTTTCACAATTTTTGGTTTTCGCGTACACGTGCAGTGGTGGTTTTGGGTGCTAACCTTAGTCCTAGGATCGGGTTTTTTATCGGTCCCAGGAAGAATGGGTTTTTTTTTATTAGTATCTTGGCTCCTTGTATTTTTTGTTTCGGTGCTATGGCACGAACTAGGACATGCTTTCGCATTCCAAACTTACGGAGCTGCCAACCCAGAAATAGTCTTACATGGTATCGGGGGCCATTGCACAGCACACGGAAGATATTCGCAACAGGAGTCAATCATTATATCCTTCGCCGGCCCCATGTACAATTTTGTACTCGGCTTTATCCTAATCGCTATATATAAGTTTATACTAGGTGGCAATATTTCAGTATCAGGCCTCAGCATCTTTGCCTACGGTGTCAACACGCATTACGTGGACCCTATTTTCACTGCTGCCCTTTATGCAAATATCATATTAGGCCTACTGAATCTACTGCCAATTTACCCTTTAGATGGCGGGCGAATTTTCGAGGCGATCATGGCCAATCGTAATCCGTCAATTGCCCCTATGGTGGGCACAGTCGTAGCCGGGGGCTTAGTAATTCTCGGAGCCTTAAGAGGAGAGCTTTTTATGATTATCGTCTGTGGTATGCTGACTTACCAAAACTGGCTTCGCTGGCAAGGCAAAGGACACCGCCGCATCTTCTAAACAAGAGGGGCGATTTCCTATCGCCCAGCAGGCTTCGCCAAATCACCATGCAACCACCCCTCGCCACAGCGGACTACTGGGAAGCCGAGGGAATCGACATCCGCACCAATCCAGCGCGCTCGGATGATACCTCGGGCATCGAGGCAGTAGTCCGCGACCGCGGTATCGCCTCCGCAGTGGTCCTAGCCACTTCCGGTAGCAGCGGCACCCCTAAGTGGATCGTCCTAGAGAAGCGTTCGCTCCTCTGCTCGGCTGCGGCAGTCAACGAGCATTGCTCTCTGGTCACCGACGATAGCTGGCTGGGAGGTCTATCGACCTTTCATGTGGGTGGGCTAGGCATCTATGCTCGCGCCTACCTCGCCGGTAGTACCGTGGTGCCCATGGATTGGCGCAGCTGGTCGCGCGACGGCTCGGTGCTGATACAGGCCATCGACGCCAGCGACAGCCGAGTGACCTCGCTCACCCCGATCCATCTGCACGACCTCGTCGCAGCCAGAGTGCGCTGCCCAGAGTCTTTGCGCGGCGTGTTTATCGGCGGAGGCGCCACCGATCCTGATCTTGCAGACCAGGCTCGCGATCTAGGCTGGCCACTGTGGACCACATATGGGATGACCGAGGCTAGCTCCCAGATCGCCACCAGTCTCACGGGTGCACTCGACACCCTGCCCATCTTGCCACACTGGCAGACACAGATCGACGACCTCGGCAGATTACAGATACGAGGCGAAGCCCTCATGGCTGGCTATCTGACCCGCGAGGCAGAGACTTGGAAATGGCACGACGCCATAGACGACAGTGGCTACTACACCACCAGCGATCTGGCCCAGATCAGCAGCTCGCCTCCAGCCTCCACGCTACAGATCCTAGGCAGGGCAGACCACCAACTGAAGATCCTAGGTGAGCTAGTCGCCATCGAAAAAGTCGAAACTGCGCTCCGTGCCTGCCTGGGCTTTCCAATAGCCATCATCGCTATGCCTGAGCCTCGCCGAGGTGCGACTCTGCACGCTTTTGTCGAATCTCCGGCACCCATAGCGCAGTCGATCTTGGAGGAGTGGAATCTGGCTCAGCCTCCTTTCGAGCAGATCGCATCCCTCGAATCAATGACCCACCTGCCCCGGACAGATCTGGGCAAGATTGACCGTCAAGCCCTGCAAGCCACGCTGCATAGGCCGTAATAACGGCTGAAATAGTCGTTACCCATCACCGACTTCCTGTGCTTGTTATGAGATGTCGTCGTTTCGGTCACTCTCTGTCGCCCTTATTCTATCCATCGTCACCGCTGCCGCACTTGCCAGCCAGGCCAGTGATGACGCTCCCTGGATCGATCAGGGAATCGGCGTGCCTCGCTTTCTAAAAACCGTACAGGAGGAAAAGAAAGCCCATGTCGCCTTTCTCGGCGGTTCGATCACGCAGAATACTAAAGGGCACACAGCTATGGTCCCCCAGTGGCTAGAGGAGACTTACCCCGACTGTGAGTTCACTTTCACCAATGCGGGCCTCAGCTCGACCTGCTCGATGAGCGGAGCTTTTCGATTGGAGCATTACCTGCTCTCAAAAGGGCCTATCGATCTACTGATCGTCGAATTCGCGGTGAATGATGATCAAGATGCTGGGCACACACGAGAGATGGCGATCCGTGGCCTAGAGGGCATTGTCCGGCACTTCCGCTCTGCCAATCCACAGGGCGACATCATCTCCGTGCAATATGTGAATGAGGCTATCCTCGCCGATCACCAAGCAGGTATCGAGCGCACTAGTGTGGCTGCGCACAAAGATGTGGCCGAGCACTATGGCCTAGCCAGTGTCGATGTGGGTATGGCGCTAGCAGCAGCGATCGAGAAAGGTGAAAACAGCTGGGAGACCTATGGCGGCGTGCACCCAGGTCAAGACGGCTATCGCTTTGCTTCCGACCTGATCACTGGCGTCATCGCTGCCAGCAAGCCTGGCGAGGGTCCAAATGACTTGCCGTCTCCACTAGCCACCAATCACTTCGGCAACGGGCGCTTTCTGGATCCTCAAATAGCGAGCTGGCTTGGCGGCTGGCAGTATGCTGCCCCCGACAAAGAACTGCTACCGGTGGGCAGAATTCGAAAAGATTACACCGTATTCTCCGCTCTGCGTGCGACTGAGCCAGGTACCATGCTATACCTCCCCTTTTCCGGATCGATGCTGGGTGCCTTCATCCTCGCTGGACCAGATACCGGTATTTTAGAAGTGAGTATCGACAATGGCGAGTGGCTGCCAGTCGATCTCTACCATGAAAAGTATAGCAAAGGGCTGCACTACCCACGCTCGGTCATGCTGGCTGATGGTCTGCACAGTGGTCGCCACCAGGCAGCGATACGAGTGGCTAAAGAGAAGAACCCTGCCAGCAAAGGGCACGGGGCGACTATCTTGTTTTTCGAAGTGAACGATAAAAA
>JAHDID010000026.1:17027-68144 GCA_020630975.1 Verrucomicrobiota bacterium
CTGCCAGCAAAGGGCACGGGGCGACTATCTTGTTTTTCGAAGTGAACGATAAAAAGTAACAATCGAGACTAAAAACTCGGCACTTTTCGGGATGATTCGTCGGCTTTACTCTCTACTAGCGCTCTGCTGCTGTGCCAATCTACTGGCTGAGCCGGAACAGAAGCCCAACATCGTCTTCATCATGGCCGATGATCTGGGACTCGGTGATGTTAGTTATTACGTGCGCGATCTGAAAGGCCGTGAGCCTCTAGTCGAGACCCCGATGCTCGACGAGCTGGCACGACAGAGCCTGTGGTTCACCGATGGTCACTCAGCCACATCTCTGTGTGCACCGACTCGCTACGCCGTGATGAGCGGTCGCAATAACTACCGCTGCTACATGCCCGCTGGAGTCTGGAGTCCATTCTGGCGCACACCCTACAAGCCAAACGACGTCACCCTCGGACGAGTGGTGCGCGATGCAGGCTACCGCACGGGATTTGTCGGCAAGTGGCACACAGGCGGCGACTTCAAGCTAGTGGAAAGTGATGAGATCCACCGCGCGATGGGCGGCGGCGACCTGACGGGAAAAGTCGACCTGACCACGTGGATCTCTGGTGGGCCAGAGTATTGTGGCTTCGACTACGACTTCACCTCTCCCTGTGGCATCCAAGGCCCACTGTATCTCTGCTACGAGAATGGCGCTTGGTACCCACTGGCAGAGGATTCCGAGATCGTCCATCTCACCGAGGAGAATGCTATCGATCCCAATGATCTCAGCTCCAAAGGTCCCGGCATGGGCGACTCCCAATGGCTGGCAAAAGACTTCGGCAGCTACTCTCCCAGAAAGCGGTCGACTTCATCGAGCAATCTTCAGACGACCCTTTCTTTCTCTACTACTGCTCACCCATGGTCCACAAACCCCATAGCCCGCCCGACGAGTTTGATGGCAAGAAGGTGAAAGGCCAAACACCGACCGCACACCTAGATATGGCGATCGATTTCGACCAGCAGGTGCGTCGGATTGTGGATGCGCTCAAGAAGAAAGGCGTCTTCGAGAACACACTAATCGTGCTCACCTCCGACAATGGCGGTCTTTCAGATCCACCCGCGATGAAGCTGGGCTACCGACCTAGCGGCGAGTGGCGAAGCTCGAAGAACGCTCCGTTCGAAGGCGGCCACCGCGTACCCTTCTTCTGCGTATGGCCTGGGGTGATCGAGCCAGGTATCAGCGATGAGCTAGCCGTCAATCAAGACATGGTCGCCACTTTCGCCGCTCTAGTCGGCACCGAGCTACCCAAAGGCCAAGCCCAGGACTCGCACAACCTACTGCCCCTGCTCACAGGTGAAGGCGAATTCCAGAGCCGCCCCTACTGGGTGAACCAAGCTGGCGCTCATAGCGAGGTGATGCTCCGCAAGATGCCGTGGAAACTCATCATCCAAACCAACCCCAAGCGCACCGAATTCAAACCAACCCACCTCTATCGACTGGAGACCGATCCCTATGAGAAAACCAACCTCATCAACAGTCCAGAGCACGCGGATGTGGTGAAACAGCTACACGCTCAGTACCTAGACATCCTGAAATCGCGCCGCCCGACTGCGCCAGGTAGGCAGTAGAAACGAAGGGTAATGAAAAGAGCTGCCTTCCTTTCACTGATTCTGTTTCTGACCATTTCTGTGTCCGTATGGCTATTCTGGCCTCAGGTAACCGGTTGGCTAGAATTCAGACAAGGTGTGGCAGCGATAAAGAAGCATACCCCAGATTCATCAGTCATCGAGCGGCGTTCTTTTGGGGCCAACACCTTTACCCACCAGTTCTCCAGCACCACCATCGAGCGATATTACAATCTCGCCGCCAAAATGCTGAACCAGCACAAAACAGGAACTTGCACCTACTACTGGGAAGACTCTATGGGCTGGCCACGAATCAGTACGGTGTTCCAAGCAGAAAGGCACTACGTCGAAGTACGAGCATCTCAAAACAATGATAATGATTCCATGGCGATTATTTTTAGTCCAAATCAGTTTCAAGTAGCCAATGCTCAGAAGTTAGATTCTTATATTCTACCAGATACCTTACTACGCTAGCTCCTAGACCTTGATACGAGCGACCGAAGTCAGTCTGAAATAATAGGCGCATAATCGCACCTTTGTGGCTCGAGTTTTCGGCTTAATCTCCTGACGATGAAGCTCACTGTTTTATTTATATTTCTCGTCGCCAGCCTTTCTCTGACGCACCTTCAAGCAGAAGTCTTGTGGCCCCAGTTCCGCGGCCCTAACGGCGATGGGCATTGCGAGGCGCAGAATGTGCCCACCGAGTTTCACAAAGATGGCGACGGCCAAAAGTGGCGTACTGAGATCCCAGGCAAAGGCTGGTCCTCTCCAGTGGTCGAGGGCAATTCGATCTGGCTGACCAGTGCAGTCGAAGTCGAAGCAAACGACGAGGAAAAGGCTGAAATCATGACCGCGCAGGGCATTCCGAGCAAAAAATTCAAACAACTTCAGGTCGCCAAACACGTGAAACTACTCGCACTCGAAGTCGATCGAGCCACCGGCGAAATCAAGCGTGAGATCGAGCTAACCAAGGTCGAAACACCTGACTCGATCCATGGACTTAATAGCTACGCCTCGCCGACGCCGTTTCTCGAAGCCAGCCGCCTCTACACCCATTTCGGCACCTTTGGCACGTTCTGTATCGATACCGCTAGCGGCGAGGTCCTCTGGCAAGCCCGCCTCCCCCTCAAACACGGCGTCGGTCCCGGCAGCTCACCATTCGTCTATAACGATCTGATCGTCTTGATCTGCGATGGCGTCGATCAGCAATACGTCGCCGCCCTAGACAAAAATACAGGCAAAGAAGTCTGGCGCACCCAACGTCCACCGATGCGCTCGACCAATGGCGACCACCACAAGTCCTACAATACTCCGATCCTAATCGAACCCACAGATGGACCACCGCAACTGGTCTGCATGGGCGCGCAGTGGCTAGTCAGCTATGCCCCTGAGACTGGCGAAGAGATCTGGAAGCTTGACCATGGCAGTGGTTTCTCAGTCGTGCCGCGTCCCGTCTTTTCCGACAAAGAGCAACTCATCTACATCTCCACTGGTTTTGGTAAACCGCAGCTCTGGGCGATCACACCCAAAGGCGAGGTCGTCTGGCAAGAGCCCAAGCGCATCCCCTCCCGCCCATCGCCTCTCCTGGTCGGCGACGAGCTTTTCGTCATCACCGAAGGCGGAATCGCCACCTGCTTCGACGCAGCCGACGGCACCGCCCACTGGACCGAGCGAGTCGGCGGCAACTACTCCGCCTCCCCCATCCTAGCCGACGGCCACATCTACGTCTGCAACCAAGAGGGCAAAATAGCCTTGCTCAAACCCGGCAAGACCTACCAGCTAGTCAGCGAAAGCGACATCGGCGAACAAATCATGGCCTCGCCCATAGCCTTAGACGGCCAAATGATCATCCGCAGCGCAGAAGCGCTGTATTGCTTTGGCAATTGACAACAAGCCCAACCCATCAAGAGTCAGCAAAACCAACTTCCCACAGAATAGGTTAGCCTTTTAAGTCATTGTCAGACTATTTGAAATATAATAAACCCCTCACAGCTGCCTCAATCCTGTTTGGATTGCTAGTTATTGTCGTCGCCTTACCTTGGGACGGAGGACCTTTAGCATGGATGCCATCTGGACGAGAGGTCGCACAGAGCTTTCGCGAACGTCATGAATTGAAGGTGTTGGAGGTTTGGGCAGGAGATGGCGATAACGACGGCAACAATTACCTCATTAAGTATGAAAGGATAAGGAATAAAACCGAATGGGCTTCTTGGTCGGTATATTCAAGCGGAAACCTATATGGATGGACACTACTGAGCGAACGAATGAACTGCCACATCCATACGAACGAATTCAACTTAAGCGATAAAGTATACTCAATAACAGTAGAGTATCCTTGAATTATTTGGGCCAGTTGCTTTGCCAGAACCAAAAGATCAAAATATCTGCGCTAGACGACCTTTTGACATTAGCGGCTCGAGATTTGCTTACCAACGAAAAAGCCGAGGGTGGCCAGCTATGCCAACCAAAACTTTTACAGATTGGTAAAACACCCCTCAAAAGAACCACAATGGACCATTCATCAGATTGACACCGAAAACCACGACATCATTCTAGAGACCTTATCACCAACAGATAAGAAACTAACCGTGAGAATTAACGCAATAAATCAACCAGACAAATCGAATCATCACACCAACAAGATTTCAACATTTAACAGCGGCGGCGATCGCAACGGCTCATTTACTGGCGCCACCACCTTTACAAATCAATACTCACTCAAAGGTGCAGCGCGCAAAGTTTCTTTAGGGAATAGAAGCAATTAATTAGTTAACCCTCTACTAATCACACCGTGCTTGACAGCAAACAAACCCTCAATCTTTAAGAACTTCAAACAACGAATCCTCAAGGTCAAAGAAGTCGTTTTGCAACATGTTAAAGGCACGCTCTTCCTCGGCTGATTTAAATTTAATTGGCACATAACCTGACAACGTGAGCTTATGCATTTTCAGCAATATGGTCGCAGCCGAGTTATAATTATATTTTTTCAGCGCCTGGACTAAGGGGATAATATCACTTGGGTAACTGTTAAAAAACTGCTCAACACCAGCGTTAAAAATATAACCGCACCATTCTTGGACCTCTGCCCGCTCTATATCACTGGTAAAGGAACGTTTAAATATTTCACGAGAAATGGCTTTCTTCTCGCCAGGCTTAATTGGCCATCTCCCGCCCCGACTATCCTTCGCTCGCTCAGCCTTTAATTCACCAATCGACATCCTAGTAACCTTCTCAATATCTTGTTGAGAAAATGCTTTTCTGAAATGCCAGTCAATAAGCCACTCTCTGTATTCCTCTATGTCAGAGCCAATCGCAAGTGGGGTTATTCCCAAGACCGACAACAAACCTATAAATAATCTTACAAGCAAGGAGTTGTTCATTGAACTGCCCAGTATCCCCCGGATTATACCCCTCTAATTTTCAAAAACTGACTCCTTACGGCAAAATCACATTGGTCAGCACCTCGGTGAAGAGGAAGGCGGTGCCTAGCGATACGATCAGGGCGATCTCGGCTACGATCAGTAGGCGCTTGGGCTGCCAGCGGCTCATTAGACCACCGACTACGATGATCATGATGCAGGAGAGTAGTGTCCAGGGAAGTATCTTTAGCTGTAGGATGAAGACATAGATCGCTACCGCTACGAAACAGATCGCGGCTAGCTTTGCATGAGTCGGGTAGGTGCCCGAATCATCGTCGGCCGCTACAGTGTCTTCCTCTGGTACTTTGCCTAGGATGGATTGGATAATCACGCCTAAAAACAGCAAGCCTGTGATCACTATCACAAAGAATGGGATATCAGGTATTTTGGCCTGCTGATCACTATTGGTGGTGGCTGCACGCATCACGGCTAGGGTATCGTCCATACGCTGTAGCATCTCATCGCCGACGAGGTACTCGGTATTGATGCGTAGGCGATTCAGCTCGGAGATGACGGTCTCGTTGGCCATGGCTTTCTTGAGGACATCGGCCAGCTTATCGAGTATCTCCTGTGGTGTGCCTTTGGGGGCCCACCAGTAGTAGATATTCTGCATATAGACCTCGTAGCCTTGCTCCTTCGAAGTCTCAGCTTCGGGGATCGCCTCGTGCCGCTCGGGGCTCATCACGGTGAGCACGCGGATATTTTGGCTAGGTGGCGTGCCATCGGGGCTGACAAAGTCGAGATATTCCGATAGGGCAAAGATACCGGCATCGAGATGGCCGCCGATCAAGCGCGCGTAGCGATCTGCTCCGCCATCGGCGCTGACCATAGCAAACTCGGCGCCATCCATCTGGGACTCCAGCTGCTTGGCGGTGAAGTAGGCTTGTGACCCTTGGTTCGCCCCAAAGGTGACCTTGCGCGGGTTGGCCTGGGCGGCCTCGAGCAGCTGCTGCAGATTTTGAAACTTTGAGTCGCCGCGCACGATGATGACCATGGTCATGCTACCGGTCAGAGCGATTTTCTCGTAATCATCGGGCCCAAAATCGGCCACGCCATCGACGTAAGTGCCGAGTAGCGCATTGTGATGCATCAGCAGCGTGTAGCCATCTGGCTTAGCCTCGACCACCTCGCGGCTACCGATGGTGCCACTACCACCACCGAGGTTTTGGATGGCTAGAGGCACGGGTAGCAGATCATCCTCGGAGATCGCTCGCTCGATGATGCGGGTAAAAGTATCGGATCCGCCACCTGCTGGGTACGGCACCACCACGCGGATCGCGCGGGTCGGGTACTCCGAGAGCTTAGCCGAATCGCCAAACACACCAAAGCGCCACAGCAGCAGCGCCACGATCAGTACTACCGCTAGGATATGAAAGATAAGTGAGCGTTTCATGAGCTTACGATGCGGCAGGTTGGCTGCGGGTGAAGAGTGGTTTGATCCACGGGAAAAATAGTGTGACTAGCGACACCACGAAGAATAGCAGCGCCATCGGATCGGTAAATAGCGGTGCCCAGCTGCCGTCCGAGGCCTGCAGGCCCTGCACTAGGGCTTTCTCGCCGATCTTGCCGAGGATGAAGCCAATCATCAGCGGCGCTAGCGGGATCTTGAGCTTTTCTAGGATAAAGCCGAACAGACCGAAGCCTAGCATGACCCAGACATCGAAGATCCGCCCAGCCAGGGCGAAAGAACCGATGACACAGAAAAACAAAATGATCGGCAGCAGATAAGGCCGTGGCACCCGAGTCAGCTTGGCGATGGTGCGCATCGAGGCGAGCATGATGATGGCCATGGCGATATTCGCCAGAAAGATCGCTCCGATGATGGTGTAGACCGCATCTGGACTGCTCTCGAATAGGCGCGGCCCTGGCTGCAGCTTGTGCTGGATCAGTGCCCCGAGCAGCACCACCTCTACGATACTACCGGGGATGCCCATGGCCAGCAGCGGGATCATCGACCCGCCGATGGTGGCATTGTTGGCCGACTCCGAGGCGACGATGCCCTCCTCGTGACCCGTGCCAAATTTTTCCTTCTCCTTACTCATGCCCTTGGCTATCGAGTAAGCGGTGACCGAGCCGATATTCGCCCCTATCCCCGGTAGGATACCGATCCAGGTGCCGACGATGGACGAGCGCACCATATTGACCAGATTGTTTTTGATATCAGAAAAGCCCAGCAACACTGAGTCTTTGCCGATCTCGATAGGCTTGCCCTTGCGCGATAGATTGATGATCTCTCGCAAGATCTGCGATACCGCGAACAAACCAATCAAAACTGGCAGCGGCTCGAAGCCACTGTTCATCTCCACCGAGCCGAAAGTGAATCGGGGCTGCCCCGAGGCAGGGGCCAGGCCCGGCATGGCGATGAGGATGCCTAGGAAACCCGAGAACAGAGACCGTATCCGCGATTTGCCACCGATACTGGAGATCAGCGCCAGCGCCATGAGCACCAGTGAGAAATAGGCAAAGTAGCTCAGCTTAGTAGCCAGCTTAGAGATGGGATAGGACAGCGTGGCGAGAAAGATCCAAGAGATCAGCCCGCCGAAAAACGAAGCCATGATGCCCAGGCCCAGCGCGCGCCCCGGTCGCCCATCTCGAGCCATGGGGTAGCCATCTAGTGTCGTGACGATCGAGGCTGGCGTGCCGGGCATGCGCAGCAGAGTTGCCGTGATCATCCCGCCACTGACAGCTCCCACATAGATGCTGACCAGAAAGGTCATCGATAGCCCCGCATCGACACCCAGCGTCAGCGGCACCACCAGTGCGATGAGCATAGTGCCAGTGAGCCCCGGCACCGCCCCGACGAAAACGCCTAGAGAGGTACCGATCACGATGGCCGCGAGCCCCCAGGGGCTGAAAAGTAGTGCTAAAGCCTCATTCATCGGAAAAAATCAGGCGCATTGTGAGAGATGGACCGCCTCAGAGCAATCCTTTTGTTCGTCGCGAATCCGATGAAAATGATCGGCAGGCGACGACTGAGACCTAACCGGTTAATAGATTATGGAAAATATTGAAATTTAATTTAACTTAAATGTGATGACGACCTTCAATCTCGGCCTACGCCGGACCATCTTGATCCTTCAGATCACGGTGACAGTTATTCTGCTCCCGCTCACATTAGGTTGGCTGATCGTCACTTTACTAGCAGGAGGAGAGATGCGGACGTATCGATTGAGCCGGTCCTGCGATGTCACTTCTGCGACGGTCACTGACTGCTATCGCTCCAGTGTTAGCAAACCAAAGGGACACGGATCGATCCCTCTCTTTCGGCATGAGGTAGAGTATGAAGTGGATGGTATCCGGTATTCCCAAAAGCTCCAAGACAGAAGCATCGAAAGCTATTCTCCGGGCAGTACCATCGACGTTTATTATTCACTCCGAAAGCCTAGCATCGCTCAACTGTCGGTTGATTATAACGTAGTAGGCATCATTTGGTATCTGATCTCTCTGGTAGTCTCGGTGCTGTTACTTCTCGGGCTTTTGATCGCGAATCTCTGTGCGTGGAAAAGTAGAAAAGCAATCGCTCGGCCACAGCTAGCAGCGCCTTAGCAGAGAGATCGCCACGCAATGGAGTCCGATGCAACTCTCTAAAACGAGACTAAGTCCTACGATGCAGACGGCTCTCAATCAGCTATTCATAGCGGCTTTGCTACTCACGTCGATCTCTCCTCTGAGTGCCCAATCGATCGGCCCCTACCCATTTGTAAACCTCAAGGAATTACCACCCGCAGACCCAGACACAGACTACGGAGCACGCATCGCTCGCACGATGCATCTGCTATCCACCAGCACAGCGGACCGACCGAATAAGGTAAAGATCCTGTTCTTTGGCCAATCGATCACCCGCCAAAATCACTCACGCCGGATCATCGAAGCAAAACTCAGAGCCCGCTACCCACACGCTCAACTAGAAGTGCTTAATACCGCTATCGGCGGCTATGGCTCCGACAAGAGTCTGATGGTGATGAAGCATACCGTGATCCCCTATCAGCCCGATCTGATCGTCTTTCACGTCTACGACAGTGGTCCTGAGACCGCCTACGAAGACATCATCAAAACCATCCGTACTCGCACCACAGCCGAGCTGATCACTGTGACCCACCACCTCGATACCTATGGCGCAGAGATCGATGCAAAACGCGAAGCCGCCTCGCAGCTGCGCCGCGATCTAGCTGAGAAATACCAGAGCGAATCGGTAGATATACGCCCCCAGTGGCAGCCCTACCTCGACCTCCACGGACTGGATCGATCCGATCTGCTCGGCGACAATATCCATCACAACACCCACGGCGGAGAACTCTGGGGAGCGCTACAAGCTCGCCACTTTGAAGAGCAACCCTACGATGCCACGGCTTGGGCAAAACGTATCCAAGTAATCGATGTGGCTGCCGATAGCCGAGATATCGACCTAGAGTTTCACGGTATCCGAGTCGATGCAATATGCCGCAGCGGCAGAGGAAAGGCTGCCATCACTATCGATGGCAAGAAGCCCTCGGAGATTCGCGATACCTGGGCTGTGACCCTACCCACCAAGACTCCCATCGACTACCGGCCCGCCGTGAATCGCATCCACCTAGCAGACACACCCATCGCCGCCGAGAAGTGGACGCTAACCGTAGACCAATGCAGCGAAAGCGCTGATACCTACAGCTACTCAGTGAGAGCCGAGTTCAGTGGTGAGCAGGGCAAAGGCCGACAAGGCGAGCCTTTTACCACCACCAATCAAGTGATCCAGATCCAGCCGGAGTGGTTTGCCCTATCTCAAGCCGTGCGAATCAAAAAGAAACCCATCCCGGTGCCATTCGACATCACTTGGGAGGTGTACCCCACAAGCCTCGATGAGTGGCAATACGACGGCCCAGACACCGATAACAATCCATCTGGCCAAGTGACGCTGGTGCAGCAGCTAAAGCCTGGGCAGCATCGATTGCAGATCCGGGTGACGGAGGGCGATATGCAGATAGAGAAACTGCTGATCTATCGCCCCTACAGCGCCGATTTGCCTTAGCAAAAAATTCCCAACGCGAAACAGCCCGGTGCGGGATAGTAAATCTACCCCAAGGTTAGACACATGTTAGGTCGCTTTTTTCTCTGTCTATTTTCCCTATGCCTACCGCTATGGCTATGTGCCGATGTGCATGTCTCGCCCACAGGCTCGGATGATGGCAATGGGACTGAGAGCCAACCCTTTGCGACTTTAGAGAAAGCGAGGGATGTGGTGATAGCAGCGGAGAAGATCGGCCCCACCACGATCTGGCTACACCCCGGCACCCACCGAGTCGCACACACCTTTAGCCTAGACGAGTCGCACTCTGGTGCGGAGGGCTTCAGTATCCGATACACCGCTAGAGGTGGCGAGGCGATCATCACCAGCTCGACTCCACTGCCCACCGATGCCTTTCGCCCCACCACATCATCGCGCGTCCGCGATGAGTATCGCCCCCACATCGTAGAAGTCGCGCTGGCCGATGTGGGGATAGCAGACCTGCAGCCGCCGCCAGATTTCTACACCGGCAGAGGCGGTATCCCCACGCTCTACGCCGGAGAAAAAGCGATGCCCCTATCGCGCTGGCCGAATGGCGATGAAGACACCGCCATGGGCACCGTGCTAGATGTGGCCGAGGAGCGTGGCAAGGTAGGCAAATTTCGATACCGCGATGCACGCCATACCGAGTGGGATGTGTCTGGCGGAGTCTGGCTATCGGGACTCTGGCGCACACCCTGGGATCGTCAGCAGGTGAAAGTGGCCCAGATCGAGGATGGCACCATCACCCTCGCCGCCCACATCGGCGGCGGCATCGGATCAAAGTACCATCGCCCCGCCAAAGATGGCACCTACGGCTCTGGCGAGGAGCCCTATTGCGCGATCAATCTACCGGAAGAGATCGATCAACCCGGCGAGTGGTGTATCGATTACACCCAGGGGACCCTGCTCTGGTGGCCTCCCACAGCAGTCCGCGAGAGCGGTATGATGGGTGTCGAGATCGCCTCGATGGGAGAGCCGCTTATTCAGTCGGACGGAGCTTCCCATATCGAGTTTCGCAACCTGACCTTCGCCAACAGTATCGGTCGGGCTATCGATATCCGAAGCGGCACACATGTTCGAGTGCTCGGCTGCGAGTTTAGCCACTGTGGTAGCGGAGTATCCATCTACGAGGGCATGCACCACAGAGTACAGTCCTCGGACTTCCACGATCTCAGCGGTGCCGCTATCGACTACACCCGCCGCGAGGATCGCCACCACCCTCGGGGAGAAAATTCCAAAAACCTGATCTCAGATGGCCACGTTTTTGAAAACAACCACATCTACCGAGTCGCTCAAGACACCCTGCGCTACGCCGTAGCGATATGTGACTACCGTAGAGGCTATGCCACAGGCTGTGTGTTTCGCCACAATCTGCTCCACGATCTGCCCAACATGGCCGTGCGCTTCTGCGGCAATGAAAACCTGCTCGAGTACAACGAAGTCCACAACATCGGTCTCAGGACAGGAGATGTCGGCGCTTTCTACATGAACCTCAAACACACCGCAGCCGGCAATCGACTGCGCCAAAATCTGATCCACCACTGCATCGGGGTGAATGCTTTCTACCTAGATGATGGAGCCAGCGGATCGATAGTGCGCGAAAACATCGTCTACAAAGCCGATGTCGGCGGCTGGATCAGTGGCGGCAGGGAAAACGTAATCACCGACAACATCTTCATCGACTGCGTCGTGGCAGCACAACACGTAGACGACCGTGGAGTCAGCCGTGGCTACGGCGATCCCGACACCCACTGGGGCCGCTACATCTGGACCATGGAGGTGCCCTCGGTCGACTTCGGAAATGGGGCTTGGGCGAAAAAATACCCCGGTATGGGCGAGCGTCTGCAGCAGCATCGCGGCCTACCGGTAGGCAATGTGCTCGGTCGCAATGTGCTGGTGGATAACCCCATCGGTCTGCGCAAAAAGTATCAGGAAAAACACTTCCAGCACATGACATTTCCCGCGAGCCACGAGCTAGACGAGGTCGGCTTTGTCGATTTAGCCACCCTCGACCTCCGCCTGAGGGATGATGCACCGATCAAACATGTGAAAGGCTTCCCCACCATCCACACCGAAAAGATCGGACTCTACCTAGATGCCTATCGTACCGAACTACCGAGCGACCCGAATCGATTAATCTCTCTAAAAACCGATTCCCACTTCAAGTCGGCAAAGGACCTGGAAGCATCGAACCAAAAAGAAGCCAAGAAAGACTAGGCCCCAGCTTTAAGCCGAGATTGCGATCCGTTGGAAATTAATTATAGTTAACCTAATTATAAGGTTTTCTTAATTATTTCGTGACAAATTGTAAGCTCAGTATTGCTCATTGGTTTCTAGGCTCGTTAGCGTTGCTCATTGCCTCGCTTTGTCACACTGCCGATTTACCAAAAGCCGTTTCCCCCGAGCTATTTTCCAGTCTCAAAAGTCACTCCCCATTCAGTCGCATCCTCGGGTCTACCGACTCACTGATCCTCACCGGACTGCTCAACTACCAAGGCGAAACCGTAGCCGCCGTGCACGATCTAGAGACCCGCAGGACACACCTAGTATCCGAGAAAGGGCCCAACCTAAGTGGCTGGCAACTGATCGACCTACGAGGCGACACCAGAGATCTCAGCACACTCACGACACGGATCAAGATCAACGCATCCGACATCGTATCGGTGCGCTACCAGAAAGCTCCGCCCATGCCACTGCAGCGCCGCCCCGTTCTGGTGTCGACTCGGATCGGCGACGGCAGTGCAGGTGGTGGCACCGATCCCCATGGTGGTCCCAACCCCGATGTGCTGACCCCAGATCAACTCGCTAACGCGCGAAACGCGGCGAAAAATCCCGCTACCGGATTCAAAGCCGATGGCTTCTCCAGTCACAATCGTATGCCTGCAGAGATGCTCAGCAAACTCAATCAACTGAGCTACGAGCAGCGCGAGACCATCCACATCAAACTCTTTCAGCAACGAAACCGTGGCCTCGGTTCGCAGGAAAGACGGCAGATGTACGGTCGCCTGATCGATGCACAGCTGCGCAATCGATGACTAACCGGCAGATTCTGCCGATTTTTCTGCCCCTTCAGTGGGACTTCAATAGGCAGGCATTTTAGGTTTAGCCGAGCCGCGAGCAGCGCGATCATCAGAGTACTATGAAATGCATCACCGCACTCACTATGGCTAGCATTCTGCTGCTAGCGCACAGCACCGCCGGAGCTGAAAAGCCAAACATCGTACTCATCCTGGCAGACGATCTAGGCTGGGCCGACACCACGCTATATGGCCACACCACACTGTATGAGACGCCTAATCTCCAGCGCCTGGCAGCCCGTGGCATGACCTTTACCCAAGCCTATGCCGCTCATCCCCTGTGCTCGCCCACGCGCTCGAGCATACTCACTGGGCAAAACCCTGCACGCTCGGGCTTCGTCGCCCCAGCAGGCCACATCCCAGAGGTGCGCTACTCGGCTCTGCCCAAGCTCCATGGCCCGGTGGATCAGCCCAGCACCACACTGCTATCTACCACTCGTATGGACCCCAGCAAGCCAACTCTAGCCAAGCTATTGAAAGAAGCCGGCTATAGCACCGCCCACTTTGGCAAATGGCATCTGGGCAAGGCACCACACTCGCCACTTGAGTTCGGCTTCGACGTCGATATCCCACACTGGAATGGCTCTGGCCCCGGGCGCACCTATCTCGCCCCCTGGAGCATACCCGGACTAGATGGCGAGCCTGGTGAACACATCGAAGACAGGATGGCCGAAGAAGCGGTGAATTGGCTGAAAAATCGCGATAAAGAAAAGCCCTTTTTCCTAAACTATTGGCAATTCTGCGTGCATGCCCCATTCGGTGCCAAACCAGACCTAATCGAGCGCTATCGCCAGAAAATCGATCTCGACTCCGAGCAGCGATCACCCACCTACGCCGCCATGGTCCACTCACTAGACGATGCGGTCGGCACGCTACTGGATGCGCTCGATGCCGAGGGTATCGCCGACGACACTGTGATCGTTTTTTACTCCGACAATGGCGGCAACGTCCACTGCGGTCTCGAAGAGACGACCGCAGATCGCCAAAACTACACCACCGCGATCACCAGCAATGCACCACTCCGAGGTGGCAAAGGCAATATCAATGAAGGCGGCATCCGCGTGCCGGCAGTCGTCGTCTGGCCCGACCATGCCGTAGCAGGCTCGACCAGTGAGACCCGCATCCAGTCGACCGACCTCTACCCGACACTACTCGGTATAGCCGGAGTCTCAGCACCTGTCGACCACCCTATCGATGGCTACGACTTCTCAGCAGCTCTGAAAGGCAGCCAACTAGAGCGTGCTGCTATGTTTACCTACGTGCCCTCCTATGGCAATACTCCCGGCTGGCTACCCCCATCGATGGCAGTCCACCACGGCAAGTGGAAGCTGATCCGCACCTTTCACCACGGCACTGATGGGGCAGACGAGTATCGCCTATTCGACTTGAGCCAAGATATAGGTGAACAGCACAACCTCGCAGCCGACCACCCAGATCACGTGCAGCGTCTCGATAGCCTGATCGATGCCTACATAGCCGAAGCAAACGTAATCATACCTGCCGCCAATCCGAAATTCGACGCCTCTCAGTATGATCCCTCCAAGATCGGAATACAGGAGGGCGGATTTAAAATGCCCCCAGCTCCCAAAAGCGATCCACAGCCAGTCACCACCTTCAAAGACCCTTTACTCAAAGACTGGTTGGTGAAAAATGGCAAAGTCTCAATCGAAGATGGCATCCTATCGATCGGATACACCACTCGCCCAGCCTACCTAGCCAACGCTAAAACCAATACGACAGCCCCGACTCAGCTAAAGCTCCGTACTCGGGGCCAAGGCACAGGTAATATCCAATGGCGCCTCGATGGCCAGACCGATTTCCCGACCGACCAGTCTCAGTCCTATCAGGTGAAAAGCAGCGACTGGCAAGAGATCACCATCCCGATCACCAGCGAAGGCCGAGTAATGCAGATACGGATCTTCCCACCCATCAGTAAATCGCACCCTACAGCCGAACTCGACTGGATCGATATAGGCAGCCATATCACGGATTTTGCAGAGAAATAGGACGCTTGACCTACCTTTTGCTTGAATTCAATAGGGTACAATTTTTACTGAATAGGGTACAATCTCTTCGCTACACAGGGTTTCATCATGATAAGAATTTTCGCAGTCGCTTTCACCTGCCTCTTTCCCATCCTGAGCCCTGCAGGCGATTGGCCAAACTGGCGAGGCCCCGATCGCAATGGTATCTCTCAGGAAACCATACCCGAGAATCTACCAACGGAATTGCCGATAGCTTGGCGGGCAAAAATCGGTATTGGATTCTGCAGCATATCAGTGCTCGGTGAGCGGGTCGTCACCATGGGCAATAGCGACGATCACGATACCATCTGGTGCCTGAGCGCTGCGGATGGCCGCGTCTTGTGGCAACACACCTACCCCTGCCCACTCGATCCACTCTACTACGAAGGCGGCCCCGGCGGCACACCTACCATCTACAAAGGGCGAGTCTACACCCTCAGCAAAAAGGGCCATGCCTTTTGCCTAGACCTCGAGACTGGTGAGGTAATATGGAGCCGAGACCTGATCGGCGATCACAGCTTCAAACTCCCCGAGTGGAGCTTTGCTTCATCTCCCTACATCGCAGACGACAAGGTCATCCACAATGTCGGGCGCGGCGGCATCGCTCTCGATCTAGCTACCGGCGAGACACTTTGGGCACCGAGCACCGAGACCTCGGGCTATGCCACCATCGTAGCCCACCAGGACTATCACTTACTCTTTTCCGCTAAAGCCCTGATCGCTATCAATACCGCAAACGGCCAGCAGCTCTGGGAGTACCCTTGGAAGTCGAGCCGAGATGTGAATGCTGCCGATCCCGTATCGCTGGGGGAAAGAATCATCGTCTCTTCCAGCGCAGGCACCAGCCTGCTCGATACCAGCTCAAATCCACCAGCTGAAATTTGGAAACAGCACGACATGAAGTGGTACTTCAATCCCGGAGTGGTCATAGAGGGCTATGCCTACTCGATCCACGGCACCACTCATCGGCCGACGGAGATCATCTGCACGGATGTCGCTACGGGCGATATCGTGTGGAGCGAGGCCGGCTACGGTAGCGGTGGCTTGATCGCAGCTAGCGATACCATCATCGTCTTCGACAAAGGCATCCTCACCCTCCTCGATGCTAGCTCCGATGGCTTTCAGCTGCGCCACCGCCAGACGCTACTCGAGGGCAAATGCTGGACCACACCTGTCCTAGCTCATGGTCAGATCTATTGCCGAAATGCAGAAGGCGATCTGGTATGCGTGACGCTGCAGGAAAAAGACTGAGACTCGAGACCTACAGCCTAAAACCAGAAGTCCTGCCTCCCGTGTGGCAGGATTTTTTTGATCTCGTCGCCATCGAAAGAGATAATTTTAGGGCAATTGTGTTGACATGATTATGTCTTTTTCGGCAATCTAACGGGGTTTATTCGGCAACCCACGCGAAGTATGAAAAAAATATTGGATATAATTCTTGGAAATTCTGATCCAAATTCTCCCAAACCAACCACTATTTTTGCAGAGCAACTGGAGGAAAGAGTCCTGCTATCAGCTACCCCAGTCGATCCTCAGACTCCAGCCGATTCCGACGCTCAGGCTGTAGCCCAGCACCAAGACGGGGTCGATCTAGAGGTCATCGATTCTCTCGCCAAAGCAGCCATCGACCGCTGGCGCGACGCAGGTATCACCGATGAGCAGGCCGCCGCCCTAGAGCAGGTCACCTACGGTCTGACAGATCTCGATGGTGCTCACCTGGCCTACGCCGAGGGCGACCACATCGCGATCGATATCGATGCAGCGGGAGCCGATTGGTTCATCGACAGCACTCCCCTGACAGATGAAGAGTTCGCCGCTGCCGATGGCGTGCTGACGGGCATCGATGACGACTCTGCCACCGCTATCGACCTGCTGAGTGTGATCATGCACGAGCAGGGCCATATACTAGGTCTGCTAGATGAGTACAGCGCTGATAGTGCAGACGACATCATGCACGGCGAGATCGATCTGGGCGAGCGACGGATCATCGACATGGGGCGGGCAGATGGAGCCGAGGCCTTTTCCCTAGATGGCATGCACTTTCTCGACTTCACCGTCACTACCGATGCCGATGTCATCACCGGAGGTGCCACCACCGGCTCTCTGCGCGACGCCATCATCGCGATGAACGACTCTAGCGATGCGGTGAACAATATCTACCTAGGTACCGGTGTGCTCTACCAGCTGGGCCTGACTCCACTGAATGCCCAGGGGCAAGATGGCGAAGAAGGTGGCGACTTGGATCTACGCATGGAGAATGCCGAGACCCTCACTATCCATGGCGACGGCTCCACGATTCAGGCGGACTTCATCAATACCGTCAACCGCCAGGACCGGGTCTTTGATCTACATGGCTCGGGGACGGTCCATTTCGAAAACCTAACCATCACCGGTGGCTCGGGTGGAGATGGAGCCGGTGTGCGTATCAATAACAACAATGCGACGACCCACTTCAATCAAGTGACTCTGGAGGGCAACTTGGCCGGACCAGATACTCTCACCAATACCAATGACGATCGCAATGGTGGTGCTGTCGAGACTCGAGGCAATACCACATTCACCGATAGTCTGATCCAAAACAATGCCTCGACCCACCGTGGCGGTGGTATCTGGGTGCGCGGCGGCACAGCGGATTTCGTCAATACCGATGTGATCAACAACGACGCCGGTAAAGATTTGAGCGGTACCCAGGTGCGCGCAGACGGTATCGGCGGTGCCCTGTGGGTATCGAGCGGCCAGGCGAGTTTCGACGCTGCGAGCAGCCTGACTCAAAACAACGCGACTGACCGCGGCGGGGCTATCTTCATCAGTGGTGTCAACTCCTCGGTCACTATGGATGGCACCACTCTGACTGACAATACCGCAGAGAACAGCTCCGGCGGAGCGATCTTTCACGAAGGCGTGTCGAATAATGGCCAATCTCTACTGCGCCTAGCCAACATGACTGTGACAGGCAATACAGCGGATAGCAACGGTGGCGCTATCGCCTCGAGTTTTACCAATCACGTCGAGCTGGAGAATGTGACCTTTCGCAACAATGCTACCACTACCAATGGCGGAGCGCTCGCCTTCACAGGTGTGAACACTCAAGTCATACTAGACGATGTGACTCTGGACCAGAACCAAAGTGGCTCTCACGGAGGCGCAATGTATACCAGAGGTCAGGTAACGGTGCGCGATAATCTAACGATAACCAACAACACAGCAGGCGACTATAATGGCTCGACCAGCCGCGATGCTCGGGGCGGAGGTTTCTATATCGATCTAGCCAATAGTAGCTTCAATCAAGATACGAGCGCATTGGGGACGATCACCATCACAGGCAATACGGCCAACCGAGGTGGTGGCTTTTACAACATGGGCCAAGTGAGCCTGAGCAATGCCACCATATCTGGAAATACCGCTCAGTTTGAGACTGGCAGCAATGTCAATGAAACCGGCGGAGGTGGCGTCTATACCGAAGGCAATCTATCTCACACTCAGCTATCGAATAGCTCTATTATCAATAACACATCGGGGCGACACGCCGGAGGTTTCTACAACATGTGGAGTGCCCACACCGAGCTGACCGATACCATCGTAGCCGACAATACGGCCCTAGTCTCTGGAGGTGGCTTTTGGAACCGAGCCGACAATGGTCGGGGTGAGACTGCTACCGTCACTATCGACAATGGCGGCCTGACCGCAGCCCAGCAGGCCACTAGCTTTAGCGGTAATCGCACCACCGGCCCTGGCGAGCAACAAACGGGTGGCGGCTTTCGCAATAGCGTAGGCACCGTGACCATGCGCAATCTCGACATCCAGGGAAATAGCACCACTGGCGACGGCGGTACCTTTAATAATGTCGGTGGTGGATTCCACGCAGAAGGCAGCGGCGGCGATGTGACTCTGACCAATGTCAATATCTACGACAACCAAGCCGGTGGTGAAGGCGCAGGATTCTATGTGACCGACTCTACCGTCACGATGAACCGCACGACTGCGGGTGCCATCGAGGTGCGCGACAATGAAATACGCGGTGGAGGTAGCAATAACTTCCACGGTGGTGGCTTCTACGCAGGTGGCTCTGCGACTGTCGTCATAGGCGAGGGTACGGGCCATGCCCGCATCACAGGCAATATCGTGCCCAACGCAGGTAGCGGTGGTGGCTTCTGGGGCTGGCGCGAGGCCTCTATCACCCTACGCGGCACTGCAGCCAACCAGGGCGAGATCTCTGGGCACACTGTCGGCGGTCAGGGTGGTGGGTTTCGCATCCAAGAGCGAGTCAATGTGACGCTCGAGTACATGGATATCAAAAACAATAGCGCGGCAAGCGAAGGTGGTGGCTTCGCCGCTGCATCTGCCTCATCGGTCGTGACCATGTCTAATGGCAGTATCGAAGGCAATACCTCTAGCAATAGTGGAGCTGGCGGCTACTCCCAAGGTATCCTCAACTTCACTAATGTCGATATCACTAACAATGAGATAACCACGACTAATGTCGATCATCGCGGGGGCGGCCTGAACCTCACATCCACCGCATCCGGTACATTGACGGATGTCAATATCACCGGCAACCACGCTGCCCGCCATGGTGGTGGATTCTGGTCCGAGTCTCGCGACCTCACTCTGACTTCTACCGATGGTAGCCACCAGATCGCCAATAACACTGCGGCGATGAAAGATCCCACCACCGAGGACAATGCCACTCTCGGCTATGGCTCAGGAGGTGGCTTCTACTCGACAGCAGGCTCGGTGACCACTATCTCAGACTACACCATCAGTGGCAATATCGCCTCCGAGCATGGTGGTGGCTTTCGCACCGATGGCTCGGTGACGCTGAACGATGTGATCATCGATAGTAACTCAGCACAGGAGGAAGGCGGTGGCTTTGCCGCTCTCAACAATGCCGCAACGGTAGTGATGAATGCGTCAACGGCACTGGTATCCAGCGTCATCACCAACAATCGTGTCGGCGATCCGACACCGCGAAATAACAATATCTGGCGATCTCGTGGTGGTGGTTTTGGCAACCGCGGTACCGTCGAGCTAAACGGCATACGCATCGCCAACAACGCCACCGAAAGCAGACCCACCGGCACCAACGACGACCGCAATGGTGGCGGCTTTTTCAACGAGAGCTACTCCGCCACCGTCACCCTCAATAACAGTCTAGTAGAAGACAACACCGCAGCTGGAAACGGTGCAGGCTTTTACAATACCCAAGGCACCGTGACATTTGACAACTCCGATCTGCAGAATAACGAGATCGTCGGCGCCAATCAACGCAGCGGTGGCGGTTTCCTAAACGCATCTCAGGGCACGGTAAATTTCGTCAATGGCTCTGACATCACTGGAAACATAGCTACCCACGATGGTGGCGGCTTCTACAATACTACCTCGGGCGTAGTGAATATCGAAAATGGAACCGTATCGGGCAACCGACTCGATGGCGCGAGCAATACCAATAACTCTGGCTCAGGCGCGGGCTTCTTTAACATCGGCGGAGCCAGCAGTGTGGTGAACTTTACCAACTCCACTCTCACCGCCAATATCTCCCACAACCACGGCGGAGGCTTTTGGAATCACAACGAGAGTGTCGTCAACTTCGACAACACAGCTGTCACCGCTAACGAAGCTGAAAGTGGTCAAGGTGGTGGCGGGTTTAATAGAGGCGTCGTCAATGCCATCAACGGAACCAATATCGACAATAATACCGCTAGCCAACACGGTGGTGGTATCTCGTCTGATCAAACTTTCTCAGAAGTTCACTTGGTCGACTCTACGATGAGCGGCAACCAAGCCGGTATCCACGGAGGAGCTATCAGAAATGTGGGTACACTTACCACACTGCGCTCTACACTGAGTGGAAACAACGCAGCGGATGTCGGTGGAGCCATATGGAACCAAAATGCAGCAGCCAATGCTACACTCTCTGAATCCATCTTAGACAACAATACAGCAGCTGGTAGAGGTGGTGCTATATTTAATAACGGCGGCGGTAATCTATCTCTAGATCGTGTCACAATCGCAGAGAACCAAGCCGGTAACAATGGCGGCGGTATCTATCAGGAAGCCGACAACTCAACCACTACCGGTACGAATGTCACCATCAGTACCAACACCTCTACTAACCAAGGCGGTGGTATCTACAAGCAAAACAATGGTAGCTTTACCCTGACTCACGCCACCATCGCGAACAACTCTGCCACTAACGGTGGCGACGGTATCCAAGGCAACCAGAATGGCGTCGACCTACACAGCTCACTCGTGGTCAACAACGATACAATAGATGTAAACGGCACCGTGAACCTAAACGACTCGTACGCCGGTGCTGAAACGATCGGTGCACTCGCCAACAATGGTGGCTTCGGCAGGACCCATGCCCTCACCACAGGTGTCAGTACCAATGCCATCGATGCCGCCACTGGCTCGACCACGGCAATCGACCAAATCGGCACGGTACGCCCGCAGGGCAGTGCCGCCGATCTCGGTGCCTTTGAGGTACTCGACCCTAGCCCTATCATCGACACTTTCACCATCCCCACTTTCGAGTCGATAGGTGCCACCGCCACCCTGGCGGCTACAGCTAGCTCTGGAGATGCGCCCCTCACCTACACCTGGACTATCACAGACCCGAGCGGCACACCACAGACACTCACTGGCCCATCCGTCTCTGTGCCCGGCCTAGTAGAGGGAGCCTACTCCGTGCTGCTGACTGTCAGCGATGTAGATGGCGACCTAGCCACTCAGACCGGCTTTTTCGTGGTAAATCCCGCACCCATCACAGTCGCCGATATAGGCAATCTGAGGACCGAAATCGATAATGCCAACCAGGATAACACTGCCGCTACCATCACCCTATCTCTGGCTGCGGGTAACTATGTAT
The DNA here is from genome assembly GCA_020630975.1 of Verrucomicrobiota bacterium. Classification (GTDB taxonomy): domain Bacteria; phylum Verrucomicrobiota; class Verrucomicrobiia; order Verrucomicrobiales; family DEV007; genus Arctic95D-9. The sequence continues at coordinate 39,035 of JAHDID010000026.1, forward strand.
TTGGCAGTGCAGCCGACCACGCCACTGGCGACGACTGTGGCAATGGCGATACCGATACTTTCGTCGGCGACTTCGACATCACTCGGACCAGCGGCACCGTCATCATAGAGGGCGCTACTACCAATGCCGCCGACACCGTGATCGATGCTGCTGCATTCGATCGGGTGCTACAGACTCATGCAGGTACGGAAGTGATTTTACGAAATCTCACCATCACAGGCGGCCAGTCCTGTGCCAACAATCACCATGGTGGTGGCATCCGCAATGCGGGCAATCTAACACTGGAGAATGTCACCGTCACCGACAATGAGACCTTCGGCTTTGCTACCAACTCTGACGACAGCGGTGGTGGTATCTTCAACGACACCGGCTCCACACTCACCGTAATCGGTGGCGAGATATCCAATAACCGAGCCGAGGCCGATGGCGGCGGTGTCTTCGCCAGTGTCGGCTCTACCGTATCCATCGATGGCACGACTATCCGTGACAATGTCGCACTCCGCCATGGCGCAGGTGCCTTTGCCTCTGTCACATCGAGTATCTCAGTGGCCAATGCGACTCTCACTGGCAATACAGCAGGTATACGCGGTGGCGGCTACTACAACGAAGGCACCTTCACCGTGACTAGTACTCAGATCACCGACAACGAGATCAACATCGATAACAACGGTGGCGGCGCTGGATTTTGGAATGCGGCCAATGGAGACACTTCCATCACCAACTCCCGCCTAGCAGACAACGAGGCATCCAATGGCCGCGGTGGAGCATTTGTGAATAGTGATGCCGGCCAAGTCACGATAACCAATACCGACATCGTCGATAATACCTCGCGCTCTGATGGAGGTGGCTTTTATAATACCAATGCCGCTGGAGTCGTGACTATCACCAACAGCACCATCAGTGGCAATGAGTCGCGACTGGCCCACGGTGGAGCCTTCCGAAATGAAGGTATCGTAAATCTGGAAGACGTCGAGATCACTGGCAACCAGACATCGCCAAACAATGATGATGGTTCCCCTAACTCTGGCAACCTCGACCGCCGAGGTGGTGGCTTCTACAATGGCATAAGTGGCAGAATCAATGCCATCGATACTAATGTCACCAACAACGTATCCGCAGGCCCAGGAGGTGGCTTCTTTAACGACTCTGGTACCATAACCTTTTCGGTCGACGACAATGCACAGACATCGATTTCGAACAACCGAATGGCAGGCGTACAGATCGATCGTGTGGGCGGTGGCTTTTACAATACCGGAGCCATTACCTTCGACAGCGTGGCCATCGACAACAATACCGCCACACGCGAAGGCGGCGGCTTTTTCAACGATCTGAATGGCTCCGTAACGGTGACCACTGGTGGCACCATCGCCAACAACGAATCGATAGAGAGCGTCGGCGGTGGATTTGAAAACCGCAACAGCGCTACCGTCACCCTGACCAATGTACAGATCGATAAAAACACAGCCCTATCGAGCGGTGGCGGCTTCCGCAATATCGATGCAGGCGTAGTGACGATCAACGGTGGTCGGGTCAGCGAAAACCGTGTTACCGCTGTCAGTGCGGTCGGCGGTGGATTCCAAAACAATAGCACTGTCATCATGACCGACTCTGCGGTCACCAATAACCACTCCGATGCTGGCAGAGGCGGCGGTATCTACCAGGGATCGCTGAATGGCTCAACCACACTTACCAATACATCAGTGACCAATAACACGGCTGCAGACGATGGTGGCGGTATCTTCCAGTCGCGCGGGGTGCTCACTGTCAATGGGGGCGATATTTCCTTCAATAGCACAGGTTCCGCCAACGATCGCTTCGGTGGCGGCCTGTTCATGGAGACCGATGCGACAGCCCACCTCACCGATGTGAACATCGAGTTCAACCAATCCGGCGATGGCGGCGGTGGTATCTTCGCTCAGAGCGGATCAGTCATCAATGCCACCAATCTAGCAGTCGACAACAACCGTACTCTAGGTAGCGATAACATCACCGATGCGCATGGTGGCGGCATCTACATCACCGGTATCACTTCCGAGCTAAATATATCGGGAACCTTCTCAGCCTCCAAGAACGTGGCAGCTGGATCTGGTGCAGGTCTATTCCTAGTGGGTGCAGACTTCACCGCAGCGGCTGGCACCACCGTGCAGATCGACGAAAACCAAGTCGCGCGGACCAACTCCAACGGTAATGAGATCAATCCCAATAATGGCAATGCCAACGGCCACGGTGGCGGTATCTTTGCCGGAGGTGTCTCGCAGATCGATCTATCGCAGGCCAGCGTGGTCACGATCGATGAGAATGTGTCGCGCAGCCAGGGTGGCGGCGTATTCCTCAACAATGAGTCCAGTCTGATCATCGGCACCGCTGGCGCAAATCCTAGCCAGTATTCATCCATATCCGACAATGAATCCCGCTTCCATGGTGGCGGTGTCCGTGCTAGCGACGACAACCTAGTCGATATCAATAACGCTCGTATCGAGCGCAATATCATCAACGGCCCAGACAATGGCACCACTAGCAACTTTACCAGTGGTGGCGGTATCTTCGCCTCTAGCCGAGCAGAGGTCAGACTAGATCGGGTCTCTGTATCCAACAATGTCGCCGACTACGAGGGTGGAGGTATCTACAGTCAGGGCAATCTCACTATCAACGAAAGCCAGATCAACGACAACCGCGCCCTACGCCGGAGCGGTGGCGGCATCTTCCACTGGCGACCTCACGATACGGTAGGTCTCGGTGCTGGCGCTACTATCACCAATAGTGAAATCGCGAGAAACTCAGCGTTTGGCGAGGGCGGCGGCTACTATGGCCAGCGTATGGATCTGGTGGTAGATAATACCACTATCGAGTCAAACGACGCAGGCCAGCATGGTGGCGGTCTACTACTGACAGGCACAGTCAGCAATGTCACCATGACCAACTCGACTATCAGTGGCAATGAGTCACTCGGTGGTCAGGGCGGCGGTATGCGCCTGGATGACGGCTCTGCTACCTACACCTTTGCCCATGTGACCGTGGCGAACAATATATCGGCACAGCGTGGCGGCGGTATCCACAGGCAGAATGGTACCACGACGCTGGAGAATAGCATCATCGCAAACAACACCGCCAACGATGGTAATGGCCATGACCTGAGCGGCACCGTGACAGGAGCGGGAGCCAATCTGCTCTCGAATAGCGCCAACGCCACAGTCAATGGCGGCACTCTCATCGTAGACGATCCACAGCTAGGCGAGCTCGCCTACAATAATCCCACCGATATCGCCTCCAGCGAGCTATTCGTAGACGGTGTGTACAATCGGACTCATCTGATCTCTGCCACAGGGCCTGCTGTCGATGTCGCGACCGCATCGAGCACTGTCACCACCGATCAGCTCGGCCAGAGCCGCCCACTGACATCGGGAGCCGCACACGACCTGGGCGCAGTCGAAAATAGACCACCCGAGATTCAGGGAACCGGCCACATCATACTGGATGTCAACCGCACAGCAGATCCATCGGCGTTCAGCGGCTTCCTATGGCAGCTCGTCAGTCCCGCCGGCACCACCCCGGCCGATATCGATCCTGAGGCGGGCGATTTCAATCTAGATGGCAATTTCTTCGATGTCGATCAGCTCACCTTCGCGATAGTCGGGCCACTCGCCGTCGGTGCCGATGGCATCGATGGAGGTGGCAGCCCTGCTACCGATGCAGGCACCCTGACATTGATCGATCCCAATACAGGGGAATTCACCTACACACCACCACTCGATCACTCTGGTCCGACAGACTTCGCTAATTTCCGCATCTCAGTGACTGACAATCCGGCCGACCCGACTCGCACTCAGTTTGCCGATATCAAGATCTGCATCCTCGAAGGTGCGATCCCGCCAAACATCATCACCCAAAATGTCGTCGGCACAGAGGGGACCACAGTGCCTTTGGCGATATCTGCGGCTCTAGTCGACAATGACGGTTCTGAAACCTTTGTCGATATCGGCACCGCTGCTGTCGGCACTCCAGCAGAAGTCGTGCTAGAGGGTATCCCAGGCGGCTTTATCCTACTCGATGGTAGTAGCAATCCTATCGGGACTAGGGATAATACAACTGGCGATTGGTATCTCAATGTCAGTGATCTCAGCGGCCTACAGCTACAGATAGCAGACGATCCACCATCGACACAATTCACCGTCACAGTGCGGGCTACTTCATTCGAGTCGCGCGATAGTAGCACCGCCGAGGGCACTAGCAGCTTCGTCGCTACCGTGACCAACGAAATACCTACCTACACCAATGTCACTTTCACCGAGCAAAGCGGCACCACTTACCCCGGTATCGCCAATGGTACGACCATCAATACCCTCGACGAGGGAGAGCAGCTATCTGTAGCAGTCAACTTCTCCGACCCCGGCTACGATCTACCTAGTCAGGGCACTTCCGAGTCATTCACCGCCGAGATCGACTGGGGCGATGGCACCGTCGAGCTAGTCACTGTCACCCGCACCCCTGGTGGGCCCGGTGTCTTGACCACAGGCTCCTTCAGCGGCGACCACACCTACGCCGACAATGGCACCTACCTAGTGCGCATGAAGGTGCTCGATGACGATGCCGGTCTCGGTATCTTCGCCACTGTCGTCGAGGTCAATAGCATCACTCCTACCCTGAATTCCTTCACCGTGAATGGTACAGATGCTCTGAGTGCGAGCTCGGTATCTGGCATCGACGAGGCAGGCTCGATCGCTCTGGCAGGCACGTTCTCCGACCCTGGTTTTGACAATCCGGGCAGCGCGGTGAATGCGACCGTCGAAAATTTCCGCATCAAGGTCAACTGGGGCGATGGCATCGTCGAGGAGTATAACAATATCAACGAAGTCCCAGGTGGACCCAGTGTTCTCACGACTGGTGACTTCAGCGGTATCACCCACCAGTACGCAGACAATGGTACCTATACCGTGACCATGGAGCTGATCGACGACGATGGTGCCACAGCGACGGAGACATTCTCGATCGATGTCGACAATGTGCCGCCATTTTCCACCGGGTTAACCGCTACCCTACCTGGTGGCGGCACCATTTCACTACCCACCACATCTGTCGCTAATGGCGCGACCACTGGAGGAACGATCACTCTGCAGGAGAATCAATCCATCGACCTGAGTGGTATCATCGGCGACGAGGCATTCGACCGCACGCCTAGCTTTGTCGACAATCCAGACAACGACCCAACTAGAGCGACGACTGAGACCCTCGCCGTCACCATCGACTGGGGACTGGGCGGTGCTCCTGTCGCTGCCACCGTCAATGCAGACGGATCGATCACTACCTCGACAGCAGGCGACTTCGCAGCTGTCACTAGCCCGCTCTACACCACTGGTGGCCTGTACAACGCGAGTGTCACCATCACAGATGACGATGGCGGCACGACAGTGATCCCCTTTCAGGTAGAGGTAGGTAATCTCGCCTTCACCCAGATCGATGTGAATGGCACCTCGGTGCTAGGGGGCACTACCGTGGTGCTACCGCTAGCAAATGCGACGAATGTCGATTTCGACGCGGCCTTCTTCTCACAAGTCGCTGACCAACTCAGCGACTACACACTCACAGTCGACTTTGGCGATGGCTCGCCACTGCAGACACCCACTCTATCTGCTACCAATCCGGCCAGCACCCAGGCAGGTGAGTTCGACGATCTACATACCTACACAGCTACCGGCACCTACACCGTGACGATGACAGTGGCGAATCCCGACCCAAACATCGGCTCGACTCAGCGCAGCTTCAATGTGGTGGTAGACGATCTCGCCTTGACCAGCTTCACAGCTGAGGGCACCGCCCTACCAGCCAATAACATAGTGAATCTGCCGACCGGCGACACCTTGGATATCAATGCCATCTTCTCCGATAGTGTCATCGACCTGACCACACCTGGAGAGACCATCGTCACCATCGACTGGGGCGAGGGTAGCGGTGTCGAGCCTGCCACCATCACCTCTGCCGGTACGAATGCCTTCACCATCGCCGATTCAGAGCAGTACAGCGCAGCAGGCACCTACACCGTCACGCTTACCTTTACCAATGCCAACTTCCCCACCCCTATCACCCAGACATTCACCGTAGAGGTGCAGGACGAGGTGGCCCAGATCGTGGTCGATAACCTCGGGGTCACTCCATCGAGTATAGACATCGGCGAGGACGGCACTACCGATAGCTTCACCATCGGACTGGATACCACACCGACCTTCCCCGTTACTGTCACACTCACCCCATCTAGCGCAGAGGTCGATATCGGGGCCGGTGCCGGCGTCGCTCGTACGCTGACGTTTTCAGACACCTCGCTGTCTACCATCTCAGTCTCCACACCTAATGACTTTGTGCCTGAAACCACTGAGACACCTCTCATCAGCGTAGCCGTGACAGCTGGCAATCCTACCGACATCCTTGTCGATGGGATCAGCCAGTCTTCGGCGACCAGTGCATCGATGACAGTCACGATCACCGATGATGACGTGGCTGGAGTGGCCATCACCCAGACCAGTGGTGCGACCAGCGTGATCGAGGACGGTGCTGGCGACACCTTCGCCGTAGCGCTCACCTCTGCCCCATCAGCTTCAGTTAGCGTTACCATCACCAATAACGACCCAGATGTCGATCTAGGAGCTGGCTTTGGCAACGATCTGATCCTGACCTTCCCATCTGGCGTAGCCGCCATGACGCCGCAGACAGTCACCGTGGTAGCTCGAGACGATAGCGCGACCGGCCCCAAGCCAGTGTCCCTACCTGTGGTAGTCACCAGCACTGATAGCGACTACGCCTCGACGTCTCTACCCATCACAGTCGACAATGTAGTAGCTACGGATGTGCCATTGACTGTGCAGGACTTCATCAATACCAACCCCACAGCCACACCGGATACAGCTACCACCGATGGTAGCAGCGATCCGAGTGGCAATGTGCTGACCAATGATAGCGATGTCGATGCAGGTCAGACACTATCAGTCACCCAGATCGCCCATAGCGGTAGTGGCTCTCAGGCAGTGGCCGCACCGACTGCTACCAGTATACCAGGCGACCACGGTACCCTGACCATTCTGGATGATGGTTCCTTCTCCTATACCGCTAATCCTGGTGCCGAGGGTATCGATACCTTTACCTACACCGTATCCGACGATCGCGGCGGGTCCTCCACCGAGACACTGACTATCACTGTCATGCTACCGACTCCGGTGGAGCCCACCCCCAATCCTGGTAGCCATCAACAACCAGGCACACCTGATCCACAGCCACAGCCAGACGTAGATATCACCTTTGTCGGTGGTAGCTCTGTGCTACAGGGCTTCCGCCTGATCGAAAGCTTTGTAGCCGCCCCTACCGAGCTAGAGGAGGCCGATGCTGCCAGTGAATCTTCTGGTCCTATGCTCTCGCTCATGCCGATCTTTGTCGGCAGTGCCACGCCGGGTACAGTCGTAAAAGTCTCGGTCCGCGGAGCCAGCGGCGAGTCCATCGCTGGAGGCGAGACCACAGTCGTAGCCGACACAGCTGGAGGCTGGGTCGCTCAATTCCCCAATCTAACCATGGACGATGCTGAGAACTACCGAATCGTCATCGAGCAATCCGAGCCTAGCTGGGACATCGCTCATGGCGGCTCGATCAAAGACGGCCACGTGAAGACCTACTTCGCACCAGCGATCAGCACCGCTGCCACATCTCCAGAAGAACTCACTACTAGCTCAGTCCTCGGCCGCCGCCTGACAGCTAATGCCCTACAGGAGTCCATAGACCAAAGCCAATACCCTGCCGGCCGGCCCAATCTGGACTGGCGACTGAACTAGTATCACCGACTCCAAAAACGAGACTTAGCGAGGTGCTGGGATACCCGCGCCTACCCAGCTTTCGGCCATCACTTGCGCGGAAGTGCTTCATCCAGTACTAGACTGGCGAAGAGCTTTTTGGAGGCCGGGTGATTGAGTGAATAGTGCCTAATAGATTCCGGTTTAGGACATCCACATCCCGAAACCCCACACGGTCCAACCCCTCGATCACCGGGCAACCAAATTCTATGGATATAATCTTCAATTACTCCTCGTTTCCGAACTTTTTCAAATTGAATCCAGTATTCACATAGTGTTTTACCTTTTGATGTTACTGACCAAACAGGAGTTCGGTAATCACCTCGATACTGGTATAAAACGAAATCTCCTGCGGAAAAATAACGATGCGGTCTGATCGTAACACCAAAATATGGTAGGTCGCCCAGTCGGTAATCTTCAAGTACGGCATCCGAATCTAGAACACAACAATTTAGATATAGATCTATTGTTTGATGTAACTGCCTTAGAGAAGCCTCTTCGATATCCTTATTCATGCTCCCAACGACTCAGTCACTTCTACTCGACCAAAGACTTCGTCACGATCTGGACCGAGGTGATCGTAGTGTCTGGCTGCGCCATCACCTCTACCAGGGTATTTCGAGACAGTGCCTCGGCTGGAAGCGCTACATCTAGCGGGGCAAAAAACTCGGTAAACTCGCTAGCGTCTCCCGGCGCGATCTCGACTGCATGCCCGTTCACTTTAGCCCGGACTGGCACATCGATACCGCCACGACGATGGATACCGATACGCAGCTGAGCACTCACCACAGTCTGATACTGCGGGATAGTCACTGGGAAGAAACTAGAGGTAGCCGTATCGCTATACTTCACCGCTGTCGGATAGGCATAGTTTCGCTCTTCTTTGAGAGTTTTCTGAGGCTCTATGGCGTCACTTAGCTCCAGTCGGACGACGGTTGTTTCATTCACATCCACAGGTATCGCTTTGGGATCGACACTCTGCGCCTCCTGATACACCACCTCGCCTTTGTGGTAGTTCAGGCGCGTCTGATGGGCCTGTGAGATACCCGCCAACTCAGATAGATCGACAGAGATCTGCCGCCCTCCCATATTGGTGATCGCTACCGACACCTCACTACCACGATGCACTGCCACCACATCTAGCCAGCGCCGATCATGAGAGACGGGCAGCCGCTGCCCATCGAAGCCTTTCCACAGGTCAAAGAATCTGGCGATGGTGGTCGGTTCGAAGTCATCGATCTTGCCGTATGGCTGGCCACCTGGCTTAGGCGAGAATGCCGCGTCGCCGCTATTGGGATTCCACGGCATGTGTAGAAAGATAAACGGTACAAATAGATCGATCTGATCAGGCCGCTGCATCGACTTGGTGAGAAACGCATTCCACGCCAATAGGCGCAGCCAGTTGTCCGACGGCTTACGACCATTCTGCAGCGAGCCACACTCGGTGATGAGGATGGGCAGCACATTGTCGACCCGATGCATGTGAGCTCGCAGCATATCTAGGATCGCCTCGTAGCGACCTAGCAAGTAGTTGGAATAGCCCATCCCGCGGCGTTCGTAGGCACCGAGCATGTTGGCATTTTCATAAAAATGGTGGGAAAAGAAATCCAGATGCCCGCGTGTCTCCTCGATGAAGCGCGCCTGACTCTGGTAGAGTGAAAAGTCTTTCACCTGCAGCTGCATGTAGGCAGAGGACGGCCCACCTACCTTCACGCCCTCAGCTTGGGTGTGCACCGCATCGGCCACTCGATTGTGGAAGTCGGCCAACAAACCCCAGCCATCTATACCTTGCTTCTCCTGCCAGTGGTGAGCCCACTCACTCTTCACACTGCTCTCATTCTTTACCTCCCACCACGTAGCGGTGCGCCCAGCATCGCGGATCTGATCGGCGGCATAGGCGGCTGCGAGCTCTGCTGCCTCGTCGAAACGCTCAATCAACGGCGTCCCCCTTCCCTCCAGCGGCACGGCCATCCAGTGCGGCCAGTCGTTAAAGGTCATGGCGAAGTCTTTATCGCCCCACTCTTGAGATGATTTGTTCAGCTTCACTCCGGCGTCGTAGCGCTCGAAAAAACTCAGATCAGCAGCGCCGGGGTTCTCGGTGTCTTCTTTCAGAGTCTCCATACCACCCCAACCCTTCGTCAGTGCGGGGTGAAACTTGAGCGCCCCACGGCCAGGCAAAAAACCCCGCTCATAGACCCACTTCTCAAAGCTGGGGTCGACATTGCCAGGGGTCTCATGCAGTCGAAAAAACTTCTCCCTCTGCAGATCCGCACTACCACCTATCGCCAGCTCATGCTGCGTATCTATCCGCACGGCCACGGCCTCACGCGGGTGCTCGGCCCCTAGATCGCGATATGGGATATCATCAAACTCAGGAGCGATGGCCTTCTGTGCGATAAAGGCTAGACTCTCGATCTGGCAGGTCACCTCCGGATCTTTCATCAAAAACTCGATCTGCATCGGCTGTGGATCACTCTGAAACTCGGGCGGGATCGTCGGCATCTGCACCCGGTAGAAATTCTCGACCTGAGCACTGCGTGGCGGCGCCTTATCAGGAGACATCGGATGCACCCTGACCTCAGCGATCTGATCCAAGCCCTGTCCGCGAAAAGCAAAATGGCGAAACAATACCGCTACCTGCTCACTCCCCTCAGGCAGATCGAGCCGATACCCATCGCCAATGGTCAGCTCTTCTTCCATGACCAATAGTTCCTTCAGGCCGCGCTCTGCTCCCTCACCCCGAAAGACCGTTTCCCGCCCCTCCGAGTACTCCCCAAACAAATAGTCATGCATCCGCTGCTGCAGACGCCCCTCCTCGCTCAATTCGGGCGATTGAGCACTACTGATCGCTATCGACATAGGCAGTGCGATGAAAAAACTAACGAAACGAAAACTTTTGTGCCAGCACATCACCCACTTCTGATCGCGAAACGCCCCTTCAGCAAGTCCGGTTTACTGATTCAATAGGGTACAATTTTCATTCAATAGGGTACAGCCCGGTGATCGAGCCTTTCCAGCTAGATACTTCGTATTTTTACAAAATTCGCCCCTCTTGATGATTAAGAATGGCGAAATAATAAAATTTCAGAATTATATTGATTATGATGATTATGGTAATAATATCATGTAAACACAAGACTCATGAAAATCCTCGATATGGATATAGGTCTTCAGAACCTAGCCCGACCTTGCGCCCTTCTCGCTTTGTCTGCTTCGATGCTCGTTCCGCACACATCGAGGCTGTCTGCAGCCGAGCAACCGATCAGCCAAACACAGGCAGATCTTTCATCTATGGCCGAGACTTCTCTCGATTTTTTCCGAGAGCTGCAGCTCGATATGCTGCGCTCGCAGGCCATCTCCAACTCTTGCCGCAAGCGTATGGGTGAGCTGCAGCTGCTCCACGCTCGAGGCCATGCCTCGCCACAGAGTGTCCGCTGGATGGAAAAGTACCAGCGCCAGAGCGACGCCAACGCTGCTCATCTAAACCAAGCCTGTAACTTTCTGGAAAACAACATCGAAGGCGTCTGGCGCCGCTGGCACCAACTGTGGCCAACCACTAGCCAAGAGTCGATCATCGAGGTCCCCGGCGTCTCGTTCAACGTCGGTGGCCACATGCTCTTCGGTATGGAGGCGCACATCTCGCCAGCCGTGCTACAGCACAGCCGCGAGTACCTACTGGCACAGCTAGACCAAAGCACAGAACTACGCCAGGCACAGAGTCAACTCAGAGAGGCTCGCCAATTCGCCGAAAAGCTTAAGAGCCTACAATACCCACGCAAAACCGACATCGGTCACCTTAATAGCAAGGTCTTTGAGGCGGCCTACCAGATCGAGCAAAATCGCATCGATTACTACCGCCTACGTCGAGATCTCTCACGCATCGACAATGTGCTAAAACACCACGAAACCGGCTCTCAGCCACAGATGCCATGGCTCTCCTCGACTATCGCAGGTCTGGGCGGCGGCTGGCGTCAGCCTCTACCTCTGGATCCCTATTTCATCGGAGAGACTCTACCACTGGCACTCGCCAAAGCGCAGAGTACTTCCGCCCTGCAGGTAGCGCGTATCAAAACTGCTCTGGCCAAAGACCGAGTCGACGCCATGAAGGAACTCAAGCGCCGTGGCTCGGCTAGCGACGTGAGCGTACGTCAGGCAGAGCGCGATCTATCCATCGCCTACCAGGAGTATCACATCGCTCATCAGGAGCTAGATATCGCTCGCAGCGAGCTAGTCATGCTGCAGGAATTCTGCGGAATCAGCAATGCAGACTTGGAGGAAATGGCCAAGCATGCCAATCAACTGGTCTGGGATATTTCCATCCCTAGCTTTGTGCTCGATTGCCGCAGCGATCCAGCTGCCTTCTGCGGAGCCACTCGCACCTACGTGGAGCTGGTCCAGGCTCAGGCCGATATGGAGGTGACCGCTATCGAGTGCCAATACCGCCGCGATATCCAGCAGCGTCTCTCGGGTAAAAAGTACCTGCGCGAGGCCGAGCTACGCGAAGCCACTTTTCTAGTAGAAGCGACCAAGGCAGCGCACCAGCAAGCCAAGGAGCTCGAGTGGCAAAAACGACTCGAACTACGCCAGTGGTCTGTGGTCCATAGAAAACTCGCCGAAGCCCGCCGAGATAATTCCAGCAACTTCGTCTACGGTATTTACACACCCACCACTCAGGTGAGCCAGATGATCGCCGATAAGCGAGCCAACCTAGCGCATCTACAGTGCCAGAAATATGGCATGATCCACTCCCACCAGCGCCACGTGTACTCCAAGATCGTCGAGCTACTGCCCACAGGCGGCACCTTCGCCTATGAGGCCCAGCGCTCAGGGCTGCAGTATGACTACACACAGGGCATGCTAAACTCCAAAGCTCAGGAGCAGCGCCAAGCTCAAGACACCACACTACTTGTGGGCATGATCCGCCGCGACAACACGGGCTACAGTGGTATCCTACAAAATCTGGGCGAGCTAAAGCCACACACTAAGAGCAAAATGCTCGACCTGCTGGCTGTCCGCGAAATGCCTCACCTAGGTACACTACACGCGCTACAGGCCAGAGTACGCCAAGCGACTGCCAGAGCTACCGAAGAACACCGCTTGCTCGCCCACGGCCACACCTCTCCAGCCGCAGTCGCTAGAGCCGACCACCGCACCGAGGTAGCCACTATCAATCTCCAAGGCGCGCTGCAGCAGCGCGCAGTCGGCACAGCTGCCGCCAATATGCTGGACGAAGTCGATCGAGCCAATCCACACACACCACGCAAGCTGATGATCGAGCCGATCATGGTGAAGCTCGAGTGATCTTAGCGATTGCCTACTCAGCCGCCAAAGCCAGCAACTGCTTCTTGCGACACGTGAGTAAAATGATGAGTAGTGTTATGGCGATCAGGGCGATCACAGCAAAGATCGCCAACCCCATCAACACCACCCGAAAACTGTCAACCACACTCATCTCCGAGACGCCGAGCACCACAGGCGAGTCCAACCCATCGATGGCGATCGTCACCGACTCCTGTGCCGCCTGCACCTGAAAAGTCCCTGCTAAAAAAGCCGCTTCATTGCCGAAGTTTTTCTCTCCCGTCACCCAATCACCCACCGGCAGACGCTCCCCTGAACTGACCAGAGTCACCATCAGCCTCACACCGCTAGGCAGTGTCTCGAGATCGTCGGCTCCAGCCAGTCGATACTCTTGCCCCTCGTGCACCGCATCCTTGTAGAGCCATAGGCTATACTGGCCAGGCTCGCCCAGCTGCACAGTCGCCTTTGGCGGCACCACCACCCGCTCCATATCCCGATAGGCCTCGGGCATCGCCGCGAAAAAGAAGACAACACTAGCGATGACGCCAATCAAAAGAACCAGAGCAGGAAGACCGAGACAGATGAGAAGGGAAAAAGGACGCTTCATAGACAGGTTTGAACCAAAGGCTTGAGACAGTGCCAAAAACTATCCGCTCAAACAAGCGAAAATGACTTTTCATAACAAGTCAATACGGCTGAGCGCAGTCGAACCACCATATTCTCAAATCCCTCCTAGGCAGACTCGGCCTCAAGTTTCCCCAGACTCTTCCCAGCAATGCGCTCCATCACCAGACAAGCCGTCTGATCACCCGTCACATTGATCGTGGTGCGACACATATCGAGCAATCGATCGACACCGATGATCATACCGATACCCGCAGCTGGCACCCCCGCACTCTCGAGGATACCCGCTAGCACCACGATACCGACACCCGGCGTACCAGGAGTACCGATGGAAGCCATAATAGCCGTCACCAAAATCAGCCCCACCGCTGCTATCGTCACCGGCATGCCATAGACCTGCAGCAGGAAAATCGCCGCCACAGCTTGGTAGAGCGCCGTGCCATCCATATTGATCGTAGCACCGAGAGGAATCGTGAATCGCACAATCGCAGGGTGCACCTTGTTTTTCTCCGCTGCGGTCTCCAGACTGCTAGGCATGACAGCTGCCGATGATGATGTGGAGAAAGCCAGCATCTGCAGCGGGTAGATGTTCTTGTAAAATTCGAAGGGATTTCTCCGCCCAATGATCTTCACCACCAGCGCATAGAACACCAACAAACACACTAGGCCGAGGATAACCGTACCTGCATATCCCGCCAGACTGATCAAGGCACTCAGCCCCACCTCGGCCGTGATATCGGCCATCAACCCAAACACACCGATCGGTGCTAGATACATCGCCCAGCGCACCACTGTCATACAGATCTCCAGCAAAAACTCGAACCAACTCAACAACTGAGTCGCCTGCGTCTGCCACTGACCGCCCTGCCGCAGCAGCAATATGACCGTACCGAACAGCGCCGCAAACAGCACCACCTCCAGAGTATTACCGATCGACAGCGAGCGGAATGGGTTCTTGGGCAGAAACTCCTGAAACTTCTGACGAAAATTCTGCTCATCAGCCTCGATCTCTGGCCCTTGGCTCCCTGCCATCTGCGCCTCTTTAAATTCCGCCGGCATCGCCTTGCCTGGAGCGAACGCCACTGCCAGCCCACTGCCGATAGATACAGAAACAATGGTGGTGCAGAGGAAATAAATCAGGATACCTCCGCCAATCTTCTTCACCGTCTCGAGATCTTCGTTACCAGCGATCCCGACGAACACCGCGATAAATACGAGCGGAATGACGATCGTCTTGATCAAACCCAAAAACAGATCTCCAGCTAGGGCGAGTATACGAGCAATGGTCAGCCCTTTGCCGGACTGAATTCGATCATTAGACCATTTAGAAAGTTTCAGCTCAGAGGCTGCGATACGGCCCTCTTCGGACAACTCCGGCGCACGCCTTATGGCATCGATCTCGGCCCGCCCGACCTTGCCATCGCTGTCCGCATATTTTTTTAAAATCTCGACACCGTCTTTCTCCGCCAAGAGAAACGCCATCATCGGATTAGGATCCTTGGCCATCTTCACCACAGCGGTCTCCTGCATCGGCGTGAGCGCGCCACCGATATTGCGTGCCAGCTCGCGTAGTTCTTTTGCCCCGATGCCCCCATCGCCGTCCGTATCAGCAGCCTGGATCTGTGCCGATGATAAGCCAACGGCTTCTAGGCGCTCGCTGATACTTTGCACCGCCTCATCTCCGGTCGTATGCACGGGGCGATCCCACTGGTGAAGCGCCATGCCTAGGCCGATGCCTAGGACCATTGCGATTAGGATTTTGGTGGCCAGATTCATATCTGACCATTTGCTGATGAGAGGTAGTGCCATGGTGGTGGAATGTCGGATGTGAGAACAATGGGAAAGATCGAAAACGACCGCTTATCAGCAGAACATGCTGAGCCAAAACGGTCAAGCCAGCTGCCCAACAATCCATGATGTAAAAATTATATTTTTTACTTCAATTATTCGGATTGTTAACGTATCTTAACGAAATGGCGGTCCACTCGGATATCCCTCAGTCTATAGCTCAGCTCTACCACACTCCCCAACCTTTCGGAGCTCACCCTGCCTGGCAGCACATCCAGGACAAACGCAGCTACGAAGCTGTGAATGTAATGGCGGGCCTACTCGAAAGACATCCCACAGACGAAGCTACTATCTTACTCGCAGCCCTCAGCCTGCAGCACGCGCGCAACTACGCGACTAGTCGCACCGTCCTAGCACCGATCTTGAAGAAGGATCACAGCTGCGCCAAGGAGCTCTACATCGAGGCACTACTCAGCGAAGGGCACTGGCGAGAAGCCGCAAGACTCGCTGGCGCTGGCACACTGCCAGCCAATATAGAAGAGCTATCGGGTAAGCCACTACTCTTCGACGCTCGTCGCGATGTCTCGACTGTGCTTTTCTACTCTCGGTTTTTCCGCGACTTAAAGTTCATCAATCCCAGATCAGCTGGTGTCATCTGCCAGCCTGAGATGGTCGACATGCTGCGTACCATCCGGCAGCTAACTCGAGTGAATATCGACATCGCAGTTTTCGATCAAGACGCCATCTTGCTGCCGATCGAGACTCTGCCCTTGCTATCTGGCCGATCACTCTCCGAGCTCAACCCTGAGCGGCCTGATCGGCCTTGCTTCGCCCCATCCCGCCAAAGAAGTGCGATCAATCGCGCAAGATTCGAAGGCAAGGGTCCGACACTCGGTATGAACTGGCGCGATGCCGAAGGACGCTCCCCTCTCAACCCTACGCAGTTGGAACAACTTTTTGCTCGGGCCTGCCAGCTCGGCTATCACCCCGTCATCACCCTGCCAGAGCTCACTCCCACCGAGGAGGCTATCTGCAATCGCTACCAGGCTAGCCGCACACCGTGGTCAGACCTCAATAGCACCAGCAGACTGCGCGATTGGATCGCTTCGCTCGATAGCCTGATCACCGTCGATGGCCCGCAGGCACACCTGG
Organism: Verrucomicrobiota bacterium; assembly: GCA_020630975.1. Taxonomy (GTDB): domain Bacteria; phylum Verrucomicrobiota; class Verrucomicrobiia; order Verrucomicrobiales; family DEV007; genus Arctic95D-9. The sequence continues at coordinate 55,723 of JAHDID010000026.1, forward strand.
CTAGCATCCTCAGCAAGCCTTGTCACCTGCTGCTCGACTACTCAGCTTCAGGCAGATGGTCCAAGCCCATTCGCGATGCTATCCATCCTCACTGCACCATCCATCGCCCGAAAGTCGAGCGCGACGAAGAGCAGTGGTTCCTATCTCTGCTCGCCGATCTACCACCGGCGAGCAAGACCATGGAAATGGCGGCCCGCTAGAGCCACCTTTGCGATCCGTCTTACTGAATACGCTCAGTGATCTTCATCCTCGTGCTGGACAGCACCTTGCCGCTAGCTGAGCTGATGGTCTCGATACGCATCTCATCGACCATCCAGACATCGCCAAACTTCTTGCCGTGAAGCACTTCAAACCGACGGATCGGGCGACCGCTCTTGTTGTATCCGAGCATCTTCACTAGACCACCGCTATTCTTGTCGATCCAGCAGTCCACAGTCGAGTAGAGCCCCAGATCGTTGGGATTGCGCACGCGCACCTTCCAAATGTCGAGCGTCTTATATTTGCCCTCTTCGACGATGCGTCCATTCGGCCAGTAGAGAAAGCGCATCGAGAGATCATCATAAGTGGCGTCCGTCCCACGGATCGGCTCCCCAAACTTCTTCGAATCGACTGGCTTCAATTCCTGACCAGCGACTCCCTCGAATAACGAGAAATCCTTATTACGAGTATCGAGATAGATCACTTGAGCTGGGTCATTGAAAATGAAACGAATCGATTCGGGCTTTAGCAAAAGACGAAACGGCACTTTCTTCACCAGTCCCAGACGTAGCTGGCCAGCGAACTCACGGTTGTGCAGCGTGTAGCTGTAGCGCACCAGCTTCAACACATCGTCCGCAGTCAACTGCTCCATCGTTTTACCGGCGAATGGTGGCGCATCATTAGCAGGTGGCGCTTCCTGGGCGTGCGTGGATACCACGCCTACGAGCACTGCGGCAGCAGCGACGAATGCAGAGGGGATGGTCTTAAGCTTCATAAAAGATGGTTGTGTGCGGAAAAATATAATGATTACAATGAGACTCCTAGGAGCGGCAAACATTCAAATTTATAACTGAGATGTCAAACCTTTCTTAAGAATTGAGATCTGCTGTGAAATCAGCGATCTATGGTTCATGGAGAGTCACCGACTAGTACGGCCAGAGCACTTAAATCATTACGGTTTTCTTTTTGGAGGCTACCTGCTGATGTGGGTGGATGAGGTCGCATGGCTGTCCGCTTCTACAGAGTACCCAGGTCTCCGCTTTGTCACTGTGGGCATGGATGATGTTTCGTTTAAGAAAAGTGTGCGTGAAGGATCGATTCTCCACTTCCGCTCAGAGCGAGTCCGCCTCGGCACCACCTCAGTCACTTATCACGTGGCTGTATGCTCTGGAGAGCTGGAGATTTTCTCCACCCATGTGACCATGGTCCGAGTCGACGAAAAAGGCGAAAAAACGCCGATTAAAAGTTAGTCAAGAGGCGGAGAAAATCAGTTTCCCTTTAGGCTAGGCATGTGCCACCCTTTGCGCGTGTCATCGTCTTCATCCAAAGCTAAAGTCGTCGTAGTCGGCTCGCTCAATATTGATCAAGTCTGCCGGGTCGAGGAGCTACCTCATCCCGGTGCGACTGTGAGGGCTAGCGGTTACCAGACCCATCGGGGTGGCAAGGGCGCCAATCAGGCGATCTCTGCCCAGCGCCAGGGTTGTGAGACACTGTTGATCGGTTCGATCGGCGATGACGAAGCCGGACGCAGCTACCGAGAGCACCTGAAAGAGTCCGAGGATATCGATGTGTCCGCCATCTCACTCTCCCCGTTTCCGACTGGTTCCGCTTTTATCACTGTCGAGGAGGACACGGGAGAAAACACCATCGTCATAGCAGGTGGTGCCAATGACACCCTGTCTCGCAGCGATGTCGCAGAGTGTCGTCGAGCGATCCAATCTGCCAAGGCACTATTGGCTCAGCTGGAGGTACCCATCACCACTGTGGTCGAGGCGATCCGCCTGGCCAATGAGTGCAAAGTCCCCGTGGTGCTAAATCCATCGCCGATGTCATTCACATTCCCTTGGGATGATGTGAAGATAGACCACGCTATCGTCAATCATAGTGAAGCCACCGAGCTCCTCGAGATCCAACCCGAGCTGACCGATATCGAGTACATCACACAGGAGATCAATGTGCGCAATATCGAGACTTTCATCATCACCCGTGGCAGCGATACCACACTGGTCTACACCGCTGGGGGCGACTTCTACGAGGTAGAGCCCCTACCTGTGCTGCCGATCGATACTGTGGGCGCAGGCGATGCCTTTGCCGGCTGTTACGCGGCTCACATCGCCCAAGGCTCAACCGTGGAAGATGCCGTGCGCGCAGCGAATTGTGCAGGCGCTCTGACCACGCTCGGCGGTGGCGCACAGCATCCCGTGCCAGATCGTGATCGAGTCGAGCAGCACGTGGTGCAGATCCCAAAGCGTCGCCAAGCGCCGCGTCAGGTCTAGGCCCAGCCACAGCAGTCACTTCCTCGCTGCAGCTACCGATCGTGCACAGTGCTCAGACCTTCGGCCGATATGCTCAACTAATCGATCCACCACTGGATGATCGATACCCGACTGCTTTACCCGGTCAGCTACCAGCTGCAGAGCATCCGGTAACTCGCGGATCATCCGGTCGATCCGATCCAGCAGCTCATCAGGTGACAAGCCATGCGTTTCGGCGAATTCCACCCAGCATAACCCTGAGATTTCCTCTACCTTATATCGGCCACCTATCTTCATCGCCATCTTCGATTTCCTCAGGTTGATGCTATCGCTGTAGGGCAAGATACTGATCATATCGTAGAGTGGAGCCAGTCGTACTTGCCCCCGCGATGCCAGCATGATGGCGAAATTCTTGGCGTGAGCATCAGTACCCATGATCAGCCAGTTGTAGGCCATCGCCTCACAAAAGCGCCACACATCCTCCCAGCTCTTGGAGGAGTGATTCTGCAGCACCTCTACGATCTGATCGGCAGAAGGTCCCCCTTCGCTCTGATATTTCTGTGTCGGATGCACCGCCAGCGCCTGGCAAAAATCCTCTTGGTGGATACGCAGGACCTGCTCGCTCTCCGGTAGAGTTAGGCGGTCGAAGCGTTTCACCACGATCACCGGCGTCTCACCTATGTGGTGGATCACGCTGCTGGCTGTCTTGCAGCCTAGCTGCTCAGCCAAGCAGAGGCAGAAATGCTCATTCTCCGCGAATCCATCATACTCCCCTGTGGTAGGCTTCAGAATGTGAGTGGTCGGCTGACGGCCACTGGGCACCCCCCACAGTTTCCCGGCCTCATCATAGTGCAAAGCGATCTTGGGCTGAGCTCCAGCTAGACTGAAATAGCCGCTATCTGTAGCCAGCCGTGTCGCACTGTGATCCTTTAGCAGCAAAGCCACCCGCTGCTCTAGCTCCTGGCTATCTATCCACTGGATACTGCCCCGATTAGAAGGCTCCAGCCACGACTCTAGGCGGTCTGGCTGGACGAACTGGATTGCACCCGCACAGTCCTCGCCGACGCGCGACATCATCCGAAACACATTCCTCGGCGACACTCCAAATTTCTTACCCCACGTGCGCAGAGTCGCCTCGTTATCTGGTAGCAAGCCCCAGAGATAGGCAGAGATCGCCTGGTCACCATGCTGCTCCATGGCTAGAGGCATCGATAGCGATAGCGGATAGGCATGCGCGCTGCTCCGCCAGCTAGCGTCGTAGCAAAAACTCAACTGATCTCGCTGCCGATCCCACTCGACTGTGCCCACACGAGTGTCCTGATGGTAAGCATAAAGCTGCTCGATCATATCGTCTCTTATTCCCTTATATCTCCCTGCCCCTAGCTCAGTAGCGCATCCAGATCGATATGTGGCTGCTCGTCGGCAGCAGCCCCACCACTATCTATAACTGAGCTCTCACCAGGCAAGCCCACATCCAGCGTGATCTGCAATACCTGTAGCGCTTTCAGCACGTGCACGAGATGAGCGGTTGGTTTACCCCGCTCAAAATCCGACACCCACTGGCGGCGCACGCCGATATGGTCTGCCAGCTCAGTCTGACTCCAGCCACAGTTTCTACGCTGCTCACGCACCACGGCAGCGATATCTTGAGGAGTGCGGATAATCATCCCCTCAATTGTCGCCTATCGACGACACGAGGTCAAATGTCATCTATAGGCGACATCTACTCAAATGACGTCGATAGCGGACATATGACCTCGTGCACGCGATCGACGACAATACAATGACAGGATAAATTGCAGAATCTCCAAAACAGTCCGAGCCTTTTCCCATGCGCACCCTCACCAGCCTCCTAGTGCTTCTCCTACTGCCCACCATCTCCACCAGCGTCGAGCCCGGCACACAGTGGAGCGGCTTCCGCGGTAGTGGCGATTCGATCAGTCAGGCGAACAACCTACCACTTCGCTGGAGCGACGATACCAACATCGCCTGGCAGGTCGATCTAGAGGGCTATGGCCAATCCAGCCCCATCATCTGGGGCGAACACGTCGTAGTCACATCCGCGCTAGGCTCGGAAAAACAAACCATGCGGGTCGATAGCTATCAAGTGTCCGATGGCGCACTGAGTTGGTCGTACTCTCTCGACGCATCTCAACAGGTCGAAAAGAGCAAATATGTCTCCTGCGCTGCTCCCACACCCGTCACCGATGGCGAGCGCGTTTATGCCTTCTTCGAGAGTGGCGATGTGGTCGCCCTCAGTCTCAGCGATGGCGAGAAGATCTGGCATCGCTCACTCACTGAGGAGTACGGCGAGATTCAGGGTAGTCATGGTCTCGGCTCATCACCAACTCTCACAGCCTCAGGTCTAGTGATCCTAGTCGACCACGATGGTCCGAGCTATCTCATCTGTCTCGACCCTATGACCGGCGAGAACCGGTGGAAAGTCGATCGCGAGCCGCGAGTCTCCTGGTCGTCCCCCATCACATCGGCAAACGACTCTACCGAACGAATCTACATCAGCTCCAATGGCATTGCCGAGGTCTACCACGCTCAGACTGGGGAACTGCTATGGCATCTCGACGGTATCGAAAAAAACACCGTAGCCTCGCCCACCATAGCTGGCGATCTGATGATCATCGGTAGCTCGGAGAAAACCCAAAGCCGAGCGCTACATACCGACCCGAAAACCGGTCAGCGCCAAGTGTGGAACACAGCAGACGCCACCAGCAGCTTCGGATCACCACTTGCTTACGATGACTGCGTCTACTTCGTCAATCGCTCGGGAGTCGTCTTCTGCAATGACCTGATCACTGGCAAGCAGCTCTGGAACCACCGGCTAACTGCGTCCACATGGGCATCACCCATCGCGGCACACGATCGCATCTACTTTTTCTCCAACAACGGCATCACCACGGTGCTCGAAGCGAACGTAGAAAAAGCCATCCCACTAGCGACCAACGAACTCACCTGCGAGAGCAAGGTCTACGGTGTCGCGGCTACCGATGGCCACTTTATTCTTCGTATGGAGTCAAAGCTGTTTTGCATAGGTGCCCCATAGCGATAGAAGCGGATTTTTTTGAAAGGCACTCTCTACCCGTCTCGTATCAGTCGATCCAGATGAAACGAGCTCCTCTAAAAATCGCTGCGTATGTCTTTCTACTACTCGTCGCGACATTACTCACACAGATCGGTGGAATCATTATCGTGCTGGGCACGATAGCAGGCTTGTTGGTACTTAGGCGTTGGTTTCGGCCCGCTTTCGCCGTCATTATCGGCACGGCACTGTGCTATGGTATGGCCCTGCTGCTGGTGCCTCTCCTAGCCCAGAGCCTCGGTCGAGAAAGCCTCCCATGGCGGGCTACCGATACCACACCACTGCGCCCGCGGAACATTGGGTTTTGCCTACTATTTCGCAACTTCACCACCCCAGAGCTAGCCGAGCTCTTGCGCAGTACGAGTCGTGACTTCGCCAAACAACATGATGGCTATCAGGTCGACTATCTCGATGCCTGCTTCCCCTTCCGGTTTGGCGGTCGATACACTAGTGGCATGCTACCACACCTCTCCCATTGGGACGGGGAGAAGGTTGACCTCTGCTTTGTCTATCGCGATCGAGACACCGGCGGACCAGCTCGATCGCCCTCTGCGATTGGCTACTTCATTTACGAAAACCCCAGAGCCGGCGAAACCGCCCATCCATCGAATCTACTGCGCTGGGACATGGCGTGGCTGCAAAAACTAGGTCGCGACAGTCAACTCGATGAAGCACGCACCCGAGATCTGTTGAAGCTATTTTCACAAAACTCGACCGTCGAGAAACTCCTGCTCGAGCCCCACCTCAAAACCCGCTGGGGTCTGAGCAACGATAGCAAAATCAGATTCCAAGGCCTGCGGGCAGCACGGCATGATGACCATATCCACCTGCAGGTTTATTAATGCTGCTACGACCTAGCCCTTTTTACGCTTGGCTATCACATCCACGGTATAGCCACCCTTCTTCCCACCATCGGGCAGCAAGATCAACCAGTCAGAGATCTCTTTGGGCCGAGGCGCTATCACATCGCCTTTCGAGTATTTCTTTATAGCAACCGGGTCGACCGCAAGAATACCTTTCAAACCAGGCTCCACCCACTTCACTGGCTCTAGCCACACATGCTCCACCTCGTCGCCCTCCTCCAAGCGCACTTTAACAAGGTAGCGTTGATCGTCTTTGCGGTTCTTTAGCGCTTCGACAAAGTCGCCCAATGACTCACGCGCCTTTTCCTGCGCTGCGAGCATCTCTGCGTCGCCACCGTCTACCCCATCGACATCTTTACGATCAGCATGTTTTTCTAACGAACTCTGCGATAAAACATCGGTCACCAAAAAGGCAGCGAATGTAACAATAAGAAAGATCAGCCTCATCTATCAACTCTTTCTGTTTTAAAACTAGCTGTAGATCTCCGATCCCTTATCCGCAAACTCCTTAGCCTTCTCAGCCATACCCTGCTCGATCGCTTCAGGCGTGGTCATACCATTTTTCTCGGCATACTCCCGCACCTCGTCTGAAATCTTCATCGAACAAAAGGTCGGACCACACATCGAGCAGAAGTGTGCGGTTTTCGCACCATCCTGCGGCAGCGTCTCGTCGTGGAATTCCTGCGCCTTGGTCGGGTCGAGTGATAGATTGAATTGATCTTCCCAACGGAATTCAAAACGCGCCTTGCTCAGCGCATTGTCGCGCACCTGCGCAGCTGGGTGTCCTTTAGCCAGATCCGCTGCATGGGCGGCGATCTTGTAGGTGACCACTCCATCGCGCACGTCATCGCGATTCGGCAGACCTAGGTGCTCCTTCGGCGTCACGTAGCAGAGCATGGCACAGCCATACCAGCCGATCATCGCCGCACCAATACCACTGGTGATGTGATCGTAGCCAGGAGCGACATCGGTCGTCAAAGGCCCAAGCGTGTAGAATGGTGCCTCGTCGCACCACTCGATCTGCTTCTCCATGTTCTCCTTGATCAAGTTCATCGGCACGTGGCCAGGCCCCTCATTCATCACCTGCACATCTTTGGCCCAGGCGGTCTTAGTCAGCTCGCCCTGCACCTCTAGCTCTCCAAATTGAGCGGCGTCGTTGGCATCGGCGATCGAGCCCGGGCGCAGTCCATCGCCGATGGAGAAAGACACATCGTAGGCAGCCATGATATCGCAGATATCATCCCAGTGAGTGTAGAGGAAATTTTCTTTGTGGTGCGATAGACACCACTTGGCCATGATCGATCCGCCACGGCTGACGATGCCAGTCGTGCGCTGCGCAGTGAGCGGTACGAAACGAAGCAACACACCCGCGTGAATAGTGAAGTAGTCGACACCCTGCTCAGCCTGCTCGATCAGCGTATCGCGGAAAACATCCCAACACAGGTCCTCGACCCGGCCATTTACCTTCTCCAGCGCCTGGTAGATCGGCACCGTGCCGATGGGGACCGGGCTATTGCGCATGATCCACTCGCGCGTCTCATGGATGTTCTTACCAGTGGAAAGATCCATCACCGTATCGGCACCCCACAGCGTCGACCAGCGCATCTTCTCCACCTCTTCATCGATGGTCGAGGCCACCGCAGAGTTACCGATGTTAGCGTTGATCTTCACCAAAAAGTTTCGCCCAATGATCATTGGCTCGCTCTCAGGGTGGTTGATATTGCTCGGGATGATGGCGCGGCCTCTGGCCACCTCATCACGGACGAACTCCGGCGTGATATACTCCGGTATCGCGGCACCAAAGGACTCGCCAGGGTGCTGAAAGTTCATCAAATTACGAGGGCCCTTACCGTCCTGGATGGCTTTGAAAGCTGCCTCGCGACCGAGGTTTTCGCGGATGGCGATGTACTCCATCTCTGGGGTCACGATGCCCTGCTTGGCGTAGTACATCTGGGAAACCGCATGGCCAGCACTCGCGCGCAGCGGCTTGCGGCGTAGACCAGGGTATTGCTTCAGGCGATTCGCCTCTGCCTTTCGCTCGTTGTAGCGCTCGGCATGCTCGTCGGATAGGTAGCCATTGTCCTCTGGCTTGATCGCACGTCCCTCGTACTCCTCCACATCGCCTCGAGCTAGGATCCAGTCGCGGCGTAGTGCAGGCAGCCCCTCTGTCACCGAGCCATCGTAGCTAGGGTCGCCCCATGGACCACTGGTGTCGTAGATGCGCACAGGCTCATTGGCCTCCACCCGACCATTGGGGTGAGTCGTCTCCGATAGCTCCACCTCGCGCATCGGCACACTCACATCTGAGTGGATCTGGCCTGGCACGTAGATGCGGCGGCTGTTGGGAAAGACAGTGTCCGACTTCACCGCGATCTGGGTGCCTTCAGTTTCATTAGGTGTGATCATAGCGTTTGGTAGTAGAGGTAGGTAAATGGATTGGTTTGAGAAAAAAGACACAAAAAAGCCACGCTTCAGGACACAGCAGTCCTAGCATGGCTGTCGATTGGGGAGAAAAACTGTCGGTAAAAGTAACTCATAAAGGACTCCCTGCGGCAGCATTACCTGCATCAGGTTCAAAGGGTCTCGTCCTGAGCCACAGTGCGTAGCATCGACGATCTCAGCTGTTGGCAGCTCCCCTGTCGGTTTAATTTCTCCGCAGGTTACGAGTAAAACCCCGAGTCGCGAGCATTTTTTGTCAGCAACCGCGCCGGTTGATTCGTCCAATCCCTCACCTATAATGACCGCAATGACCGTCACCATTCCAACTTTCCCACTCATGAGATCTATGATTACGAAATCCATCCTGTCCCTCTCTCTGCTAGCTCTGAGTCCCCTCTTCGCCGCCGAACAGACGCTTTGCCCGATCATGGTCGAAGACGAGGTCGACCCCGAGGAGGTCGTGGAATACGCAGGGCAAAAGGTTCTGATGTGCTGCGGCACCTGCGTAAAGGCTTGGAACACCAATCCAGATTACTACGCCAAAGTCGGAGTCGAGATGGATCTACTGCCCCAGATCAAGGAGCTACCCGAGGCAGCTCAAAAGATCGAACTGCTGGCCCAGCGTTTCTGCCCACTGCGACCAGATAGCGTGATCGGTCCCGACAGCCCATCCATCGAGTATCAGGGGCAGAAGATTTACTTCTTCAAGGAGCGCGACATCGCTCGCCGCTGGGAGCGCGATGCCGAGGCCGCTTTCGCTAGCGCTCGCGAGAAAGGTCTGTTACCCCAATTCGATGAGGTGCAGCCAGAGGCAGCCGCCACCGAGCCTACTACCTCCGCCAGCGATGTGCTGGAGCTAACCATCACGGCTGACAAGATCCAACTCGCCTACGATACCAAGAGCTTCGAAGTCGCAGCAGGTCAGAAAGTCAGCCTCACGCTAGCCAATCCCGAGCAAGGCACCCAGCCGCACAATCTCCTGGTCATCAATCCCGGCACCATCAATCAAGTCGGTATGGCAGCCAATCAAGGCATGACCGATCCGAACTTTCTAAAGAATCCTGTGCCCAAGAGCGATCAGGTGCTCTTCGCCTCCAAGCTAGTGCAACCTGGCGAGAGCGATGTGCTCGAGTTTACCGCTCCTGAGAAGCCCGGCACCTACCCCTACATTTGTACATTTCCCGGACATTGGATGATGATGCGCGGTGAAATGGTGGTGAAATGAATCAAAGACGCCCGACGGGCGTAGACTGAGACACACACATGGCAGATAAGTACATTCTCTTCGGCACCCAGACGGGCACAGCAGAGTCCTGCGCGACGGATCTCAGCGATGCTCTAGGCGAGCAGGGCATCGAGATAGCCTGCGAGAATGTATTCGATGTGAAGATCGACCTGCTCAAAGAAGCCAAACGCATCTACATCGTCACCAGCACCTTCGGAGATGGCGAGCCCCCAGAGGATGCGGAGGACTTCTACGCTGCCCTGATCAATCTGGCCGATGGCAGTATACCCGGCCTAGAGTTTGCCGTATTCGCACTCGGCGATACCAGCTACGAGCAGTTTTGCAAATGCGGTCGCGACTTCGATGAGCATCTCGAGCGCATCGGTGGCCAGCGACTCCTCGACCGCGTCGATGCCGATATCGATTATGACGACCTGTTTGAAGCCTGGTGCAAAAAAGTCGTCGCTCTAGAGACCGCCACATAGGAGACTCTTACTCTTAATCTTAATCTTAATCTCCCAGTGCCAAGGCTAGAGCTCAAGTTGCTCTGCTGGGATTAAGATTAAGAAAAAGAGTAAGATTAAGAGGCCGCTAGCAGGCTCGCGGCGAATTGTACCCTATTGAATTTTTTCTGTACCCTATTCAAAAATCTGGATAAGGTGCCGCTGCCTATCGAATAGGCTGTATTTCTTACCGATCTATGACATCTACCACCACCCGCACAGAGAGCGATACCATGGGCCCGATCGAGGTGCCTGCAGACAGATACTGGGGAGCACAGACACAGCGCTCCATCGGTAATTTTCCCATCGGCCCAGCGGGCTCGATGCCGCGCGAGATCGTACAGGCCTTTGGCTTTCTGAAAAAAGCCGCCGCCCAAACCAACGCCGAACTCGGCGTGATGGAGCAGGAGAAGTCCGACCTGATCGGTCAGGTGTGCGACGAGATCATCGCCGGCGAACTCTACGACCACTTCCCACTCGTCGTCTGGCAGACCGGCTCCGGCACTCAGTCGAATATGAACTCCAATGAGGTCATCGCCAATCGTAGCCACGTGCTATCCGGCGGCACCCTCGGCGAAGGCGATCGCCAGATCCACCCCAACGACGATGTGAACCGCTCCCAGTCATCGAACGACACCTTTCCTACAGCGATGCACATCGCCGCCTACAAGCTGCTCATCGAGAGCACCATCCCAGGCGTCACGCAGCTGCGCGATACCCTAGCGGAAAAGGCAGAAGCGCTCAAAGATGTGGTAAAAATCGGCCGCACCCACTGGATGGATGCCACGCCGCTCACCCTCGGCCAGGAATTCTCTGGCTACGTCGCTCAGCTCGATTACGGACTGAAGGCAGTCAAAAACACGCTGCCACACCTCAGCGAGCTAGCCCTCGGCGGTACGGCTGTCGGCACCGGTCTAAATGCTCCAAAAGGCTACTCCGAGCTAGTCGCACAGAAAATCGCCGACCTCACTGGCCTGCCATTCGTCACCGCGCCCAATAAGTTCGAGTCTCTCGCCGCTCACGACGCTATCGTCGAGTCGCACGGCGCGCTCAAGCAACTGGCAGTCAGCCTCACCAAAATCGCCAACGATATCCGCCTGCTAGCCAGCGGCCCTCGCTCCGGCATCGGCGAGATCGCCATCCCTGCGAATGAGCCCGGCTCATCCATCATGCCAGGCAAGGTCAATCCCACTCAGGTAGAGGCTCTCACTATGGTCTGCTGCCAAGTCATGGGCAATGATACCACTGTCTCCATCGGCGGTGCGAATGGCCACTTCGAGCTAAATGTCTACAAGCCCGTCATGATCAACGCCTTCATCCAGTCGGCGACATTGATCGGCGACGCCTGCCGTGCTTTCAATGACCACTGCGCTGTCGGTATCGAGCCCAATCAAGCGCGCATCGATGAGCACCTGAATCGCTCGCTCATGCTAGTCACTGCGCTCAATCGCCACATCGGCTACGACAATGCGGCTAAGATCGCCAAGAAAGCCCACAGCGAGGGCACCACTCTGCGCGAGGCGGCTCTCGCGCTAGAGCTCGTCACTGGCGAGCAATTCGACGAGTGGGTCGTGCCAGGCGACATGATCGGCTCTTTCTAGGAGTCTGTCGGACTTACCCATGCGAAGCGAAAATTTCGGGCTTTGAGGCAAAATTTTCATGGTTTTGAGGAGTTTGTTAGTAAACAAGGGACGAAAAGGCAGGGAAATTTGGGCCAAAGCCCGAAATTTGCAGCCGTGGGAGTAAGTGCGACAGGCTCCTAGCGCCGATCGTTACCTCATCTTTTAAAGCATGCCAGCTCAGAAGATCGCACTCCTCTGGGCTGGCACTTTGCTAGGCGGCAAT
>JAHDID010000026.1:68244-73752 GCA_020630975.1 Verrucomicrobiota bacterium
CATGCCAGCTCAGAAGATCGCACTCCTCTGGGCTGGCACTTTGCTAGGCGGCAATCTCCTAGCCGCCCCTGCGAAGTTCCAGGTAGATGATCTCAGCCTACCTCTGGCGCTTCAGGTCGGCCGGGTACAGTTCCTCTGGGTCTGGTATGCTGAGCTTGGCTTTCTCCTCCTTCTCGTCAGCCTCACCGGCTATCGCTTTGCGGCCCGTAGTAAGCACCCGTTACAGTTCCATTTGCACTCGTGGCTATGGATCAGTGTGGTGATCGTCTTTGCCATCCAACACCTCGGCTTCATGCCACTACTGCAGGCCCGATCCGAGCAGATCATCGCCGGCCAGCCCCCTTCACACAGCTCCCTTCACCTGATCTATGTCGGACTAGAAGGCGCTAAATTCTTGCTCCTACTAGCCGCAGGTTTCTACAGGGAGAGCAGTCTAAAGACACAGCCATGAAGGTGTCGTAACCTGACAATTTTTACAATTTGTCTTGTTTGACCGGTTCTTTTTTTATAAGACGCCTAGAGGAAGGGACTGTCACTCCGGCAGGTCCACCCTGTCTTTTACCTACACATTCCCATGATCATTTTTGGAACCCGAGGCGTCACTACTACCCCAGAGCGTGGCACATTTGCCTGCCCACGCTGCAATGGGCAGACCAATTTTAATCTCAAGCGCGTGCGTCGCTTCTTCACCCTGTATTTCATTCCTGTCATCCCACTCGATAAATTAGGTGAGTATGTGGAGTGCGCACACTGTCAGGGCACCTACGACCCCGAGATCCTCACCTACGACCCTGCTCAGGAGAACCAGCGGATCGAGGCCTACTTCTTCATCGCTTGCAAACAGGTGATGATATCGATGCTCCTCGCAGATGGCGTGATCGACGATGAAGAAGTCAAAATGTTGCAGACTCAATTCCAAGAGATCACTGGAACCTATGTGCCTGAGAATGAACTGCGCGAGGAGATCGCCGAGGTCTCCAAAACAGCCTCCAATACCCTCGATCTACTCGCCGAGCTATCACCCCAGCTCAACGATGCTGGCAAGGAAACAGTCGTCCGCGCCGCCTACGCTATAGCCGCATCCGATGGCCACTTCGATCAGTCCGAGCAGGACTACCTGATGCAGCTCGGCCAGGCCATGAGCATGACAGACGCTCACCTCCATGGCGTGCTCGCCACTGCTACCGCCGCCGCCACACCGGCAGCTGCATAGATCTCGATCAGCCATGTAACTAAACCTATCATCACGCCGATGTCTGCGACCCCGAGTTCTAAAGCGCGGCTGCGCTACCGCTTTGACAACTTTATGGCAAAAGGTGGCAAATCCATCTTTGTCAGCCTCTTCCTCGTCTTTATCGTATCCCTCGCTCTGGTATATGGATTACGGCTCATTGCCTTCTCCGTAGCACCCGGCACCGATGAGCGGGAGGTCGGCTTTTGGGGCCAGGCCTACATCGCTTGGCTACAGATGACAGATGCCGGTAATATGGCTCAGGACATCAAGTCCAGCTGGCTCTACAAAGCCAGCGCCATCATCGGTGGCGCCAGTGGACTCATCATCATGTCCATGCTCATCGGTCTGATCACCACCTCCCTCGACCAAAAACTCCAGGCCCTGCGCAAAGGCCACTCCCAGGTAGTCGAGCAAGACCACACCCTCATCCTCGGCTGGAGTCCGCAGCGCATCGTCGAGATACTGCGGGAGCTGATCCTCGCCAACGAAAGCGAAGACGATCCCGCTGTCGTCATCCTGGCCGATGTCGACAAAGAAGAGATGGACGACTTTCTGACGCTCATGGTGCCGGATAGACAAAACACCCGCGTCATCACCCGCAGCGGCTCGCCCTCTGCCCTGCCCAATCTCCAGCTGGCCGCACTCGATAGCTGCGGCTCCGTCATCGTACTGGCGACCGCCAGCGAGGATGGTAGCGATGCAGCCAAAGCCCTCAGCGATGCCTGTGTCGTAAAGACTCTACTCGCCCTCGCCAATGCCAGATCAGACGCCAGCGACCTCGATGTCGTAGCCGAGCTATACGATGATACTCGCCGCTCCATCATCCAGGAGAATTGTCCCTTCCAGATATCTTCTGTGGATGCCTCAGACGTGCTAGCCAAGATCATGGTCCAGACCAGTCGATCCGTAGGGCTATCCGTGGTCTACAGCGAGATCCTCTCCTTTGATGGCTGCGAGATGTACTTTGCCAACGACCCCAAATGGGCAGACACTACCTTTGCCGATCTCGCCTTCCACTTTCCCGATGGTGTCCCTATGGGTATCCGTACCAGCGGTGGACAACTCACCCTCAACCCGCCCCTCGACACCCGTATGGCAGCAGACGATGAGATCCTCATCGTAGCCGACGACGACTCGACCATCGAGTTTCGCAAGAAGCCAGTAGCCACGCCGAGAAATATCACCATCGTCAACCAAAAGCTAAAGCAGCGTGTCGAGCACGAGCTGTTCATCGGCTGGAACCGCAAAGGCCCGATCATGGTCCGCGAGTATGCCGACTACCTCATCGAGGGATCGACTATCGCCATCATGGTCAAAAATCCCTCACCCGAAGTCAAACATGAGATAGCCGAACTAGCAGCAGAGCTACCGGAACTCCGTATCGACCTAGTCAATCTCGATCCTTTCCACATCGAAAACCTAGAAAAAGTGCAGCCCTTTTACCGCAACAACATCATCCTCCTGAGCAACACTAGCCTAGCGGATAACGCCGAGGAGATCGATGCCCGAACCATCATGATTCTCCTGTTGCTTCGTCGCCTCATCGAAGACAACAAAACCAACAATCATGTTCCCCAGCTCATCACCGAGGTGATGGACTCTAACAATCAAAACCTCATCTCTCGTGCAGGCGTGCGCGACTTCATTATCAGCGACCGACTGGTCAGTATGCTCCTCGCTCAGATGAGTGAGGAGTCCGATATCAAGTCTGTCTACGACGACCTATTTTCCGAAGACGGATCCGAGATCTACCTAAAACCTCTTTCTCTCTACCTCGAGCAGCCAGACACCACCCTCAGCTTCGCCGATTGCATGCGCATCGCACAGCTACGTGGCGAAGTGTGTATCGGCATCAAGATAAAGTCGCAGGAAACCGATGCCGACGCCAACTATGGAGTGCAGCTGATTCCCGAAAAGTCCCAGACCTTCGATTTAACAGGAGCCGACTCCTTAGTCGTCCTCGCCGAAGACGAACTCTGATTTCCTATCACCCAGCGACCTAAGCCTTCGTACCCGAACCGAAATCACAGCCCCTCACTACTGCGATTTCAGAAAATTAGCCTTAGCAAATTCGCACTCTGGGCAAAACACAACAGTAGCTGGCTCGGTGAAGATCCAGTGCTGGGTCAGCGATTGACCTTTTGTGATGGCGTTGGGTGCTTTTTTATCCAGAAAACGATTCTTTCTCCGAACGGCTGCGTCTGCGTGGTCTTCGGAATAAGAGAAATTACCTTTTGACTCAAAACCAGACTGTTCCACCAAAGCTACGCCATGCACGCAACAAACACCTGCATCTGTACCTACGGTAGCTGATTGCCGTGCACACTGAACGCTAACCAAAACCGCTAGTATTATTGTCACCACCGTTCTCATCCATTAACCGATTCCGCAAAGCAGGGGCAATTTTTACTATTACCACCAGAATAGTAGTGATTCATTAACTCTTTGCATCCGTCAGTTCGCCCGCCCTAAACAGGACATCCTCACAGAAACACACGCACACAGTTGTCCTCTATCCGGACAATTGTACCCAATTGACTCAAAACTGTCGTGAATTGAAATTGTCCTGAACCCGACGCACCCCCGCCTTGGGCATTTGGGAGATTCTTCCCAGCAGATCCGTCAAGCCAGCCACCCGCTCCGTGTTGACACCGCCGAGTTTAGGGCCACTCTACACATGTAGTCTGGCCGCAGCCCACACGGGCTGACAGGCCTTTCACATTTGGCTTTGAAAATGAAGACGCGCTGGTTCGCATTTCTACTTCTCGCTTCCGTTGAGTTTTTGAATAGTGAGGAGAATTTCACCGAAGACACTGCACTTCGTTATCTGGCGACTCGGGGAATTGAAGTTGAGAAGGACGAAAATGGATTTTTCGTTTCCCTTTCCCCCAATACGGAGTCACAGAAGATCTTACCGAACGACATCTTAGCCCTGAATGCACTTGACGGAATTCACGAGATCAGGGTGATAGCACTCCATGGTGTGGACCCAGAGGTGATGAAATTGTTCCGAGAGATCCGCGAACTTAGGATTTTCGCAGTTCACTACGGAATGCCCGATCGATCGCTGATGTACCTAAACAAATTCCCAAATATCGAGACCATTGAAATTTGGGGTGACGGGATCGGCATTCACCACCTTCCTGTTTTGAAGAAGCTCAAGAAACTCGACTACGATTCTGCCAACAAGACAATGATTTCAGATCAGGAGATTAGACGGATCATAGCACAACCTAGCCTACAGGATGTCAACATCCTTCGCCCAATTTCGAAACCACAGTTTGATCAGCTGAAAGGTCAACCGACACTTCGAGATCTTCACGCCGAACACGGAGCCTAACAAGACCGGCGCTGTCTAAGCGGTATCCCGTCGTGTGTAGAGAGCAAAAGGATAGCTATTACCCATCGAGTGGTACTACCGGATGCCGCCAGCAGGCCTTGTACGCTATGCTAGGAAAATTTTTCCAAGACTACCAATGCTTTCGTTCACGACTAAATTAGAAAATAGCGGGCGGCATAGCCTCAAACAGAGGGACGAGGGAGGTCTTAAATTCAAGGTGGCTCAGCCTAACCTATTCGCATTGGCTAGGACTCTGGCGAGATTCTTATCAGCATACCACGTCGCAGCACAGAACCCGGCTTAACATCCCTTGTTTTTTCGGTTGTCACCAGACCATTCGACAGTCTACTCTATTTCCAGCACGTTAGCCCAGCGGGATCCGTGTGCTACCACGATATGGCAGGAAAGTGCATAGCTACACTATAAGAGCATGTTATGGCAGTGATAAACTTCTAGTCGAGTTCGGATCTACGGCTGATAACCGAGTGCTTAGAGATGATATTATTGCTGCGTTGGAGTCCTCAGGTGCAAAAGTGCGCAAGAGTGGCGATCAAATATTTTCGAGACTTATCGATTTTGATTCGCCAGCAGGAGGTTTTACTCTAGATGAGGACGAATGGGGATTATTCTGGATCATAGCGGACGACAACCAATTCGCTATTGAGTTTGCGGGAGAAGCGTTCAACGCCTCTCGACGATTTGAGCGACAAGATGTGGATTTCGAACAATTCCGACATGTTCCGATAGATCCTTAGTTTGAGCTGTGCTCGGTGGTATTGGATGCCATATCACCACGCATCAGCCAAGATCCCCATGTGGGAGTCGGCAAAGCCGACATTCGAAATTCCAATCTAGCTGTGCTAGGTACGTTTACTTTTTAGCCTCTTCCGCTAAATTTGTGGGTTCATAATGCAGACCGATCCCGATGAGTGCC